>CAZQOI010000072.1:0-13800 GCA_964594905.1 uncultured Granulosicoccaceae bacterium
CTCCGACCACCTGGTTCGAAGCCAGGTACTCTATCCAGCTGAGCTACGGGCGCATCTGTTTCGTGAAGAAGTATACACTGAGTTGAACTTTATTCCCTCGAACTTGATCTACAGCGTAGCTGCTCCGCAGCGAATCACCCCAGAATCCACAAGGAAAAATTCAATCATGGCCCAATCTACAAGTGTTTTGCGCGCCCTCGTTTTGCCCGTCACCCTGCTGGCGGCAACTAACGCTTCGGCCGATCTTTCTGCTGTTCCATCAGGTGACTATGCGGTTGACCCAACTCATGCCTATATCAATTTTCAATACACACACCTGGGCCTGTCCAAGCCTACGTTGAGTTTTGATGACTTTGACATCGATCTTAAGCTCGACAATGCGGACCCAACAAAATCAACAGTCAGCGTCAGTATTGATCCAGCAAGCGTAGTTGCAGGTTCTGAAATCTGGAAAGACCATCTGACCGGTGACGATTTTTTTGCAGTCGCCAGTAATCCAGCCATCACATTTGCTTCTACAGCGATCGAAGCAGCCGGTGACGATGCTTACACAATCACAGGTGACCTAACAATTAAAGGTACAACCAAACCTGTCACGCTAGACGTAGTCATCAATGGCGCTATGAACCATCCAATGTCTGGCAAGCCAGTTGTCGGTATGTCAGCTACCGGTCAGCTCTTGCGTTCAGATTTCGGACTTGGTAAATTTGCGCCGAACGTCTCCGATGAGGTTGAACTGTCTATCTCTTCTGAGCTACTGATGGCAAACTGAGATTCACTTTTTTGGCACGTCCTGGCCTGACACGATATTCTGATGTTGCGATCGGCCTACATTGGCTGATCGCTATTTTAATAATCTCACTTGTCGCTGTTGGCAAGTTTATGACAGGACTGGGTAGTGATGATCCATTGCGTTTCACGCTAACGCAATGGCACAAGAGTTTTGGCATTACCGTTCTGCTGTTATCCGTCATTCGACTGCTTTGGCGGTTCGGTAATAGCCCTCCCCCGCACCCTCGAGGTCGGCCTCCCTCCCAGCGTAAAGCGTCAGGTCTGGTTCACGGTCTTTTGTACCTTTGTCTTTTTCTGGTGCCTATTACCGGTTGGATGCTGGTTTCAGTATCGCCACTGAATATCGACACCCTGCTTTTTGATGTCATCCCGTGGCCGCACCTGGAGCCTTTTGCCAGCTTCACCAACAAGGCTGTGTTGGTCGAAAATTACACGGGTTACCATGAGCTGGCAGGCAACTTACTGCTACTGCTGATGATCGGCCATATTCTCGCGGCGCTAAAACATCAGTTTATAAATCGCGATGGCATCTTGAAGCGCATAAGCTCACTACGTGGTTTTACGTACGTGGTTGGCATCTGCGCCGCACTTGGTGCGTGCGTGGCAGTTGCGAATTGGACATTATCCTCCAATGCCAATACGACCCTGCAGGCAGGTGCTAGTAAAGTTACATTTGAAGCGCTAGTCGCTGGAGACAATACTGTAGGCGTGTTTGGCGCTACCACTGTCACGGCAAATCTGGATTCAAATGCTCCCGAACAATCGTCAATAGTCGCCATCGTGCAAACAGCAGGAGCAAGTAGCGACAATGCCCAAGTACAGTCTTCGTTGCCTGGGTCAGAGTGGTTTGATGTCGAGACCTATCCCGAGGCACTGTTCGAATCAACAAACATCACAATCAACGAAACAGGTAATTTCAGCGTCACAGGCATCTTGAGTATTAAATCTACATCCAGCTCAGTTAGTTTCCCAATGATGGTGGTTGAAGAGAATGGTCAGCGTTATGCCACAGGCAAATTTGAGATCGATCGGCGCGAATTTGATATTGGTATGCAAAGCCAAGCTACTGAAGAGTTTGTTGGCTTTCAGGTCACAATAGAATTCCGCTTCGAATTAAGTCAGGGTAGCGCCTGACTGCTAGAATGATGGGGTACTGAGTCTGGAGTCCCCCCTTGCCGATCAAGAAAATTCTCGTCGCCAATCGCTCGGAGATAGCGATTCGTGTTTTTCGTGCTGCCAATGAGCTGGGCATCAAAACGGTCGCCATTTGGGCTGAAGAAGACAAACTGGCGCTACACCGGTTCAAGTCAGATGAAGCCTACCAGGTCGGCAAAGGCCCACATTTAGAAAAAGAAATGGGGCCTATCGAGTCCTATTTGTCAATCGAAGAAGTACTGCGAGTGGCCAAACTCTCCGGGGCCGATGCTATTCATCCTGGCTACGGTCTGCTATCCGAAAGCCCCGAATTCGTCGATGCCTGCGAATCAGCTGGCGTCACCTTCATTGGTCCACGGGCCGACACCATGCGCAGGCTCGGCAACAAGGTAGCCGCCAGAAACCTCGCCATCGAGGCGGGTGTGCCTGTAGTTCCCGCAACGGACCCACTACCTGATGACCTGCCAACCATCAAGAAAATGGCCGCCGAAATCGGTTACCCGATCATGCTCAAGGCTTCCTGGGGTGGTGGTGGCCGAGGCATGCGTACCATACGCAGCGAGGAGGATCTCGAAACTCAGGCCGACGAGGCACGTCGAGAAGCTCGGGCGGCATTCGGCAAAGACGAGATCTACCTGGAAAAATTGGTTGAACGGGCCCGTCATGTCGAGGCGCAAATCCTCGGAGACACACACGGCAATGCTGTACATCTGTTCGAACGCGATTGCACCGTGCAACGGCGGAATCAGAAAGTCGTTGAACGCGCACCCGCCCCCTACCTTGATGCCGCACAGCGCCAAGAGTTGAGCGACTATGCGTTAAAAATAGCCAACGCAACCAGTTACGTAGGTGCCGGTACCATCGAATTCTTGATGGATATGGACACGGGTTCGTTCTATTTCATTGAGGTCAATCCACGTGTCCAGGTTGAGCACACAGTGACCGAAGAAGTCACCGGCATCGATATCATAAAAGCGCAGATTCATTTAGTTGAAGGTGCCGTTATTGGCACACCAGAATCTGGCGTACCGTTACAAAAAGATATCGCACTGAACGGCCACGCTATGCAATGCCGTATCACCACCGAAGATCCCGAACAAAATTTTGTTCCTGACTACGGGCGAATCACTGCCTACCGTGGTGCGTCCGGTTTTGGTATTCGACTCGACGGTGGCACAGCTTATTCTGGCGCAGTTATCAATCGCTTCTACGATCCTTTACTTGAAAAGGTAACCGCGTGGGCACCCACTGCCGATGAAGCTATTCGGCGTATGGATCGTGCACTGCGTGAATTCAGAATACGAGGGGTTGCGACTAACCTGACCTTTCTCGAAAACATCATTGGTCACGAAAAATTTCTCGACAACACTTACACCACACGTTTTATTGATTCAACGCCTGCGTTGTTTGATCAAGTCAAACGTCAAGATCGCGCAACCAAACTTTTACAATACATCGCTGACGTGTCAGTCAACGGACATCCTGAAGTTCGGGATCGCCCGAGACCACGCAAAGATGCCTTAGCACCCGTTCCACCCTGGTTCCAGCAAGCAGTAAGCCCCGGTACCAAAGACAGACTAGATAAAGACGGCCCGGTAGCATTCGCTAAATGGCTACGTGAACAGCCGCAAGTGCTGATCACCGATACGACCATGCGCGATGCGCCGCAATCGTTACTCGCGACTCGTATGCGTACTACCGATATTGTTGGAGTCGCTGGCGCCTATGCCAAGGCTTTACCAGAATTGCTATCACTTGAATGCTGGGGTGGTGCAACCTTTGATGTCAGCATGCGCTTTCTCACTGAAGACCCATGGGAGCGTCTGGCATTAATTCGTGAACGAGCGCCAAACATCTTGTTACAGATGCTGGTGCGAGGCGCTAACGGGGTTGGTTATACAAACTACCCAGATAACGTTGTCAAACAGTTCATAAAACAGGCGGCCACCAGTGGTGTAGATCTGTTCCGCGTATTCGATTGCTTCAACTGGATCGAGAACATGCGTGTGAGCATGGATGCTGTGCTCGAGGCAGACAAGCTGTGCGAAGCCGCAATCTGTTACACGGGCGATATGCTCGATGCAAAGCGTCCTAAATATCAGCTTGAATACTATTTAAAGCTCGCCCGCGAACTCGAGAAAGCTGGTGCACATATTTTGTGTATAAAGGACATGGCTGGCTTGATGAAGCCTGCATCGGCAACAGTGCTATTCAAGGCACTGCGAGAAGAAACTGAGTTGCCCGTACATTTTCATACCCACGACACCTCTGGCATATCGGCAGCAACCGTACTTGCCGCGGTCGATGCAGGCGTTGATGCGGTCGATGCGGCAATGGATGCATTTTCCGGAAACACATCGCAACCTTGTCTGGGTTCTATAGTTGCAGCTTTGAAGGGTGGAGATCGAGATACTGGTCTTGATAACGACGCGATACAACGTATTTCGTTTTATTGGGAAGCGGTACGAAATCAATATGCTGCCTTCGAAAGCGATTTGAAGGGACCTGCATCAGAAGTTTATCTGCACGAGATGCCGGGTGGTCAATTTACTAACCTGAAGGAACAGGCGCGCTCGATGGGCCTGGATTCACGGTGGCACGAAGTTGCAAAAGCTTATAGCGATGTGAACGATCTGTTTGGCGATATCGTCAAGGTCACGCCATCGTCTAAAGTGGTTGGTGACATGGCGTTGATGATGATCAGCCAGGACATGTCTATCAACGATTTACTCAGCGTAGACAAGGAAATCGCGTTCCCAGATTCAGTTGTGGCTCTAATGCGCGGAGAGCTGAGTCAAGTTGAAGGCGGCTTCCCTACCAATATTCGAGACAAGGTGCTGAAAGGTGAAGCACCAGCGGAAGGTCGAGCAGGTGCCAATATGCCACCCGCTGATCTTGAAGCCGTGCGTGAAACGGTAAGCGAAATTCTTGATCGGCCCGCGACTGACAATGACATTGCTTCATACAATATGTACCCGAAGGTCTTTACAGATTTTGCCGCGGCGCAAGATCTCTATGGACCAACCAGCGTGTTACCAACGCTTGTGTACTTTTACGGGCTCGAAGTCGCCACTGAAATATTTGTCGAAATTGAAAAAGGCAAAACGCTGGTTATCCGCTGCCTCGCCTTCGGCGATGTCAATGAGAAAGGCATGGTTCGAGTCTTCTTCGAACTCAATGGACAACCACGCTCAATAGCTGTTCCTGATCGCCTGCATGGTGCAGCGGGTGCCGCTGTTCGAGCCAAGGCAGAGATTGGCGATAAAACGCAAATCGGCGCTCCCATGCCAGGCGTTGTATCAACGGTCAACGTAAAGAGTGGACAGTCTGTTAGCGCTGGCGACGTGCTGTTATCCATAGAAGCAATGAAAATGGAGACGGCTATCTACTCTGAGATGGACGGTGTGGTTGAAGAGCTGCTCGTCAAGGCTGGTGATCAGATTGACGCCAAGGATCTACTGGCACGGCTGTCTGAGGGCTGATTCCTCTACTTTTTGCTAACCAGCTCACAGTATGAGCTGGTTCACGGAACACAGCTTGCAACCTGAGCAGTCTCTTGAGACTACGCTTTGCGTGCGCCGTGACCAACTATAACCCGCTAGACGTTACTTGGCTGTTAATAAGCGCCTTCCTCGTCATGACCATGCAAATTGGTTTTTGCATGCTCGAGACAGGCTTGGTGCGCTCCAAAAACAGCATCAATGTGGCGTTCAAGAATGTCATGGACTTTGTCGTCGCCTCACTGACTTTCTGGGCAGTCGGCTATGCACTGATGTATGGCGAAACAATAGCTGGTTGGTTTGGCAGCACCTTGTTCTTTGTCGAACATCAAAATACCCTCGGCGCGTTCTTCATTTACCAAATGATGTTTTGTGGTGCTGCAGCGACCATCGTTGGTGGTGCTATTGCCGAGCGTACGCGTTTTCTTGGCTACATCCTGATCAGTGTTGCTATGGCGGGCCTGTTATACCCGCTCGTCGGTCATTGGGTCTGGAATGGCGCGGTTGACGGTGAAACCAATGGCTGGTTAGGCAAACTTGGATTTATTGATTTTGCCGGTGGCTCTGTCGTACATGGTGTTGGAGGCTGGGTAGCTTTGGCCGCCGTTATCGTGATCGGTCCGCGCATTGGTCGCTTTGATAACAAAGAAAAGCCTATACGTGGCAGTAACTACCCTGTCGCAACCGTTGGCGTACTCGTTTTGTGGTTCGGCTGGTTTGGCTTCAACGGTGGTAGTGCACTCGGTTATAACGCTGATATTGCCAAGGTCATCATCAACACCTGTTTATCAGCCGCAGCTGGTGGCCTGACTTTGGTAATCATGGCTTGGTTAACCACCAGAAAACCAGATATAGGTGCATCATTGAATGGCACCATTGCGGGTCTGGTTGGTATTACAGCTGGGTGTCATTTATTTTCAACACTTGATTCAATTCTCGTAGGTGTACTGTCATCCATCGCCTGCTTCGCAGCCACACAAACGCTTGAAAGATTCAAGCTTGATGATGTTATTAGTGCATTTCCCGTTCACGGTGTTGCAGGAATAGTAGGAACCTTACTCATCGCAATGATCGGCGACACTGCGAGCTTTCCTCTCGGCCTCTCACGCTTGCAGCAGTTTGGAGTGCAATTAACTGGAGTCGCTACGATTGCCGCCTGGGCATTTGGTGCAGGCTTTATCTTTATTTACTTGCTCAATCGCATACTTCCACTCAGAGTAAGCGCAAGCGATGAAATAGAAGGCTTGAATATCAGCGAGCATAATGCCTCAACCGATCTTCTCGATCTACTGGTTGAAATGCACGCACAGAAGGAAGACGGAGATTTTAATCGTAGCGTCACTGTTGATCCACATACCGAGATTGGCCAGATAGCGGATCAATACAATGGGGTTCTGGGCCGTGTCAGGCTCGAGATTCAAACCCGTGAAGAAGCTTATAAGCAACTGCAGGCCGCCAGTAAGTTTCAATTTATATTCGAAAATACCCATGAAGGTATTATTCAATTTGCAATGGATGGCAAGATAAGCAAAGCAAACCCTGCGGCTTACCGTATTTTTGGACATAAATCTTCTGAAGAATTTATTGTTAACTCTGGTCACTGGCTCGAGGGCACAGATATCGCCGAATTCTCTCAATTGAAATCGATCGGAGAGTCGTTAGATAAAAATAACGATGGATCGATGGCGGAGCTTGAGTTCAGTCGCGACACCGGTGATAAGACATTACACGTGTCCTTGACTATTCGCTATGTCGAAGCCACAGATCAACAAACTGAATGCTACCTCGCCTCTTTGATCGATATCAGCGACAAGAAAGAAAACGCACAATTGATGATCGACAAGGAATCTGCAGAAGAAGCAAGCAGAGCTAAAAGTGAATTCCTGGCCAATATGAGCCACGAGATTCGCACACCACTAAACGGTGTAACAGGAATGCTCGAGTTACTATCTCGAACCTCCCTCGACCAACAGCAATCACGCTATACCGAAATAGCGGCTACCTCGGCCGAAGCTCTACTGAGTGTTATAAACAGCATTCTGGATGTTTCAAAAATTGAAGCTGGTAAAATTGATTTGGAGACGGCGGAATTTTCGCTTCCTGACATGCTCTCCGATGTTGCAGAAATGTTCGCACCACAAGCGCTTTCTAAAAATCTTGAACTTATCAATGCTACACGAACGGGTTTGCCAAACCGGGTAATAGGTGACTCCGAACGTCTTCGCCAAATACTGATCAATCTTGTCAACAACGCTGTCAAGTTCACCGAGGAAGGTACGATCACGCTCGATTCCTCAATGGTAAAAAGTAAATCAGGAATTGCGCATCTGCGCTTCAAAGTCGCGGACACCGGTGTTGGTATACCTGATGCGGCGATGAAAACACTGTTCCAGGCCTTTACCCAGGCCGACACCTCTACAACACGTAAGTTTGGTGGAACAGGACTTGGCCTGACAATCAGCCGACAATTGGTTGAGCTGATGAACGGGCGAATCAACGTTGCCAGTAAACCAGGCAAAGGAACTGTGTTTCAGGTTGATATCCCTCTTCCTATTGGTAAATCTGATCAAATGGGAGCGACGAAAGCCTTACCAGATAGCTTACGAGGCTCGCGTATTCTTGCTGTTGATGATCATAAAACGAACCTTGAATTACTGACCGGTCTATTAACGCCAGAAGGTTTGAACGTCGATACCGTGGAAAGCGCTAAGCATGCCTTGTTTAGCTTGCAGTCTGCTATTGATGAAGGAAAACCCTATGATCTAGTGTTGCTCGACTTTCATATGCCCGTTATGGATGGTAGTCAATTAACAAGAGCGATTAGGGAAAACACTGATTTTGATAGCACGCGCCTTATCATGCTGACATCTATCGATCACGCGATAGCTAACAAAAACGGTGATGACAGTCATCTCGACGGTTACATCACCAAGCCACTCAGAGCATCACGTCTATTCGACACAATCATAGATGTTCTTCAGCAAAACTCACCTGGGTTAGTTGTCGCGGAAACTGACAAAAAGGATGAGTTGCCAGAGATCAAGCCTGTGCGCGATGACAAACTAGTTACCGTACTGCTTGTTGAAGACAATCCGATCAATCAGCTAGTGTCACAAGAGTTACTGGCCGGAATGGGATTTGAAGTCCGACTGGCTAACGATGGTCAGGAAGGCCTCGACGAACTTAGCAAGGGTGGAATTGATATCGTCCTGATGGACAATCAAATGCCTGTTATGGATGGATTTGAGGCCAGCCGTGAGTGGCGAAAACGCGAAGCTCAAGGCGACTCTGGAGGCTATGCTGGACGTATGCCCATTATCGCTCTAACAGCTAACGCTGTTAAAGGAGATCGGGAACGGTGTATCGAGGCAGGTATGGATGACTATGTCACCAAGCCTATAGATTCAGCACTACTAGAAAAGGTCATCCACAAGTGGCTGAATGCCAACGACCCTGATTTACGTAAAGCCAGTTAAAAAAACGCCGGGTATAAACCCGGCGCTTTTTCTTTTAAGTGTACTAAATCAGGTGTTCTGAATACTTCTACACAATTTAGCTAAATCAACGATAGCCTACGACTTCGTACTTACCGCCTTCGATGACCTGCTCCTTGTATGAACCTGCGGTATCACCGCCATCAGACAGTTCAACAGCACTGGCACCGACGTAATCAACATCGCCACCCTCTGCAAGAATCTTCAAGCCTTTAGCAATTTCACCTGGCAGAATTTCCTCACCTGGCGCATTGGCCACATCGAGAATAGCGCCTGCTATGGCACCGCGATCAGTGGATCCAGCTTTTTGCATGGCCAGGATAATCAATGCAGCTGCATCGTATGATTCAGGTACGAAAGGCCCTACCTCTATGCCTGACGCTTCCATCAGTGCTGGGAAAGCTTGAGAACCCGGAGAATCAATGCCCGGTAGAGATGTCACCATTCCTTCAACACCATCGCCCAGTGCTTCAATGATTGAATCACCTACCATGCCGTCACCGCCATAGTAGTTTTCGAATGCATCAGTGTCGAGTGACGCCTGAATAATGCCTTTACCACCTTGATCGACATAACCGAGTACAACAAGATCGCTGGCACCTGAAGCCGATAGCGCTGCTACTTCAGCGGTGTAATCAGCCTTACCGTCTTCATGAGCGGCAACGATTTCAACCTTGCCACCAGAAGCTGTGTAAGCATCTTCAAATGAATCGGAGAGACCCTTTCCATAATCATTGTTGGTGTAAGTGACAGCAACAGATTTAACTCCACGATCGCTCAGGATGTCAGCCAGGACTTTACCTTGACGTGCATCAGATGGAGCCGTGCGAAAGAACAATCCGTTGTCTTCAATTGTTGTCAGTGCCGGAGACGTCGCGGATGGGGATACCATTGCCAGACCGTTTGCAACCGCAACATTGTTAACAGTGGCAATGGTGACACCTGAGCAATCAGCTCCTACCAAGGCTACGATGTTGTCAGATGTCACAAGACGTTCTGCCGCAGCAGTGGCCGCGCCTGCATCGACACAGGTACTATCTGCACGCACTGCTTCAATTTGAGTGCCATCCAATAAACTGCCGCTTTCATTGGCTTCGGCAAATGCAGCTTCAGCGCCCGCGGCCATTGGTGGTGTGAGGGATTCGATTGGACCAGTAAAGCCCATCATGATGCCAACTTTAACCGTATCAGCTGAGTAGCCGGTTGACATGCCTGCGCCCAACGCAGAGGCAACTGCCACGGCCGAAAAAGTGCGAATCAGCGCACGTGTTGATGTTCCAGACATATGTTTTCTCCTATTAAGGTGGCTAATCATACCGCAAGAGTGGCAAATCAGCGAACTGGCAGATACAGCTCGGTAATCAGGTCCTTACTATCGGTGGTATCAGGGTCGTTCATGTATAGCTCGAAAGGCTTTATCGTTTTCGAGAGTTTGATTCCGTCTGCACGCAAACTCGCCATCCCGGTGCTCCACGCGTTGCCAAGGTGCTCATAGCGGCCAGTGTGTGTGAGCTTGAGCGCACGGCAGGCTGGAATTTCGCGAACCTTTACCGGGGGATCAATCGCGCTAGCATTATTGGTTATAACACCTGCGATATATTCACAACGATTGGTCTTGACATCAAGTTTGTCGTATTGGGCCATAGCAGGTCCCGCAGCTTCAACACCTGCAGCGCGCATTGCAGGCATGAGAGTCGTAAAGCTTGCACGCATTGACGATTCCATCTCCGACATTACGGTAGTAGCAGCAACTCCCATAAATTGTCTGGCTTCCACATCAATGACACCTTCTGTAACGGTGTTGGAGTGCACCGCTCCAGTCTCGACATAGTCTTTAAGCAATCGCAATCCTCGAGAATAATCCGAGCGGATGAACGCGCACATCATGCCCTTCATGAAGAACAGATAGAAAGGTAGTTTACTGAGCATATTCCAGGTAACTGTCGTCGATGAATCTGACTGCTCACTGAGATCAAACCAAACCTTCGCCGTTGATTTGAATGGCTTGATAAACTGCAAATCACATTGGACTTGATTTTCATCGCTACTGATTAAGGACATAGATCCTTGTCCAGTTTTCTTTCCTTCCCAGCTATAGCCATGACCAGCTTGATGGGCCTGACCTACATATTCAACAGTTGCTTCGGGTTCTGTGTACAGCCAAGGTGACCACGTTGGCCAGGTATTAAAATCTGACAGAACTTGTCTGATTCTCGATGGCGATGCCTCGATGTCTATCGAGGCTGAGACGGAAATAGCGGGCATGACGACTCCTGAATCATTACAGAGGCACTAGGCTGATTATCAAGCGAATTCAGCAAAATCTCAATCATTAACGCAGCGCTATTGAAATTCCTCACGTAAGGCGTCGCCGTGCTCATTGAGCTTTGGAACTGGGCGCGGCTGATCTGACGACGGAGACTGTCCGACAGTACAGGGGTGTGCGGGAATGGTGACCAGTTGCTCGTGTGTATTTATCACACGCCGCGTGCGCAAAGCCGGGTGCACAAGAAGGTCCTCAACTGAGTTGACAGCACCATAGGCAATTGATGCCTCTAATAAGGCACTACGAAATTCTTTAGTTTCAAGTTTTCCAGTTGCGCTATTTATAGCCTCTTCCAACTCATCTCGGTTTTCCACACGTTGCTCATTACTATTGAATCTATCGTCGTCACACAGTGATGCCAAATTTAATACGTCATGGCACAGGCGATACCACTCCCGTTCGTTTTGTATCGACAAGAGCGTCAATATGCCATTGCAATCAGTAAACGCGCCATAGGGGGCGATACTGGGGTGCCTGAGTCCGACACGTGCTGGCGCGCCACTACCTGTGTTTGTATGAATATAAGGAACGCTCATCCATTCGGCAGCTACATCAAACAGGGAAATATTAATTTCAGAGCCTTTCAAGGTTTTTGCGCGTAGCAGCAACGCTTCCAGAATCGCGGCATAAGCTGTAACCCCTGCCCCTATATCGCACAGCGATACGCCAATACGGCCGAGCTCACCAGGACCACCAGACACTGATACCAAACCTGTTTCAGCTTGAACCAATAAATCATAGGCTTTCATACCGCGAAGTTCTTCGGAGTTACCGTAGCCCGAAATATTACAGTTGATCAGTTTTGGATTCGCCGCTATTAAGGTGTCTCGATCGAATCCACGTCTATCAAGAGCACCTGGACTTAAATTTTGCACCAGCACATCAGCGCGCCTGAGCATATTGTGCAAAATGCTTGCATCATTTTCATCGGTGATATCGAGAACAATAGATTCCTTACCAGGATTATTCCAAGCAAAATAACTGCTATCTCCCAGCGCGGCTGTGTCATAAAAACGGGCAAAGTCACCGCCTGCTCGCTCAATTTTTATAACGCGTGCGCCAGCGTCAAGCAAACGTGACGTACAAAGTGGCGCAGCTACCGCCTGTTCGACCGCGACAACCAGAACACCATCAAGCGGCTTCGACATCGAGACCATAGCCCTTGGCAGCTCTTTGTAACCAAAGCCACAGGTAATCGGAATAACTTCTACGCACAAACAATTGATAACGACCTTCGCCGGTGGCGGCTATGGTTGCCTGTGTTTTCGCAAACGTGGTATTCACAACTTTGCCAATTGGGAAATTACGATGATGAACATCGTAGGCAGTGCTTTTCTTTAATACGTCAATGGCATGCTCGCCTCTGAGTTGCAGCTGGCAAATCGCACTACTCGTGTTGATCACTGCAACGTGATGTGAATCCTGTACCTCTGCAAGTTCAGATTCCAGCTTCTGCTCCTTTGCATGTGGATACGTTAATAGCCACTCGTCTGGAGACATCCAATAAATCGAGTATTCGTCACTGGAAGAAAATGATAAACGCTCCGGCAATGAGATACCAACTGATGCCTGCAACGCTGTGTCCAGATTTTTCGCATCCGCCGACGCCCGCAAAATCACTATGCCAGTGTCAATTTCACGTAATCGAACGCCAGGCGCATCAGAATCAATCGGGGAGTCCTTATTTGCGACACTGTCCAGAACGTGAGCCCAAGGTGTGCGTTTATTTGTATGCATGTTGATTGTCTACTTATAACTAAGCGCTTTGTCTTACACCTTCAGGATCGACAAAAACCGGACTGGTGATAACTGCCTCGATAACTTTACCACTGGCCAACGGGAAGAAGACCGATTCCCCTTTTCTGTTTAATCCCCCCTTGATCAGACCTAGAGCTATGCTCCTACCCAGAAAAGCACTGTAATAACTGGAAGTAATATGCCCAACCATTGTCATGGGTATAGCCTGGCCGAGATCAAACACCGCTTGCGCCCCCTCGGGTAGCACTTCACCAGGATCTACAGTTTCGAGGCCTACCAACTGCTTGCGATCTTCACGCAAACAATCTGCTCGCTGCATACCGCGTTTACCGATAAAGCTGAATGACTTATTGTTTGCTACCGCCCAACCATGATCAAGATCGATCGGCGTCACGGAGCCATCAGTATCCTGACCAACAATCACAAAGCCCTTCTCGGCCCGAAGTATGTGCATGGTCTCTGTGCCATAAGGTGTCAAATCGTATTTTTCGCCAGCCTCGAACAGAGCTCGCCAGACATGCAGGCCATAATGCGCAGGCACATTAATTTCGTAGGATAAATCGCCAGTAAACGATATACGGAATATACGCGCCTGAACATCGGCAACGGTTGCGGCTCGCCAATCCATAAACTTGAAAGCATCCGGGCTCAAATCAATATCAGTTAGTTCAGACAATAGCTTTCGACTGTCTGGTCCTGCGATCGTCATCGTCGCCCATTGATCAGTAACACTGGTAAAGAACACCTCTAGCTCAGGCCACTCAGTCTGATGATA
>CAZQOI010000073.1:0-6217 GCA_964594905.1 uncultured Granulosicoccaceae bacterium
CGGTCTCCAGATTCCTCTTTCACTGCTGGATTCCTGTTTTTCTCGCGTCTAAGTACTTGTAATTGCTGCCGCCGCACTTTCGCCCTAACCATCGCTGGAATGGCTTTCGCCGCTGGTCTCAGTGTGATTCAGGAAGTCGATCTTGATAGCGAGACTCGGATGGAGAACAGTCGTTTTCAGATGGCGGCCGGTCGGTTTTCAACTTATTGCTGGAGCTGACTATGATTTGTCCGAGCGTTATTACCTGACAAGCGAATTACTGTACTCAGACCACTCAGGACTTGATCTTAAGGAAAAGGTGGTAATGGGCAAATAAACGATATTGACTATCAGACTGTCACCCTAGGAATTGGGCTAGGCGTTCGCTTTTAACGCCAACGGTTCTGAATTTTGCTCAGCACTTTGGAACCCGGATTAAGATCTTTGTAAGGGATTGTTGCCATGGCTTGTTCGCAACTGCCGAGTACGGTATGCATTTCTGAGGTACTGTTTTCGAGATATAGCAATCCAGTGACTACTTCGCCCTTTGCGCGGTGTTCTTCGATGTAGGAAATTGCCGCGACGCGATCAGTGGGGTCATAAGATTCATCAACACGCTTGAAGCCAACTCGACTGCCATCGTGCATTGTGACCTTTTTGAATTCACCAGGATCTACCTGGGCCAGTATTTCCTCATGATGGTCGGTAAAATCTGCGTGCGCGGTTTCTCGCATATGCGCTCGTGTGTGCGCATAGCTTTTGGTGGAGCCTTCGTGATCATTGAACGTGACGCACGGGGATATGATATCGAGCAAGGCAAAACCTTTGTGTGCGATGGCGCTCTTGATCAACGGCACCAAGTGTTGTTTGTCGCCAGAAAAGCCTCTGCCAACAAACGTGCAGCCCAGTGAAATAGCTAACAATACCGGATCAATTGGCGCATAGGCATTGGCGGAGCCTTTCTTGGCAGTACTGCCAAGATCAGCACTTGCAGAGAACTGTCCCTTGGTCAAACCATAGACGCCATTATTTTCGATGATGTACAGCATATCGATATTGCGTCGTATTGCATGAGCGAACTGGCCGAGTCCAATTGATAATGAATCGCCATCGCCTGACACACCGATGTATTGCAATTCTCGGTTTGCAGCGTTGGCCCCAGTTGCTATCGACGGCATTCTTCCGTGAACCGAATTAAATCCGTGTGCGCCGCCGAGAAAGTAGGTGGGTGTTTTACTTGAGCAACCGATACCGGAAACTTTCGCTACACGATGAGGTTCGAGGGCGAGTTCGAAATAGGATTGCATGATGGCAGATGACACGGAATCATGTCCACAGCCAGCACACAGTGTTGACATCGCGCCTTCATAATCTCGAATCGTTAGTCCGATTTTGTTTTTAGGCAGGTCGGGATGCGTTATCCGGGGTTTTTTGATGAAACTCATGACTGTATCCCGCTGACTTTCGTGAGGCTCATGCTGCCTGACCTTGTTGTATGAGCTCGGTTACCGCTTCAACTATGAAGTCGCTACTGACAGGCATACCATCGTAAGACAACACGGGAACAAGCGTCGCTGGATCGAGATTCAGTTCGACCGTCAACAATTGCCGGAGCTGCGCATCTCGATTTTGCTCGACAACCAATACCTGATCGTAGCTACTAATGAAATCGAGCACATCTTGATGAAACGGGAAGGCGCGTATACGCATGTAATCGAGATTGGCCAGCTTATCTGATTCCAGTCGGTCGCGTGCCTCGCGTATTGCGCCATCACAACTGCCTATCGATACAATTGCCCAACGACTTTCTGCGGTGGATGAATCTTCCTTATGCACAATTGGTGCTGGTGCCAAGGTTGCAGCGGTATCAAATTTTCGTCGCAAGCGATCAACAACTTCCTTGTACTCGTCGGATTTCTCAGTGTAGCCACCAAATTTATTGTGTCCGGATCCACGCACGAAATAAGCACCTTTTGCATCGACACCGGGTAAGGTGCGCCAGGGAATGGCATCGCCATCGACATCCAGATAACGATAGAAGGCGTCCATGTCTTTAAGTTGTTCCGCGTTGTAAACTTTGCCCCGGTTTGGGCTATATGACTCGTCCCATTCAAGTTCCGGAATCATCCAGTCGTTCATGCCGATATCAAGATCACTCAGTACCATGACTGGTGTTTGCAGTTGCTCTGCGAGATCGAATGCAGTTTGCGACATGTAGAAACAATCAGTTGGATCAGCCGGGAAGAGCACGACATGTTTGGTATCACCGTGCGAGGCGTAGGCCGCGGACACAATGTCGCATTGCTGAGTGCGGGTTGGCATACCGGTTGATGGGCTGACGCGTTGAACGTCATAGAGCACCGCAGGGATTTCTGCATAGTAGGCAAGGCCTAGAAATTCGCTCATCAGTGATACACCCGGACCACTGGTCGCTGTAAAGGCACGGGCTCCATTCCAATTAGCGCCGAGTACCATTCCGATGGCGGATAGTTCATCTTCGGCTTGAATCACGCAGAACTTGTTCGCGCCAGTTGTTTCATCTTTTCGTAACTGATTACAAAAAATAGAGAAAGCATCAATCAAGGATGTTGATGGTGTAATCGGGTACCAGCTGGCGACTGTTGCACCTGCGTATACTGCACCAAGCCCGGCTGTCGTATTACCGTCGACAACAACATGGCCAGCGGTTTTATCCATCGTTTCGAGCCTTAACGGCAATGGACATTCAAAGTGTTCCATTGCGTAGTCGTAGCCCATCTGGATGGCTTGCAGATTCGCTTGCGCCAATTGTGGTTTTGTAGAAAAGGTTTCATCGAGTAGTTGCTTGACTACGTCCATGTCGATATCAAGCAATGCGACCAGTGCACCGACATAAGCGACGTTCTTCATCAGTACTTTGGCACGTGCCGATTCAAACGCTTCGTTGCACATGCCAGAAAAGGGAATACCAAAAACAGTTATGTCGTTTCTGGTGTTCAGATCCTGCCTTGGCCAGGTTGAATCGTATAGCAGAAAGCCACCGCTACTGACTTCAGCCAGATCACTGTTATAAGTTTCCGCGTTCATGGCGATCATCAGGTCGATCTTGCCGGATCGACAAAGATAGCCATCCTTGCTGACTCGAATTTCATACCAGGTAGGCAAGCCTTGAATGTTCGATGGAAAGAAATTCTTGCCGGTTACTGGAATGCCCATCCGAAATATGGATTTCATCAGTAAGCCGTTGGCACTTGCCGAGCCTGTGCCGTTTACATTGGCTAGCTTGATGACGAAATCGTTCAGTTTGTTCTGGCCTGGCATTTACGGTGTTTCCTGATACTGACTAGCTTGGCGATCCATTCTGCAAGCTGTTTGACGAACTATTTGCTGAGCCATTCGGCGAACCGTTCAGCGCACTCTCCGGCGACGCTGCATAAGGTATTTGGATACGGGATTTGCGCATATCCCATGCACCAGTAGGGCATCGTTCTGCGCAAAGGCCGCAGTGAATGCACAAGTCCTCGTCCTTAACCATTACCTTTCCGGTTTGTGGGAGTGAGTCTGATACATAGAGGAGCTGTGCTTTGTTTTTTGCAGGCGCCTTTAGTCGTCCGCGTAGATCATCTTCATCACCGTTGTCGGTGATTGTCAGGCAGAACGTTGGGCAGACATCCATGCACGCATCGCATTCGATACAGAGTTTTTCGCTGAAGACGGTTTGTATATCGCAGTTCAGGCAACGTTCGACCTCTCTAGCGGTTTGTTCTGCGTCAAACCCGAGTTCCACTTCGATTTTGATGTCCTTGAATCTTTGCGTCAGCTCGACATGATTCATTTTGTTGCGCGCAACACCGTCGTAATCGTTGGAGTAACTCCATTCATGGATACCCATTTTGGTAGACAGGAGGTTAACCCCACGTGGCGGTCGGTCCGAGATGTCCTGACCTTGGCAATACTTGTGAATTGAAATTGCAGAACGATGACCATGTTCGACAGCCCAGATGATGTTCTTAGGGCCAAACGCTGAATCTCCTCCGAAAAACACGCCTTCGAGTGAACCCTGATGAGATACTTCATCGACGACAGGTGTGTCCCATTTGTCGAGTTCGATACCGCTGTCCTTTTCAATCCAGGGAAAGGCATTGTCCTGTCCGATAGCGAGAATGACGTCGTCGCAGGGGATCAATACTTCCTCTATCAGTGTTGGTTCACTGAGATTGCCTTGTTCGTCAGTGTCATAGTGCAATTTGTCGAACTGCATGCCGACAAGCTTGCCGTTTTCGGTGACAAACGCTTTTGGCGAGTGATTGACAATGATCTCTACATTCTCTTCTTCGGCATCCTCGAGTTCCCACGCGCTTGCCTTGAACCATTCGCGCGGTTTTCTTGCCATGACCTTGACTGACTTACCACCAAGACGTAGAGAACTCCTGCAGCAATCCATAGCGGTATTGCCTACGCCAATAATCAGCACATTCTCGCCGATGGAATCCGTATGTTCGAACGCAACTGATTCGAGCCAGTCGATGCCAATGTGGATTCGGTCGGAATCGTGTCGTCCGGGTATTGAAAGATCTTTGCCACGTGGCGCTCCGGTGCCGACAAATACGGCATCAAAGCCGTCATCCAGTAGTGCTTTCATACTGTCTACTCGAGTGTTGAGTCGGAGGTCAACTCCACGTTCGACGATCATATCGATTTCGTCGTCCAGCACCTCCGCCGGCAGCCTGAAAGACGGGATATTGGTTCTCATTAAACCGCCAGGCTTGTCGTGTTGTTCAAACATCACGATGTCGTAGCCAAGTGGCAATAGATCATTCGCCACTGTCAGCGAGGCGCAGCCGGCGCCGATACAAGCAATGCGTTTTCCATTGGACGGGGCTTTTGGAGGAAGTTTGTCGCGGACGTCGTCTGCGAGATCTGCCGCGACGCGTTTCAGTCGACAGATGGCGACAGGTTTTTCATCGAGACGTCCTCGGCGGCAGGCTGGCTCGCAGGGACGATCACAGACTCTGCCAAGAATGCCCGGAAACACGTTGCTCTTCCGGTTCTCCAGATAGGCACCTGTGTAATCGCCTTGCGCTATCTGACGAATATAGTGCGGTACATCTGTGTGGGCTGGGCAGCCCCATTGACAATCGACTACCCGGTGAAAATGGTCCGGGTGATCCACATTTGTGGGATCCATAACACCGTTGCGCTCTTAAGCTTGCTAAAGGAGTGACCGGTAAAAATACATTTTTCACCGATTCAATACGTTATGACTGATTAACTATATGTCTGATGTTTGGAAAAGTAAATGAAGCGGGTCCAAGTTTTGAAGCTCTTTGGGATTTGTAAAGAATTTCTGGGCAGTCGGTGCGCCCGAACGTTTCATCGGGCGACTCTGAATGGTGCATCAGGCCTTTCGAACGGCAAATGGGCGTCAGGATTTGGAAAATTCGGCCAGTTGAAAGTTGTCGATGACGGCGAACGCGCCCATTCCACCATCTGCCGGGATGTCAGAACCGTTTATCCAGCGGCTATTCGATGAGACCAGAAATCCAATTAGTTTGGCGATTTCTTCGGGTTTTCCGGCTCTTCCAGCGCGCTTTACGTTGCGCGTCACTTTCTCACCGAAGGCGCGAGTGAAGTCCTTGAGGATAGTGGTATCGATTGCACCTGGGCTGACCGTGTTGATGCGAATGCCTCGGCTCAGTAAATGTTCAGTTTGTGCCATTGACCAGACGATCATTGCTTCCTTGGATAAATTGTAGGCGCGCGTTGGATCTATCTTGTTGGATTCTATGAAGCTCAGTAAATCATCTTGTTTGTCATCTGCGAGTGACATGAGCTGTTTAACTTGTTCGATATTTTGCGCCCAAGCGTTTCCTGCTCGAGAGGCAACGTTAACAATGGATGCGTCCGCTTCAAGCTTATCGAGCAATTGCAAACACAATGCGCGGGTGCCAAGAAAATTAACTTGCAGGATGAGTGCGGCCCAATCGTCGCGTGGCGGAAGTCCCGCGACATTGCACAGACCATGTATGGGTTCATCAATCTGCTTTGTAGCGGTCGAGATCGACGCGGGGTCGTTGAGATCGATTTTGATGAATTGATCAACCGGTGTATCGGATGCTAACCGGTCCAGTCCGATAACCTTGTAGTTCTGACTCTTTAAAAGTTTGGCTGTCTCAGCGCCTATTCCGCTGGCAACACCGGTTACAACGATTGTTTTTCCTGTCATGATTATGGAAACCTGATCTTCGTTGCTGACATT
>CAZQOI010000073.1:6317-13501 GCA_964594905.1 uncultured Granulosicoccaceae bacterium
CTGGCAAATTGTTGAAAGAAAATACTCACGTCGTGCTGATTGTTATTTTCGGGCTAGCCATGCTGCTGCCGATACCTGCGATGGCCCACGTGTCAGAGCAGGGTCTGGTACTACTGTTGCCAACCAATGTGTATATAACGGCGGGTGTTCTGGCTATTGTCGTCACATTGCTATTACTCGCGTTTGTACCCGCGTCAACTACTCACAGATTGTTAGGCCGTTTTCAGGTTGCGAGAATTACTGCTCTGCCAACACATGTTCGAACGCTAACAAGTCTTGCGGCTCTCGGATGTTTGCTGGCATTGATAGCGTTTGGTGTTTTTGGGTCGAGGGATCCTTTGAAAAATCCGCTTCCGCTGTATATCTGGACATTCTGGTGGATCGGTCTGGTTGGCATACAAGGGTTTATAGGTAACTTGTGGTACTGGATTAATCCCTGGACGGGACTTTGTACTTTATTGGGAATTAGTGACGAGGCGGCTAAGGCAGCGCCGGATAAATTTCCTTTTAGAATTCGATTTGCGGACAAGCTCCAGGTATTTGGTGTTTGGCCAGCGATCGGACTGTTCTTGCTGTTCATTATGTTTGCGCTTGCCGACCCCGCACCGGATGATCCTGACCGATTGGCGTTCATCGTTTTTGCGTATTGGCTGCTCACGCTGATTGCCATGTATTTGTTTGGAGTTGAAGCATGGAGCCGTTCAGGCGAGTTCATCAGCATAGTAATGGCGATCTATTCGCGTATGTCGCCGTTACAACTGTTCGATAAGCGTTTGTATATTGGTTTGCCTGGTTACCGTGCGTATCGGGACTCCGAGAATTTCGCTGGCATATCCATGGCGGTTTTTGTATTGATACTGCTTGGATGTGGCAGCTTTGATGGCATCAACGAAACCTTCTGGTGGTTGACCGTTATTGGTGTTAACCCGCTTGAATTTCCCGGCCGCTCAGCAATCATTGGTGACACGGTTATGGGAATAGTGTTGGCAAATGTTCTGCTGATTGTTGTTTTTGTTTTTTGCGTGTGGCTAGGTGTTCGCTTGGCGGGGGCCAGTTCAGCAACTATTCATAATCAGATGACAGCCTCGTCAACAACACACCAACAAACACGCGCGACGGTCACGACCCGGCAGGCATTTATCGAACTCAGCGTGTCAATGCTGCCAATTGCCTTCGCTTATCATCTAGCACATTTTCTCATTACGTTTTTGGTAAACGGGCAATACCTCATTGCATCGAGTTCGGATCCTCTTAGTAATGGTTCCGATCTACTGGGTATTGGTACGTTCTACGTCACCACTGGCTTTTTGAATACGCACCATTCAGTGGAATTTCTGTGGTTGCTGCAAGCGGGCATCGTTGTATTGGGACACCTGTTATCTGTCATCATGGCCCACGGTATAGCGGTGCGTCTGTTCGAATCAAATAGACGAGCTGTTCTGAGTCAGCTCCCCCTAGCCGTGTTCATGATTTTGTACACATTCCTTGGATTGTGGCTGCTGGCGTCGCCCAAAGGCGGCTAAAACACTTGATCCGAACTGAACATCTGGACAAAGGGACCTGTCGCAGACAATACTTGGTACATTCCCGAAAAATCCAAAGGTGCCGCCGTTATGACCAAATCGAACGATAAGCCTTCCGAGTTCAGCCGTCGTAGAGCTCTCAAAACCATCGCAGCAGGCGCAGGTGCTGTCGCTGCAAGTGGCGCTTTGCCTGGTCTTATGGGGTATTCGCAAGCGCAAAGTTCAGATCCGATACGTATTGGCTTCCAGGTGCATCGAACTGGCATTGGCGCGGCTTATGGACGTTGGTATGACCGAACCACAGAAGCCGTGGTCAAAAGAATCAATGATGAAGGCGGCATCAATGGTCGTCCCATCGAAATAGTCGCTGAAGACGATGGCACCGACCCTAAAAGAGGTGCAGAAGTTGTTGAGAAGTTTGCCAATCAGCATAATTGCGATGTGTCTTTTGGCACCTTGTTCAGCCATGTTGTGTTTGGCTCAGCGCCACGGGCGGGCGAGTTGAAGATGCCTTACTTTGTGGTTTCTGAAGGCCATCATGTCGCCAGTGGTCAGCTCAACCGCTATACCTTGCAACCGGGTATCACTGATGTGAAAAGCCAGGTTGAAGCGATGGGACCTTTTATCGCTGAAAATCTTGGCAAGAAGGTCACGATGATCTTTCCTGACTTCGCATTTGGGCACGATCATAGAGATTACTTTTCTGCGGCATTCGAAGCGCAAGGCGGAACCATTCTCGAAAAAATAGCCATACCACCCACCGAAACATCATTTACCAAATACTTTCCGAAGATACCTCGCGATACCGAAGTCATCTACCACGTCATGGTGGGACCAGCAGTGCTGACTTTCGTCAAAGAGATGGGTGAGTTCTTTGGACCAAGCAAACCTGAAATATTCGGTTTTATTGATAGCCTGGAAGCGGTGGACCTCAGTAGTCCAGGGCTTGAGTTTCTTGAAGGTACTTATTTCTGGGAGGGCATGCCGCGCTATGCGCAGGCGGAGCAAAACGAATTTGACAAGTTGTACCGTGAGGCGGTTGGCGTCGATGAAAATGGTGCATCTGTTTCTGATTCGCGTGATGTGTCAACCTATGCGCATATGTTTGGGTGTTGGGAAACTTTGTACATCATAAAAGCGGGAATGGAGGCAAGTGATTACAAGGGGCCAGCGGACAGAGCGAAATTGATTGAAGCAGTTGAATCAGTTAGTGACATACCACATTCAGCTGAACATCCTCAGGGCGCGAAGATATTCAACGGTAAAACGCATCAAGCCTTTGGTCATCAATACATATCCAAAGTTGAGGGTGGCAAGCTGGTACTGGCTCACACCACCTCAATTGAGGATACTCTGTACGAGGACGAGGTTGACTACACTCAACAATCGTTCTAGCGTGTTGATGGTGGTTTAGGAACCTCGATATAAGTAGTTAATGGACTTCGGCCCACACCTTTTTCTGGCAACGCTGGAAGGCGCCATCACTGCTGCAGTTCTGGCACTGATTGCTGTCGGACTCAGTATCGTGTTCGGTATCATGCGTGTGGTAAACGTTGCGCATGGAGAATTTTTCATGCTCGGGGCTGTTATCGCGTGGTGGATAACGTCTCTGCTTGGTAGTCATCCAGCAATTGGTTTTGTCGTCGCGTTATTTGTTGCACCCTTACTGGTGGGAATTCTTGCAGCTGTTGCAGATCATCTTGTCCTTCGGCGAATCAACTACGACCCTGAGCGCACGATAGTTGCCACTATTGGCCTGTTGTATGTCATCCAACAATCCACGCTGATGACTTTTGGACCAGAAGCGCGACCTGTAGAAGCGCCATTCAACAAGCGGATCGCTTTACCCTGGTTTGAACATGGTGCAGACGGTTGGGCAATGATCTGGCCTTGGGGGCTCGGTACAACGAGTTACAAGCTCGCTGTAATTGCAGCGGCCATCGTTGTGTTGTTGGCGTTGTGGATTGTCCTATCAAAAACCAAATTGGGTTTGATCATGCGCGCCACACAGTTAAATCGCGATATGGCTTTGGCGCATGGCATTCCCGTTGACAAAGTGTATGCCATGGTTTTTGGCCTTGGTGCAGCCTTGGCAGCACTCGGCGCTGTGCTTATAGTGCCGATACAGCAGGCCCACTATTTAATGGGTGGTGATCCGCTGCTGTTGGCGTTTATTGTGGTCATCATCGGCGGGCTGGGTAGCTTGCCGGGAACTGTGCTCGCTGCGGTATTGATTGGTTTGAGCGATGGCATCATTTCCGTGTTTTTCACACCAACGCTTGCCAAGATACTGGCAACATTATTGGTGGCGTTTGTGCTCGTGTTTCGTCCGCAAGGCTTGTTTGGCAAGCGTCACGCATGAAATTCGAACTTCGCCCAGTCTTGTTGCATATTCTTGTCGTGGTGCTGCTACTTGCCTTGTATCGCTTTTTGCCGGTGTACCACAGCGGCAACCTAGCGCGTATTCTGGTGCTGGCTGTTTATGCCATGGGTTTCAATATCCTATTTGGGTACACCGGACTGCTGAGCCTTGGGCATGCGCTGTTTTTTTCCGCCGGTATGTACGGACTTGGACTGAGTATTCAGTTTCTCGGTTTTTCACCCACGCCGGCATTCATAGCTGGGTTGCTCACGGCATTTGTGTTTGCCACAATTATAGGTGTGCTTGCCCTTCGCACCATCGGTGTTGCCTTCATGATAGTGACGTTGATGTTCGCTCAGGCGGGTTACCTGACGATTCTCGCCGCTGGGACCTATACGCGCGGCGATGAGGGTTTTGTGATCAAGCAGGCTGATCGAATTTTATTTGGCGTCGATCTCACAGCTGCTGATAATCGTTATTACTTTGCTGCCATTCTATTCTCTATTTGTTTTATCGCTTTGTGGTTTATCGTTCGAAGTGGTTTTGGACGCACATTGGTGGCAATACGAGAAAATGAAGAACGGGCTCGTATGCTTGGCTACGATGTACGACGTCATAAATTGATAGCTGTGATTATTTCAGGCGTGATGGCGGGGTGTTCGGGAGCTGCCTACGCCTTGTTGTTTGGTTATGCAGGAGCTACATTCGCGACGGTTCAGTACTCCATATTCCCTTTGCTTTGGGTACTTGTCGGAGGTGCAGGAACAACCATCGGACCACTGATTGGCACGGTCTTCATGTTTTACCTGATCGACTACGCCAGTGAGTTTACCAGTGCCTATATGCTTATCGCGGGTGTCGTTTTGATTGGTGTCACGCTGTTTGCTCCGCAGGGTCTGGCCGGTGTGCTACGCAAGAGATTGATGCCGTGGCTACCGTGAACCTGTTGACTACAAACAATCTGAGTAAACACTACGCTGGTTTGAAAGCTGTAGACGGTGTTGATTTTGAATTGCCTGAAGGGCAGGTCAGAGCGCTTATCGGCCCCAATGGCGCTGGCAAGACGACATTCGTCGGTTTGCTGAGTGGTCGAGAGTCTCCCAGCAATGGTGAGGTTTATTTTGATGGGCAAAACGTCACAGCGTTGGATGCGCATAAACGTATGACGCTTGGTATGGCATACACGTTTCAGATTACATCGGTATTTGCAAAGCTTGATGTCAATGAAAATGTAGCGCTTGCAGCACGCCGTGCGCATGGACGTGATCGCAAGGCGGTCAAAGAGGCGGTAGAAAGCTCTTTATCCCGGGTCAAACTGCTTGATTACCGAAACCAGCAAGCGGGTGACATGAGCTACGGTCATCAACGGCTTTTGGAAATCGCGATGGGTCTTGCGCAGTCGCCTAAACTGTTCATTCTCGATGAACCCACTCAAGGGTTAACCACAACAGAAGTCGATTCCTTTAAAGCGCTGATCAGAGATCTCTCCGGAGAGACAACAATTTTATTGATCGAGCACAATATGGATGTTGTCATGTCAACGGCTGATTACATCACTGTGTTGAACGCGGGCACTGTTTTGGCCGAAGGTAATCCTGAGTCGATTCATAACAACGATGCCGTTCAGGCCGCCTATCTTGGGAAAGGTTGATGCTGGTCGTCGAAAACATAGAAGTTGCTTACGATGAGGTGAAGGTGCTGTTCGGTGTCAGCTTGTCGGTAGCACCTGGCGAGATTCTATGTCTGCTGGGGCGTAATGGCGCAGGAAAGACCACAACCTTGAAGTCGATAATGGGTTTGCTGCCATTGCAAGCTGGCGAGATTCGACTTGGTGACGAAAATCTAAGTCTGTTACCGCCACACGAAGTGCCTAAGCAAGGAATAGCGTATGTACCACAGGGGCGAGGTTTGTTTTCTGAATTAACCGTTGCGCAGAATCTCGAAATCGGAATGATGGTCAGAAAAACGCCTGAGTCCGTGCGGGAAGAAGTACTGTCGATGTTTCCGCGACTGAGAGAACGCCTTAAGCAGCGTGCCGAAACCCTATCAGGTGGTGAGCAACAGATGCTTGCCATGGCTAGGGCGATGTGCATGAAGCCAAAAATCATTTTGCTTGATGAACCGACGGAAGGGTTGCAACCGTCGATTATCGAATTGATCAGGCAAATGATCTTGCGGCTGCGCGAGCAAGGTGTTGCCGTTATTTTAGTGGAGCAACAGGTTGACGCCGTGGTGTCGATAGCCGATAAGGTGGCCTTCGTTGAGAATGGTCGCGTACCAAAGACCATGTTGGCGAAAGACCTGACAGTCAATTCACCTGAGATAAAACAATACCTCGGGGTTTAGCTTGAGAAGTACTCCATAAGATGATTCGCTGACTTCTCGAAGTCATACTCCGGTTGCCAGCCCCAATCTCGTCTGGCTGGCTCATCGACAATAACATTTGGCCATGCTGTTAGTAAGGCGTCAACGTTTGCTTGCGGTTCGAAGTTGTAGGTGAAGTCCGGGATGCGGGATTTGATCTCTTTAGCAACTTCATCCGCCGTCACATGATAGCCGTGCAATGAGTACACATGTTGCGTTAAGGATGCACGATCGGCCATGGTGAATTTGATGATTCCTGTGATCACGTCTTCGAGCAACATGGATGACATCCCGGTACCGGGTGACACTGGAAATGTAAACGCTTCTTGTCGGCTAGCGGCCCGGAATGCATGTGACGGATATGCGGTTACAGCAGAAGGTGGTGCAAACGGGGAGAACACCAATGGAAAGCGCAAGCAGCGAAAGTCCATACCATGCGCTTGTTTGAAATAAACCCCGAGACGTTCCACGGCGATTTTGGTCGCACCATAAATATTGGCAGGCCACTGCTGCGTCTCGTCGGTCAGTGGCTCGGGGAGATCATCACCAAATGATGCTACCGTGCCGGCAAAGAAAAACATGTTTGTTTTCAATTCCTGGGCACGACGGAGCAGATGAAATGATGCGCTTGCATTGATTTCCCAAGCCGCATCAAGATCCGCTTCCGAGCTTCCAGACAGTAAAGACGCAAGGTGGTAAATCCCGTCTGGTCGATGTTCCTCGAGCATGTTGCGAACCAGTGATTGATCACGAATATCGCCAATGACGACAGTTTCGTTTGCGCGAAGAGAGTCAGGTTCTGTACCTGGAATATCAAACTTGATGACCTCAATTCCACGCGCCAATAGTTGATCAGCAACCAGTCGACCGAGATTGCCGTTACCGCCAGTAATCAGTGCCTTTTTAATGGAATTATTCATTTTTAATAGGATTCG
>CAZQOI010000074.1:0-13380 GCA_964594905.1 uncultured Granulosicoccaceae bacterium
ATTGATGCTTATGCACCTGATGTAATTGGCCTGCAGGAAACCAAGGTCGTCGATGATGACTTTCCTGTTGAAGCTATAAAAGAGCTAGGTTATTACAGTGCATTTGCCGGGCAAAAAACCCACTATGGCATTGCGCTCATGACATTAAACGAACCAAGGGATGTGCATATCGGTTTCAAGACCGACGCAGAAGACGCACAGAAACGTCTGATAACAGCCACAGTAACAAGTCCCTCTGGCGCTGATGTGACTGTGATCAATGGTTACTTCCCGCAAGGTGAAAAGCGCGATCATCCGGTCAAGTTTCCAGCCAAGGAAAAATTCTACGCGGATCTCAGTGACAAACTCGCCAATGAGCACAGTGCGAAAGATCATATGATCGTGATGGGCGATTTCAATGTGGCACCGGTGGATGAAGATCTCGGCATTGGTCCCGACAACGTCAAGCGTTGGTTGCGAAGTGGCGCGACAAGTTTTCTGCCCGAGGAACGCGAATGGATTCAACGCCTTTTTGATTGGGGACTCGACGATAGCTATCGCATCAAATACCCGAACAAGGACGACAAATTCAGCTGGTTTGACTATCGCAGCAAGGGCTTCGATCGCGATCCCAAGCGTGGACTTAGAATCGATCATCTCCTCTCTACCAAGAGCATGACTGAAAAACTGCTTGATAGTGGTATCGACTACGATATCCGCGCCATGGAAAAACCCTCTGACCACTGCCCTGTCTGGTCGGAGTTCGATATCTGATGAAGGCACTGCTTGCGAATATCGCGGCAAGTGTCATCATCATTTTTGCCCGTTTGATTACAGCTGTACGCGGCATCTGGTGTGGCGTCGAACCTATCGACGACACGCAGCGTGTCTACTTCGCTAATCATCGTAGCCATGGGGACTTTGTCCTGTTATGGACAGTATTGCCACCCCGCCAACGTGACAAAACACGTCCGGTTGCTGGCGCTGACTACTGGACAGGTTCATCGTTCAAGCGATTTATTGGCTGCGAGGTATTTCATGCCTTGTTAATTGAACGCGATTCCATCACCAATAAAAATGAACGACCCGTCGACATCATGCAAGCTGCACTTGATGCTGGCGATTCACTGATCATCTTTCCAGAAGGAACACGTAACACGACTGATGACGAGTTACTGCCGTTTAAAAGCGGCTTGTATCATCTGGCAAACAAAACGCCTGATATCGATATGATTCCGGTCTGGATCAACAACTTGAATCGGGTTTTGCCTAAAGGCGAAATTATCCCAGTACCATTGGTCTGTACAGTCACGTTTGGTGGTGCAATACGCGTCAAAGCTGGTGAAAAAAAACAAGACTTTCTAGCACGCGCAGAACAATCACTTCTTGCACTAGCGTCAGTATCAAACGATATGAAAAAACCTGAGGGTTCAGGATGAACAACTCAACTTCAGATCTACTTATGTTGCTCGGCTTTGTGGGTGTGCTGTTGCTTGTAGCGACAGTCATTGGGCAATTGCTGGCACATCGTCAACCTGAAGGTCAACCATCGGCAGTTATAGACAACCTCAATTCGCGTATCAATGCCTGGTGGGCGATGGTCATTCTGATCAGTATCGCTTTTCTCGGTGGCAGAACCGGAGTGGTCATTCTGTTTGGTCTGTGCTCTTTTGCCGCCCTACGCGAATTCATAACACTGACCAATACCGCACGTGAGGATCACATAGCACTGGTGGTTGCGTTCTTTGTCATTGTGCCAGTGCAATACGTTCTGGTCTGGCAGGAATGGTATGGCATGTACTCAATCTTCATACCGGTTTATGCTTTTTTATTAATGCCGATACTCTCGGCCTTGGGTGGTAGTACAAACAGCTATCTCATTAGAGTTTCCGAATCACAATGGGCGTTAATGATTTGTGTATTTTGCGCATCTCATGTGCCAGCGCTATTAAGTTTGCAAATCCCCGGTTACGAAGGGCGCAATGTTCTGCTTATTGCTTATCTGGTGTTCGTTGTACAAATTAGTGATGTACTGCAGTACGTGTGGGGGAAACTCATTGGCAAACACCCTATCGCACCCCAACTCTCACCTTCAAAAACGGTAGAAGGCGCGGTTGGTGGGATTCTCACCGCGACTCTGATCGGCGGGGCCTTGTTCTGGATAACACCGTTCAGCTTTTTCGAATCTATCGGCTTATCGTTTCTCATCACTACCATGGGTTTTCTTGGCGGTCTGGTGCTATCAGCTATCAAGCGGGATCGTGGCGTCAAGGATTGGGGACATCTGATCGCGGGTCATGGTGGCTTTATCGATCGCCTTGATTCGGTGCTTTTCTCTGCACCCGTGTTCTTTCACTTTGTACGCTTCGGATGGGACATCACTTAGTGTCTAATGATATTGATGACAAACTACAAGATCGCCGGCCGCTTGCCAGTCGGGAGACAAGACTTGCGCAAAGGATAGCCAAGTCCTTAGCCAAATCATCCATCACACCTAACCAGATCTCATACGGTTCAATGATTGCCGCTGCGCTTTCACTGGGATGTTTTTACGCGTTTGCCGCGAGCGCAATAAACCTGTCTGGAAACTGGCTTATATTGGCGGCCTGTTTTTGTCAGTTACGCCTAGCCTGCAATCTATTTGATGGCATGGTGGCGATAGAGGCTGGTAAGCAAACACCTGACGGTGCTTTCTGGAACGAATTCCCTGATCGCATTGCCGACATACTCATTATCGTCGGCTTAGGAGTAGCCGCGGGAAACGTCACACTCGGTTGGGTAGCTGCTGCTCTTGCCATATTGACAAGCTATGTACGCGAGCTCGGCAAAGGCATAGATGGCGTCGTTGATTTTATTGGCCCGATGGCGAAACCACATCGAATGGCGTTGGTCACGATCGTTTGCGTGGTCGCCACATTACTAAGCTGGTGGTTTCCGACTACAACGATTCTCTACTGGGGTTTGCTTGTACTTATTTTTGGAACCACATTAACGGTTCTACGACGTAGCAGACGAATTTTGAACAGAGTTAACGCATAAGCTGAACGTTATTGCGCGCGCGACCAAAGTCGCACGCGCACCGTCATGACCTAGAGCTACAGATTACTTAGGCAGCTCGCCCTGCACGCCTTCAACGTAGTAATTCATGCCGAGCAGAACGCCGTCGTCAAGTACTTCGCCTTCACCGATGATTTGCTCGCCGGCCTGATCCATGATTGGGCCTTGAAAAGGATGCAGTGAACCATCAACGATACCTTCACGAATGACTTCAGCTGCCGCCTTGACGTCCTCAGGAACCGCACCACTGTACTCTGGGAAGCCAACCATACCGCTAGAAATTCCTTCCCACACATCCTGGGATTCCCATGTGCCATCCAACACTGCACGTGTGCGCTCGACATAGTAGCTGTCCCAGTCATCAATGATTGAGGTTAGTTGTGCCTTTGGCGCAAATGCAGACATATCAGATGCCTGACCAAATCCAAATACACCACGCTCTTCTGCCACTTGCAGAGGTGCTGGCGAATCGGTGTGTTGCGTGATGATGTCGACGCCTTGATCGATCAGTGCTTTGGCAGCATCTGCCTCTTTACCTGGATCGTACCAAGTGTTTACCCAAACAACCTTGGTGACAGCATCGGGGTTGACCTTACGCATGGCCAAGGTAAAAGCATTGATTCCACGAACCACTTCGGGAATTGGAAAAGAGGCAATATAACCAATCGTGTTGGTTTTGGTCATCATGCCTGCCATTGTGCCAAGAACAGCTCGGCCTTCATAAAAGCGCGCAGAATAGGTAGATACATTGTCTTCGCGCTTGTATCCAGTTGCATGTTCAAACTTTACGTCAGGGAATGACTTCGCAACCTTGACCGTAGGGTTCATGTAACCAAAGGATGTGGTGAAGATAAGATCATGCCCACTGCTGGCAAGCTTTCGAATCACACGTTCCGCATCGGCACCTTCAGGCACGCTTTCAACAAAAGTTGTTTCGACCTTGTCACCGAATTCTGCTTCGATAGCCTGGCGTCCAAGATCATGACGATAGGTCCAGCCATGATCACCGATCGGACCAACATAAACAAAACCGACCTTGGCTGTATCAGCCGCATGAGTTGACGCTACACCCAGTGTAAGTGCCGCGGCACCCACAATAGTTGCAGTGGTTTTAAAGAGAGATTTTTGCTTTGACAAAAGTGACATCATTACTCCTGAAATTTTTCGGTACGACCTGATGAATCATCGAGATCTCAGGTCGCAGGATGGAAAGCTTTACCTATACTTGCCGGTGCATTTCGACGAATGCGTCCGCGATCCCGTGAGATCAATACCAGCACCAGGATTGTGGTTAGGTAGGGTAGCATCGACATCAACTGCGATGGCACATTAATTCCGAGCGCTTGGGCGTGTAATTGTAAAATACTAATACCACCAAATAAATAGGCACCTAGCAACAAACGCCCAGGCTGCCACACGGCAAATACCACCAGCGCCAGCGCGATCCAACCGCGCCCTGCGCTCATGTTTTCAACCCACATTGGCGTGTAGACCATTGATAAATAGGCACCTGCAATGCCCGCACATGCACCACCAAAGAGCGTTGCAAGGTAACGAACCAAAATTACCCTAAGGCCCAGCGCATGCGCTGCGTCGTGTGAATCGCCCACCGAACGGAGAATCAAGCCCGCACGGGTTCGATTCAGAAAAAACGCGACCAGAACAACCAGCGAAATAGAACCATACACCAACACATCATGATTGAAAAACAATTGCCCAAAAAACGGAATATCGCTTAACAAAGGGATAGGTATCACGGGTAAACCACCAAAAGCGATACCAACCAAAGGCTGACCAATCAGCGCACTAACACCGATACCAAAAATGGTCAGAGCGAGTCCGGTTGCGACTTGTGAAGATTGCAAAGTCAATGTCAGAAACGCGAATAACAACGCCATCGTCATTCCACCCAACAGGCCCGCAACGATACCGAGCGTTGCATTACCACTGTAATGAGACACGGCAAAGCTCAGCACCGCACCCACTAAAATCATGCCTTCGACACCTAGATTAAGTACACCGCTACGCTCAACGACGAGCTCACCAATAGCAGCATAAACCAGTGGTGTTGCCGCAGTGATGATGGTTAGCAGCGTCAGCAGGACTGTGTCGCTCATGCCTCACTCACCCCTCTGGATGTGAACACTATTGAGTAGTTAATCAACACATCGGTTGCTAACAGAAAAAACAGCAACATGCCTTGAAAAACTCCAGTTATAGCCAGTGGTAGATTCAACATGATCTGAGCGTTTTCACCACCGAGGTATGACAAAGCCATTACCAGCGACGCAAGCAATACACCCACCGGATGCAAGCGTCCAAGAAAGGCTACGATAATCGCAGTAAACCCATAGCCCGGTGAGATGCTGGGGATCATTTGTCCAATAGGGCCTGCCACTTCAAAGAGACCCGCCAAGCCAGCTATGCCACCACAAAAAAGTAGTGAAAACCAAACCAGACGCGTTTGATTGAATCCTGTATGCGTGCCGGCTCTAGGGGCCGCGCCATTGACCTTCAATGCAAACCCAAGCAAGGTGCGAGACAACAACAACCAACCTGACAGCACAACCAATAGCGCGAAAAGTGCCCCCGCATGCAAACGTGTGCCATCCAGGATAATCGGCAACAAAGCCGCGTCGTGAAATAGACGAGATTCAGGGAAATTGAACCCGTCCGGATCTCGCATCGGTCCAGAGACCAGATAAGACAACAGCAATGCTGCGACATAGGTCAGCATCAGGCTGGTCAGGATTTCATTTGCACCGAATCGGGTTTTTAACAAGGCTGGCACGGTTGCCCACAACATACCGCCCAAAGCGCCAGCAACAATCATTAATGGTAAGACAAACCAGCCATCTACATCATGGAAGTACAAGGCAACTGCACCACCGAAAATACCGCCAAGTATCAATTGTCCCTCAGCACCAATGTTCCAAACTTGGGCGCGAAATCCAATCGACAGCCCAACCCCTATCATCGCCAGGGGTGCGGCCTTCACGCCTAGCTCGGCAAGTCCATAACGTGAGCTCAATGGCTCAATGAAAAACGCATAAAACGCCTCACCCACCGAAACACCGAGTAATGCGAACATTACAAGGCCAGCGACAAGCGTGATTAAAAAAGCCAGGACCGGGGCAAGGTAACCCATTAGCTGCGACGGATTGGCACGGCGTTTAAGCGCGATCATGTGCTCATTCCACTGGCAGACAAAGCAGTTAGCTGCTCTCCCCCCATCAACAGACCAACATCCTGGACGGTGACATCGGCAGTGCGATAGAAAGGCGACAAGACACCTGCACACAAGGCCCCTATCCGATCAGAAATCATCATCAATTCATCGAGATCCTGAGAGACAACAAGGACGGCTGAACCCGTGTTAGCCAAAGCCAGTAGAGCCTTGTGAATTGCCGCTGCTGCCCCCGCATCAACTCCCCATGTTGGTTGCGATACAACAAATACTTTTGGTGATTGCAAGATCTCACGCCCAACAATGAATTTTTGCAGATTGCCACCAGAGAGGCTTGACGCAAGACTTGATGGTCCATTGCACTGAACATTAAATGTCTCAATGACTTCGTTCGCGAATTTGCGACAGCGCCACGCAGACATCATGCCTAGCAGGCGTAAAGGTTTCCGATGATGCGCAGTTAGAAACACGTTTTCGATCAGTGTCATGCTCGGAACGGCTGCGTGTCCTAGACGCTCTTCTGGTACACAACACAAACCGACTCGTCGACGGGCACCAGCATCAAGCTGACCGACATCCTCACCATTTAACTGTAAAAACGCTGCATCGTTATTTAAAGATTCAACCGCTAGAATTTCACCCGAGAGCACTTGCATTAGCTCATCCTGACCATTGCCGGCAACGCCTGCAATACCCACTATTTCACCTGCCATTACCGACAATGAAATAGACGATAAAGACTGCTGGTTATTATCCGTCGCTGGCAGTGACAAACCATCCACCGACAATAGAACATCACCCGTCTCGCCAGAGGCTTGCACATCGACAGCTGATATTTCGTCACCCATCATCAACGCCGCAAGACTACCTGCAGATTCGACCGCCGGGTCTGCATTGGCAACTCTTTTTCCGTTACGCAAAATAGTCGCGTCGTCACAAAGCTTGCGTATCTCTTCAAGCTTATGACTGATATACAGTATCGACATACCTTCACTGGCCAGTCGATCAAGAGTGGCAAACAGCACCTCAACCTCTTGTGGCGTCAACACTGATGTCGGTTCATCCATAATCAGAAGTCGTGGCTCCTGCAACAGACAACGCACAATTTCGATGCGCTGTCTCTCACCAACCGACAAGGTGTATACAGAGCGCTCGGGGTCAAGCGGTAGGCCGTAGTGCTGAGATACTTCGCTGATTCGGAGCTTCAGATCATTGCTCGCATCGAGACCCATGCCAAGCGCAATATTCTCCAAAACGGTCAATGAATCGAACAAGGAGAAATGCTGAAACACCATGGCAATACCAAGCTCGCGCGCCTTACCAGGGTTGCTTATCTGTACAAGTTTTCCATCCCAGTGAATGCTGCCGCTGTCAGCCTGTAATAGTCCGTAAAGAATCTTGACCAGGGTACTTTTACCCGCACCATTCTCACCAAGGAGGGCATGCACTCGGCCCGTTAAGAGCTCCAGATCGATCTGGTCATTGGCAATACAACCCGGGAACCCTTTAGTGATTTGGCGCATCGACACAAGCGGCTGGTCGGATCGCTCTGATCGTCGCCCTAAGCCGTTACCCGAGCCGTCACCGGAGGTATGGGCCGACCCTGTCGAGTCGTGTTTTTTCGATTCAGTGACAGACATCTATTTCGCCGGGTGTTCGCCTAAAGTGTAACCCGTTCTTACCCACAGAGCCTATCCTTAGGCTGTCTGATTTACGTCATTGAGCGATTTTTCATGAGTGCCAGCGCTATCGCCTTAACGGGCAGTTTTCTGCACTGTCTCGACGACCCAAAAACAGCTGGGCAAGACGTCGTCGAGTATATCGATAACGGTGTCATGGTCATTGACAGTGGCCGCATCAGTGCGCTCGGGCCTGCCACAACAGTGAAGATACCGTCTGGCGCCAAACAACTGAACTACGCAGGGAAATTGATCGTCCCAGGTTTTATCGATACCCATGTGCACTTCCCCCAAGTCGATGTGATCGCTTCCTATGGCACGCAACTACTAGACTGGTTGGAGCGTTATACCTTTCCAGCAGAAGCTAAGTTTCACGACAAGGCACACGCTACGGACACAGCCGAATTTTTTCTCGAACAGCTGTTGGCGAACGGTACAACCACCGCACTTGTTTTTGGCACGGTACATAAGGCGTCTATTGATGCATTTTTTACTGCGGCCGCGAAAAGATCGCTACGCATGATTTGCGGCAAAGTCATGATGGATCGAAATGCACCGGATGAACTTTGTGACACACCAGAAACCGCTTATACGGATTCAGCGGAGCTGATCCGGACATGGCATGGCAAACAACGTCTTGGTTATGCGGTAACACCACGCTTTGCACCAACAAGCTCGGAAGCGCAACTTAAGGTCGCTACACAGCTACTGGACGAACATCCCACTGTGCATCTGCACACACATCTATCCGAGAACCATGACGAATGTGCATGGGTTAGCGAGTTATTCCCTGATTGCAAAGACTACCTCGGTGTTTATGAGAAATTTTCACTCGTCCGACGACGATCTGTTTTTGCCCATTCCCTGCATCTGTCGACGCGTGAATGGAAAGCATTAGCGCAAGCTAATGCGTCCATTGCCCACTGCCCCACCTCAAATTTGTTTATCGGCAGTGGTTTATTCAAGCTCAATGAAGCCGATAAACATAATGTTCGCGTAGGGCTTGGCACTGACATCGGCGGTGGGGATAGTTTTTCGCTACTGCGAACCATCAACGAAGCTTACAAGGTGCAACAACTTCAGCAAGTGTCTCTGTCGCCAGAGCGCGCGCTATACCTTGCTACCTTAGGTGGTGCGCGCGCACTTGATCTTGACGCTGAGATTGGCAGTTTTGCCATCGGCAAGGAAGCAGATATGGTCGTACTGGATGACTCAGCAACAAGTCTAACGGCGCGAAGAGCTAAATCTGTCAAGGACTGGCGCGAAAGACTCTTTATGCTGATGATGCTTGGCGATGATCGATCGGTCTTTGAAACACTGGTGTTGGGCCAGCCCGTAAAACGACATTAAGGTTTAATTACTCAACACCGAGCCTTTCATGCATCAAAGGGCTGGTAGTCGTGTACTGCACATTAAGCTTTTTATCAGGTTCGAAAACTTGCTTGATTGCATATGCAGCCAGTGCCGCTTCATGAAAACCACTGAGGATCAGCTTTTTCTTCCCTTGGTAGGTATTGATATCACCTATCGCATAGATACCGGGCACTGAAGTCTCGAAAGTGGACATATCCACAGTGAACAATTTTTTCTCAATCGCCATACCCCAGTTTTCCACTGGGCCCATCTTTGGCGACAAACCAAAGAACACCAAAAGGTGGTCAACCGGGATAGTCAGCATACTTTTTTCTTCGTCGCGCATTTGAAAAGTCAGCTCACTTAGCGACCCATCTTTTTCACCAAAAGATTGCATGGAGCCCAGCAATACTTTTGCCTTACCGGCATCTGCAAGAGCGTTGAGCTTGTTAAGTGATGCTTCAGCTGCGCGAAAGCGTTCAGTACGATTGACAACCGTAAGACTCTTGGCGGTATCGGCCAACGCCAAGGCCCAATCCAGCGCTGAATCTCCACCGCCCAGAATCACAATGTCTTTACCAGCATGCGATTCAGGATTCCTGACTCGATAAAAAAGCTGTGAATCTTCAAATTTTTCTACCCCCTCAACCCGCAGGCGAACCGGGGTAAACGAGCCAGCACCCGATGCCACGATGACCGCTCGGCATTCAAACTCCTGCCCGGTGGAAGTTTTCAGATAGAAGTCGTTTTCGCCTCGTTTTTCGAGCACATCAACCGTTTGATCGAGGTGTATGCCTGGTTTGAAGGGTGCGATTTGTTTCATCAAACGATCGATCAGTTCCTGGCCAGTGCACTCAGGCACTGCGGGAATATCGAAGATCGGTTTATCAGGATACAGCTCAGCGCACTGCCCTCCCGGGTAAGGAAGAGCATCAACGATTTCGGATTTCAGGCCCTGTAAACCAAGCTCAAATACCTGGAACAGGCCACATGGGCCGGCACCAACGATTACAACGTCGGTCTTGATCGTCATGAACTTTTACTAGCTAGATTATCGATGCCCGAACGTTAACCTACTGGAGGAAATATCGATACCCCAGACCGAAAGTGATTTCATCAACAACGTCGGCGCCGAAGTAGGCCTCACCCGAACCAACGGGCAAATAGACACCACCGCCGAAGCCAAACTCGAAGTCGATACTGCCAGGATCTTCACCAAGCCTGTGAATGCCGAAATTGCCGTACCAGGATAGACCATTATCGACCATGGCTGTAGGGCTACTGATCAGCGCTTCAAACGCGAACACAGTGACATCAAGCTCTGCTGTGTTGACCTCGTAGGTACCAGTATGAAAGCTTGCTTTCGCCGCAATATCAAGGCTTGGCGCAATTCGTTGACTAGGTAGGAAATACAACACACCCAATCCGAAGGGATTAGCGTCACCAGGGCCGAATTCACTTATGCCGAAAGTACCAAACAGCACCATTTCGTCGGATAAACGATAGTTAACGCGGGCCGCTATGTTTTGATAATCCTGAACGCCAAGATCACCAGATACCAAACCGACCTCAACAGTCAGATCGGGGTAGATACCCGGGTTTGCCGAACGACCATTCGGCAAACCAAGATATTCAGCTTGCACATGACCTGCCGCAAGTACTAAGGAAACAGCAAACAGGCAGCCTCTGCAAAAGCTCATGTGCCTTTCTCCATTCAGGACGTGAAAATCTTATTGCAGATAATAACGAAATCCAGCACCGAAGGTGATGTCTTCGATCAGATCAATGCCTGCAAAAAATTCGCCTGATGCTGCTGGAAAAGTGACACCACCACCAAATCCAATTTCAGTTTCACTCGCGCTACCGGAGGAGAACCGATGAAAGCCGACATTGCCGTACCAGCCGATATCACCGTTCGCACCAACACCTTGTTTGCCACTGATCAAAGCTTCTAAAGAGATTCCAGTTACAGAGCTATCGCCATTGGCTCGGTTTATGACACCTTTAACCGCGAGGTCTTGATTGGTTAGTACCCCATCAAGTTGATAGAAAGCGCCAACACCAAAGGACACACCATCATCATTGCCTGCCTCGGACAAACCAAGGTTGCCAATCACCATTAGTTTAGGGCTGTATTTATAGTTGTAACGAATACCGAAGTGCGTGTAGTCCGCGTCGAAGAAGTCACCAAAACCAACGCCAGCTTCGATTGATCTGTCTGGCGCATTGGTAACATCAGCCGAGCGACCGTTAACCAAACCGAAGAATTCCGCATGAGCGGGCATCGTGATCATAAGTCCTGCAAGGGACAACAAGAGAGCAATTTTACGCATTACATTTCCTTATATTAGATAGGCGGATGCTTTAACAAAGGGCTACGCTATCGCAAGTTTAACGAAAGGGCAATGTTCGGCAGGTACAGCCTAAACATCACCTAGTTGCTATAGCTTGCACAGCGTTGTGCCATAGTCTAGTTGAAGACCTGTTCCCGTGTTGCCAGAAATTCAACATCTGGCCATCGCTCTTGAGACATCTGCAAATTCACGCGTGTGGGTGCTAAATACACAAGCTCCTCTGCATGATCATATGACAGGTTCATATCAAGCTTGGCTTTAAAATCACTCAACATCTTGTCATCTTCACAGCGTATCCAGCGCGCCTGTTGAACGCCAACAGCTTCGAACTGGCACTCAACTTTGTATTCATCACGTAAACGCTGCGCAACAACTTCAAACTGAAGTACACCAACAGCGCCCAGCACCAGGTCGTTGCTGACAATAGGCTTGAAGAGCTGCGTGGCACCTTCCTCACAAAGTTGGGTCAGGCCCTTTTGCAGCGCTTTCATTTTGAGCGGATCCTTCAGCACAGCCCGTCGGAATAGCTCCGGGGCAAAATTCGGAATACCGGTAAAAGCGAGATCTTCACCGGTAGTAAACGTATCGCCGATACGGATTGTTCCGTGATTGTGCAAACCAATAATATCGCCGCTAAAGGCTTCTTCCACATGCCCACGATCCGAAGCCATGAAAGTTAATGCATCATTAAATCGAACCTCTTTGCCGAGGCGCACATGCCGAGCTTTCATGCCTTTTGAATACTGCCCGGAACAGATGCGCACAAACGCAACCCGATCACGATGTTGAGGGTCCATATTCGCCTGAATTTTGAAGGCAAAACCTGTGAACTTCGGCTCGGTCGGCGCAACTTCACGCGTCACTGTCGCGCGGGCCTGCGGTTCAGGCGCGTATTTTACAAAGTCATCAAGTAATTCTGCGACGCCAAAATTGTTGATCGCAGAGCCAAAATAGACAGGTGTCAATTCGCCACGAAGATAAGCTTCATTATCAAATTCATGACAAGCACCTTCAACGAGTTCCAATTCTTCGCGAAGCTCGCTCGCCATATCGCCAAGAATTTCGTCAAGCTTTGGGTTATCGATTCCCTGTACAACCTCCCCTTCCTGCACTTTTCCACCGTGTGTTGGCGAGTAGAAGTGGACGGTACCCGTATGCAAGTGATAGACGCCTTTGAATCGTTTACCCATGCCAATAGGCCAAGTTATCGGTGCACAGCGTATATCGAGCATACGCTCCACCTCATCCATAAGTTCGATTGGGTCGCGCCCCTCGCGATCAAGCTTGTTGATAAAGGTCATGACAGGCGTCGTGCGCAGCCGGCAAACATCCATTAATTTTTCGGTACGTGCTTCAACGCCTTTGGCAACGTCAATCACCATCAACGCAGAATCAACCGCCGTTAGCGTACGGTAGGTGTCTTCAGAGAAGTCTTCGTGGCCAGGTGTATCAAGCAAGTTCACGATATTGTCGCGATATGGAAACTGCATGACCGATGAAGTCACCGATATGCCTCGTTCCTGCTCCATCGCCATCCAGTCAGAGGTCGCGTGACGAGCTGCCTTTCGCCCCTTGACCGTACCAGCAAGCTGAATAGCTCCACCGAACAGCAACAGCTTTTCGGTGAGCGTGGTCTTGCCTGCGTCTGGGTGCGAGATGATGGCGAATGTGCGCCGACGCGCTATTTCGTCCGAGAGATCCATGGGGAAGCTTGAGAAAAACTAGTTACCGACAGTATAACCTTTCAGACTTAAGGCCATGACTAAAGCAT
>CAZQOI010000075.1:0-13304 GCA_964594905.1 uncultured Granulosicoccaceae bacterium
GCTTTCGGAGACGCTGTTTCGACAAGGCATCCTTGTCATGTTGTCGTTGATGGGGTTTGCGTTGATTGCACCCATGTTGGTTTGACTTGGAGTTGCAAGTTAATGTTTTACGAATCCATGAATTTTAGTTTGAAGGTTTTGTACAGGCAGTAGAGACGGCTGAATGAAAGCACCAGAATATTCTATAGATCTTGATCAATTCACCAAGAATCCCTACCCAGACTTGACTGCAATGCGGGCACTTGCTCCAGTCTGCAGCGTACCGCAACTACAGGCTTTGTTACTCACCCGTCGTGATGACATTTTTGTTTGCGAAAAAAATGTTGACGTTTTTTCGTCTGTACAACCACAGGGGCTAATGACACAGCTGATGGGGCAAAACATGATGCGCAAGGATGGAGAAGCGCACTTGATTGAACGCCGACAACTGCTCCCCACTACGTCCCCTGGTACGGTTAAGGAAGTTTGGAAGAGACAGTTTGAGCTGGATACTGATGCATTGATTGCAGAATTGTCTTCTAGAGTTGACTGTGATTTGGTTACAGACTTTGCGATGCCGGTCTCTGCAAATGCACTTAGGCATGTCACCGGATTGATCAACCTCAGTGCAGCGGAAATTGATCAGGTTTCACAGGCCATGATCGATGGTATATCCAATTTTTCAGGTGATGCATCGATTGAGGCCAAGTGTCGTGAAGCGACAGCGAAGGTAGATGAATGTATTGATGAGGTGCTAAGCCTACCTAACGCGCAAGAATTTAACCCACACACGATGATACAAGTGCTATTTCGTGCTGATCAGCCAATCGAAGCCATACGGGCAAACATTAAATTGGCGATAAGCGGTGGACAAAACGAACCTAGAGACGCTATTGCTGGCACAGCTTGGGCACTACTGCAATTCCCCGATCAGCTAGCGCTAATCCATGCAGATAAATCTAGCTGGAGAGAGGCTTTTGAGGAATATGCTCGATGGATATCACCGATCGGAATGTCGCCGCGAGAAACCGCTATGCCTTTTGTCTGGGAAGGTATTGAAATAGAAGAGGGTGTCCGAGTGTTCTTGATGTACGGCAGCGCGAACCGAGATGAGCGAGTTTTCGACGAGCCAACAAAGTTCGATATCACTCGGAAAAACGCAAAGTCGGTTAGCTTTGGTGCTGGCCCACACTTTTGTGCGGGCGCTGCAGTATCCAGGACATTGATTAGCGACGTCGCTCTGCCTAGATTGTTTGCTGCATTCCCAAAAATGCGTGTTATAGATGAAGTACTTTTTGATGGCTGGGCATTTAGAGGGCCACAATCAGTAAATGTTCGGTTGCAGATGTGATGGGGAGGGAATGACGTGCTTACCGGCTTTTCCGGAGCCACCGGTAAATAAAATTCATTTATGCAAACGTGCGTCCCTAACACAACAGAGGAACTTGAAATGTCGGATAATCATTCTTCTAGCGCCATCCGTGCGGCACTTAATGCTCGTTTCGGGGAGGATTTTCCCACCGATAAAAATATGGATGGCTTGGATAAATTAGCTAGTCTTGCTAACAGAAGAGTACATAGGCAATATTTGTCTCGTGATGTAGATTCTGAATTGTTACGGCTGCTATGCGCTTGCGCTCTTTCGGCACCATCCAAGAGTGATTTGCAGCAAGCTGACATTCTTATTGTTAAAAATCTAGAGAAACGCCGCATCATTGCGGAGCTTCTACCTGATCAAAAGTGGCTGCAGTCTGCCCCGGTGGTTTTACTGTTTTTGGCGAATGGTCGCCGGCTTGTGGAAATTTCAAAAATCCGTGAAAAACCATTTCCAAATGATCACCTGGACTTGTTTTTCAATGCTAGCGTTGATGCGGGCATTTTGCTGGCGTCATTTATGCGTGCTGCTGACGCCGTTGGGTTAGGTACTTGTCCCATTAGTGCAATTCGCCATCATTCAGAACGTGTCAGTGAGCTATTCGAATTGCCTCAACGAGTTATACCCGTAGCTGGTATGTGTGTTGGCTGGCCCGCCGTTGAAGGGAGCGTTAGCCCAAGGTTATCACTCGACAGTACCGTGCATGAGGATCGTTATGACGAGGGGAATTTATCTCAAACTATAGAAGCGTTTGATGCTAGGCGAACCACTACTCATCCGCTTAAACCACGAGACAACGAGCGTTGGGGGGAGGTTGAACCCTATGGTTGGTCCGAAGACAAAGCTCGACAGTTTGGAGTACCTCAATTCACTGATTTCGGTGCGTTTGTGCGAAAAAAAGGGTTTAAACTCGACTAAACGTAAAGTCAATATAGCAAACAAGTGCAGGCCGACAGCATCAAGGAAGCTGATGATGCAGACATCAGCGACGTAGCAGTCGAGACCATAAGTTAATATTTGGCGTGACGTCAACTTCCGTCAATATCTCATTCATGATCTCAGCGGGCGTTCGGTTTTCAGTGAATATTGTAAAATCCGCCAACTCTGGGGTCGATGGATGAGAAACCAAATACTCCGTTATTTCCACGCCATTGATAGTGGTGGAATGTCTATCCTTTAGTATCGAGATTGACTCATCTATATCTGGAGAAGGCAACAGCAGGACAACATTTGCATACGGAGCCAAGAGTTCACTGACGCGAGCGAAGTCTTCAGGGTTTTCGTAAATCGAATGCCCGGCACCAAAATCAATAACACATTTTTTATGATCTTCAAGTAGCCGTTCAACCGCATGAACGTCATACTGTTTCCAGTACTTGTAGACGCCGGAAAATCCCTCTTTTTTGTCGATATCCTCTTGTCGTTTTTCTGTCCAATCTTTTTCTTTGTAGTAGTCGAAACGTAGCTTATCCATGGAGACTTGAGGGAGATCGAGTTTTGATGCCAGCAGCCCACCGATCGTAGATTTTCCAACCCCCATCGCGCCAATCAAAATGATACTTGAAGCTTCTGCATTTACTTGTGATAGAACTTCATCGGCAGTCTGCTCTGGACTTTTTCCTTTTGTGTAAAAAGTATATTTCGCCAAATCATTATTGGAATGATGCGTTAGAAAGTGCTCATTCATTTCCTTGTCATCAACAAAAGCACTTCTTTGCCGTTGTATGATTTCTATAGATTTTGCATCATCCTCTGCCGGTCGTAACAACACAACATCATATGGCTTTAAATGTTCGATAGTGCTGCTCAGTCTTTCACTATCATTGACAACCGATTGCAATGGATCTAGTGCGATTATGCTTCCCTTATGCTCTTCAATAACACGCTTAATCGCATGAGCGAAATATGTCTGCATGTATTCAAAAAAACCAGTGAATCCGTTTTTTTCCTCGGCTTCTTTCTGGTCGTCTTGGGTAAAACCTATTTCTTCGGAATACTTGTCGGTATATTCCCTAAGTTCGATAAAGGGTTTGTTTAGCTTCGATGCTAACAACTCACCAACATCTTCAATAATATTTGCTTTTGGTCCAATCAATATGAGGGTTGAACCTTTTTTCGTAAATGGTTGCATTTTCGTTTCACCTGAATTTGGCTTCGGCAACAGTGTAAGTTCCGTCTTTTAGGAAAATTCCTACGTGAATAAATACCTCATGTTTCTCGAATACGCCTCGCCAAACATGCCTGATTCCACCAGGGTATTCCTCGTCAGGTTCAGTGGTTGACTCACCACTGATAGCGCCCAAGTGATTTCGACTGACGAAAGGTCCCAGGTCTTCGTGTAAATCAGTATGCGTTCTCATAAACTCCTTTTTTGTATAATCCTCTGATTCATCTTCATCCATATGTTTCGTGATTTTTTCGTAGTCCATCTCCATATGACCAACGAGCATTTCACTTAAATACTCCTCGGCTATCTTTTCTCTTTTATTGATATACGCGATATGTGTATTCCAATCGGGAAAGCCTTCTAGTTTCGAAATGACTTCCAGGGATTCTGAGTGCTTGAGTTCGATGTTCTGCGCACTCAACAGATCGCGCAATTTGACTGCGCTTGCTTTTATTTCGTGTATAGATTTCATTGGTTCATCCTTTGTAGATGTGGGCACTATCTGGTGCTCGCGTTGTCAGTGACCCGTTAGCCACAAAGCTGAATTTAGATTGAACACACATTCACCGAACCCTAAGGCCGCGAGCGGCAGGCCGTGTTCGCCTATGAATAAAATACTGGGCAGGCGGGCTGTTTCAAATCTAGGTTTCCGCATGCGTGCGTTGTTACGAATGGCGCAAGTGATAAATAATAATTATGGTCACATCCGAACAACTACCAGAACACTATGCCGCTAACATGCGGATTTCCATCCCTGAAATAGATGCCCATAGTGATAAATCTTTCTTGTTTTTCAAACACGCCGCGCCAAACATGCCTGACTTTGCCGGGATATTTGTCTTGAGGTTCGGAGTAGTGCCCGTTATTGACGATGCCCAAATATTGTCGACTAACATAGCGGCCATAGTCCTCGCGTATGTTGCGCATAGATCTTAAGAAACGTTTTTCGGTAATATTATCTAGTATTTCTTTGTCCATACGCGCATGGAACTTTGCATAATTTAGTTCCGATTTTGCTTCGAGCAATTCGTCCAAACACTGTTCGGCAATCAATTGCTCTTTACTGACGCTCTCAGTATTCGAATTCCAACCCGGATCGCTACGAAGTTTCGAAATGATCTCAAGTGAATCAACGTGTTTGAGATCGTGTCCAAGACTACCCAACACACCACTGAGTTTGATAGCGGATGCATCAGCTTGGTCTACAGTTTTCATTGATTTCAACCTTTGTCGGTGCGGGTGTTTTTCTGGTGCTCGCATTGCCAGTGACCCGCTAGCCACAAAGCTGAATTTAGATTGGATTACACATTCACCGAACCCCAAGGGCTGCGAGCGGCAGGCTGTGTTTGCCGATAAGTAATCTACTAGGTTGCCAGATGCTTGTCAAACGGATACCTCGTTGCAAATTTGATATTCCGAACTGCGCAATAAATTGGAGGGGGAATAAACATACAGGGCAGCTCTTGCGTTGCCAGATGGGCGTAAGAATGGCATCACATCTCTGATCTACGCGAGTTCGTGGCGATACCGTCTAAATTTCGACTGAATGAGGCGTTAGGTAGCTTTGAAAAAAATACCAAGATTTGACATGATGCTGCCAACTATTGATCTTACTTTTCTCACGTCTATCACTGATGTTGTTTAAGTGAACTATCGAGTGGAATTATGAATTATGAGGTAAAAGCGCTTGCTGGAGTTAGACAATCATCTGGCACTGAAATGGGTGAGTATGGTGTCGATCTATTCGTATCGCATCACATAGAAGAACTACCCTCAACATATTGGCAAAAACACGTGGGAGCAGATATACCCACGAACGAGCAAGTTATTGGTTTACTAGCACTTTGTTTTAAAGATGAGGATTTAAAAAATTATGACTTCACGTTGCCCGGCGACGTGACGAATTATGTGCTTAGCGTATCATTTGACGAAAGCGGGGAGATCGCAGGTATAGAAATGGAGAGCTAGTATTTAATAACGCAGCCAAACAAAAAGCTGCAGCGGTCAACTTGATAGCCATTTGGAACGCGGAGACGATTACTTCTTGTGGCCGTTAAATTACCGATGAGCCGGGTCAACTGTTATTCAGCAAGGGATTTTGTCCGACCGTTGCTGAGTCTAGTGGTAATAATTTTATGCTTCAAATAGATGACTTTTGTCAACTTTTTGGTGTTTATATATTTGACAATATATCGCTACTCCTCAATAGTTGTAGATTAAAGATCTTACTATTGGAGATTAGGTGAATTACCTATATCAACCGTGTAGCGCCGCGATCGTCCTTTTGTGCTTGTTGTTGATCGGATGCTCAACAGATTCAACCGATACGGCGGGCAATGTTCCGATGGGCACTGAATCCTCAGCGGGTTTAGTCGAATTTCGACTTGGAGCCTTTGCTGATTTGAATACTAACTTACGTCCGATAAGGAGCTTTCCAACAGACCAAGCTCCTATTCTCAGCTTGACCGAGGATACCAGCAACAATGCACCATTTTCGCTGTCCGGTACTGGTACGTTCTCATCACGTTGCACAATATTGACATTCGAGTATAGATATCAGTTTGACGTTAACCAGGATCCAGGTCGAAATATTTTCGTCATCGATACGGTTCGAAGCTTTACAGAAACGGAAAATGAAGGCTGCGATCCAGGTCAAGATGTATTTGAATTCGCTGCGTCTGATGTGGCCTTACCTCTGTTCTCTGGCCCGATGACACTGACCTCTGATTTAACCGAAACAATACTGACTTTGCGCGGACCAGTTTTTCAACTGTTGAGTTTTCATTTGGAGGGTGACACGCTTACCGGAACCGACGTTGCTTTACCACTAACAGATTCGTGGTGGACTGTTGTTGCCTACCGATTCGGGACAAACGTAGTCGTACCGGCTCCAGCTTCGGACCCGCTCTTGATTCGGTTTAACGAGGATGGCGATTTATTCGGGAATCTCCGTTGCCAGAGTGTTGCAGGTACTTATGAAACGGAGGAATTGACCGTTAGCTTCAGTAACATCATTTTCACTCATAGTGGATGTGCTTCAGAACAGACCGAAGCGTCGGTAGAATTGATGGATGCTGTCACTCTGGTTATGAGTGGTCCGGCGTCTGCCATTCGGCAGGGTACACGACTGTATCTCAGCGCCAATGATGTCACTTTGGTTTTGGAAGGTCGTGAGCTATTGAGTAACGATAGACGACTGAACACTTCGGTGCTTGCAACCGGTAATTATCCAATTCCTAGCTCGGAGTTAGAGGTCGACTCTCAGGACTTGTGGCTTATTCAGGCTGTTCGAAATGCGGAAGAATTCAATGCGCTATGGATCGATGCCGTGGCACAAGGCAATGATTTGGGGCCACCCCCCACGATTGACTTCGAACGGTCAGTGGTCATGTATCTTAGACTTGGACTACGTCCGCACCTAAATGAATCGATGAGACTTCGTGGCGCTTCAGCGAATGATGAGCAAGTATTGATTGAGGTGGATACTCGAATTTCAGACAACGATGCTCATTTTCTCGACCTTTGTGGCTACGATGATGATTCTAGTCACCTCTTTAGCTTCGTATTGGTTTCAAACGAGAAACCAATACCCGATGTGGTGACAGTAGTAGACCACCAGTCTTCCTCTTGTAGCGGCTTGTAGGTGCCGTGACAACAATAGAGTGTTTAATGAACTTGGAAGCCAGAACACTGAACGTAGATGACCTAAACAATCTTTTAGAACTCTACAAGCATCTCAACCCGGATGAACCTGAAGTTGAACCCGATCGGTTCAAGGAAATTTGGGCTCAAACCGCTAAGAATTCGAACATAAAATACATTGGAGTATTGCTGGAAAATACTCTTGTATCTGCGTGCCAAATGGTTGTTGTTTCAAACCTCACCAGGGGTGGTAGGCCTTATTGCCTAATAGAGAATGTCGTCACTCATCCAGAATATCGGAATCAGGGATTCGGCAAAGCTCTACTGAAACACACAGTAGAGCTCGCGTGGAATCAACAGTGTTACAAGGTTATGCTTATGTCCGGGCGTAAAGAGAATTCTGTGTTGCAGTTCTATGAAAGTGCAGGTTTTTCGTCAGGTGAAAAAACTGCTTTTATAGTGAGAGCGCAATTCACATAACAAGTCGCTTTATTCAGACTGCTTGACGGTTAATTACCTACCATTTGCATTCAAAGTGAACTATCTGACGTATTTGTGGTCCTCGAAAAGAGGCGGGAGATGCTGTAGTACTCGTATGCTATCTGCGCCACTACCACTTTTTAACTAGAAGAGAAAAAATATAATGCACTACTTAACTACGAGGCTGGCGAAGCCGGTACTGGCTAGCGCAATAACGGCTGTCTTGTTTACCTCGCTGCCTACTGTCGTATCTGCGGACACGATATACGAGACAGATCAGGGGCACACTGAGGTGATGTTTGGTTGGTCTCACGCCGGTGTGACTACTCAAAATGGTGAATTCACAAAAGTCAGTGGCACGCTAAATCTGGCCGACGATATAGAAGACTCAAGTATCAATGTAGAGATTGATACCAAGAGTATTGCCAGTGGCTTTGAGGCACTGGATACACATCTGAAGAGTGCTGATTTTTTTGATGTTGAAAAATACCCAACAATGACATTTGTAAGCACATCAGTCGAATCGATGGGTGAGTCGATGATGAATATTACGGGAGATTTGACTATTCACGGCGTCACTCAAGCGGTGACACTGGAAACTGAAATGACTCATATGGGGGAGCATCCTCTGGGTAAATCCATCGACTACTACAAGGGTGAATGGATTGGTATCCGAGCGACTACCGTAATAGATCATCAATCCTTTGGCGTGGGCGGTTTTTCAACAGGCCCTATCAACATCACTATCAATAGCGAGCTCAAGGCGAAATAGCCGCTGCGGTATCTTCAAGCCGGCGGAGCATCATATGCTCCGCCAACTTCAGAAAGAGGCTCGTTTGAGTTTGATGCTGCTCCACGGTTGGCGCGTTTGTGCGGAGCATTTCATCGTCGAAGTCGATCACTACTACCGAAATCCCGACACTTATTGAAAGTCGAGGAATTTTATGCGGTAAGCCTAGGACCGCCTCGCACGGGTTGGTCCTTGCTATTCGCACGTAGTTATCATCTAATAACCCAGCGCTGCTTCTAATGCAGTTGAATGAGGTGTTAGGTTCTTAAACAGCCACGAAATGGAGTTCTCCGATGCAACTAGAGTATTTACTTTTGTTTGCTCTCGTCTTTTTCATTGATTCGGTTATCCCGGGACCCGCGGTAGCGATGGTCATGTCTCGAGGCGCTACAGCAGGGATTAGAAAAACCATTCCATTTATTGCTGGTTTAGTTGTCGGGGATATATTTCTGTTTATCTGTGCACTACTTGGTATTGTCGTTCTTTTGAAGACCTTCGCACCATTGTTCATTTTTCTTAAATGGCTAGGTATCTGTTACCTGCTTTATCTCGCATTTAAACTGTGGAATTCGGAACATTCAATCGAGCTTCGGAAGCCCGAAAGTACGGACTCTCTTAAAACGTTTAGTCTCGGATTGGTATTGCCCCTCGCTAATCCTAGAGCTGTTGGGTTTTATGTTGCTCTACTGCCTTCGTTTCTAGACATTAGTAAAGTAAATACACTTACCGCTGTACAATTCTGCGCCGTAATTGTAGTTGTTTGGGGTGGCACTTTAGCGACATACACGTTCCTCGCATCGCGAGGTGCACAGTATGTGAAAAATCCAAGAGCAAAAGTATGGTTGAATCGTACTGCCGCCGGAGCAATGGCGGGCGCCGCAGGTACTTTCGCAGTTAAACAATGAGAACAAACTTTTCAGTTTAGTGCGTCCGACAATTTACCAGCTGTCTGTTTCACGGTGCCGCTGTCTCTCCACTTTGCCGTGAAATGGATCGCTTATAAATTCTGGCTGAACGTCAGTTTTAGTTGAGTAATTTATGTTCAAAGTTATTGCCGGTTTTTTTGTAGTTGCTGTGATTTTTATTTCAACTATTGCTAATTCTTAGCGAAACCTTATCAAAGAGGAACTGAGCTTGGCGTTGGGTATAATAATCTAAATTTAAAGCAAACCTTTATAGGTGAGGCGGTAATGTCTGTACTATTGAATCTGGCAAATGCTCCACCGGATTTTTCCAAAGATCCTTATCCCTGCTATCGCCAGATACTTGAGGAATCTCCTGTACTTCCACAGCCCGATGGTAGTTTTCTGGTCGCGCCCTGGAAGATGCTGGATGAAATCTACCGTAATACTGAAGCTTTCTCGTCTGATAAGAAGGCGGTGTTTGGGCCAAAATACGGTCAGTCTCCACTTTTTGAACACCATACGACGTCTCTGGTGTTCAATGATCCGCCATTGCATACGCGAGTTCGAAAAATAATTGCTGGCGCAATGACACCTGGTGCGATTAACAAGATGCAGCATGGCCTGGAGATTCTTGTTGACCAATTGTTGGATGAGCTGCCAGACAAGAGGTGCAATGGCGCTGTTGATCTGGTTGAGTATTTCGCATCTCAAATACCAATTAATGTTATTGGAAATCTTTTCGATATACCATCGGATGAACGCGCGCCGCTACGCGAGTGGTCGTTGTCGATCCTCGGTGCATTAGAACCAACCCTTACTGCTCAGCAAGAACAGATAGGAAATACGGCTGTGGAAGATTTCTCTCTTTATCTGGATGAACTGGCTAAAAAGCGTAAATCAAACCCAGGTGATCCCAGTACTGACGTTCTGACTCGGTTATTGTTCAGTGATAAGGGTTCGCTGAGTAATTCAGAACTTCTGCAGAACTGTATTTTTATTCTCAATGCGGGTCATGAAACCACAACGAATCTGATTGGCAATGCGCTCGGCTGTCTACATGAAAACCCGCTGCAAAAAGACGAACTTAAAGCATCTGGTGAAGTGACCAATACGGCTATTGATGAATTTCTCAGGTTCGAGAGTCCTAATCAACTGGGTAATCGACTAACAACGCGTGAAGTCAAACTAGGTGAGCATGTATTCGAGAAAGGTACAAATCTTCACTTGTTGATCGGAGCTGCCAATCGTGATGCCACCGCGTTCGACGATCCAGACGTACTAAATCTAAAACGAAAACCTAATCGTCACTTAGCTTTTGCCGGAGGGCCGCATTTGTGTATCGGTTTAAATTTAGCGCGTATGGAAGGAAAAATTGCTGTTGGAAAATTTTTACGAAAGTTCCCAGATTACACAATCACAGCAGCGACTCGTTCATCCAGGCTACGATTTCGGGGTTACGTTAGACTGGATTCGAAGCTTTAACCTAGTTTGTTGTAATACGGTATGTGTCTTAATTCAGTATACAGGGAGTATGAATATGAACATGGCAATCAATTTGGAAGACAAGCTTTCACTGTTTTCAGAGCTTTGGTCGCCCAAGATTGTTACTCAATTCAATGGTCATGACGTAATGGTTGTGAAAGTTGAGGGTGAGTTCAACTGGCATGCTCACGAAGACACAGACGATTTCTTTTTGGTCTTGAGTGGCGTAGTGACGATCAAGCTACGCGATGGTGATGTGGTGTTAAATCCTGGGGAGCTCTTTGTAGTTCCGAAAGGTGTGGAGCACTGTCCTGTTGCGGCGAAAGAAGCGCATATCCTTCTCATAGAGCCAGCGGGAACTCCTAATACAGGTGATCCTGAAACGGCGGCAACCAACGTGGCGATCTAAATGCCTGCGTGTAAAACACTACATACACCAGCTTAGCTAGGAGTCAATATCTATGAGTGACGAGTACTACGATGAAGTTGCTTCCTCCAAGCAAGAGGTGGTAGCGCAAACGCATGACATGGCTGATCAGCGTCGAAAAGTGATCGAGCAACTGTCTCTGAAGACCGGCGAGTCTGTTTTGGACGTTGGCTCGGGTAATGGAATTCTCGCAAGGGAAATGCTTGACAAGGTAGGCGACTCTGGGACAGTGGTGGGTATAGATCCCGCTGAGTCAATGATCTCTATGTCTCGAGGCCTATGTCCTGGGGTATCTTTCCTCAGGGGCGACGCATCGTCTCTGCCCGTAGAGTCAGCGGTGTTTGACGCAGTTACCGCTAGCCAAGTGCTGTGCTTTGTACCTGACGTAGAAGCAGCGTTGGCGGAGATGCATCGAGTTCTTCGTACTTCTGGTCGCCTGGTGATACTGGATACAGACTGGGATACCTTACTTTGGAATTGTAGCGATAAAGAACTTCTCAGCGACGTCGTTGCTGACCTCACGAATCCTTACACGTCAGCACATGTACCTCGTACTTTGTCACGGCAGCTCAAGTCAGCTGGTTTTGATCTCATCGAGCGGCACGCCTATCCCATAGTTAATTGGGAGCTCAGCGACGAATCCTACTCAGGACTGCTCGCCTCATTTTTGACATCTCGCGAAGACGGACAACAGAATGGTGTTGATCTGAAATCAGCTTGGAAGGCGGAATTGGCTGAAATGGCTGCAAAGGGCGAATATGCGTTCTCACTAAACCGATATATCTTCTCGGCGAGAAAACGCTAGGCGCAATGACGTTCTAGCGGGTCCGCCGTAGAACAAGTGTATGAAGCTGATGTGCCAAAGTGCGCGACTGATGTTTGGAGTTATGCGCAAAAGGAGAGAGAAGTACATTGAAATCACTGCAGCTTGATAAAAGTCGGGTACAGACTCTCCGAGAGGTTGATGAGCCGACAAAAGATGACAATTCAATTGTATCTGTTGAAATTGTTGGTATCGGTGGCAGCGAATATCTCGGTTACGTTAATACCGGGATACGTACTCTGCAGAATGCAATGGGACTTGGTTTCTCGGGCACCACTGATAGTGGAACCCGCGTTGCGGTGTATCCTCTATCCGGTTGCGGCGTGTGCATTCATTGTCAACAAGACTTCGTCCAACTCTGCGATGAATGGACACTCATAGGAGTGCAATCAGATGGTGGTTTTTCGCAAAAGGTTGCTGTTCCCAAGGATCAGCTATTTGAGCTTCCCGAGAAGGTAAGTTGGGAACAATCAGTGTTTATTGAGCCGTTTGCTAATTCGATTAATGCGTGGCAGCGATCCGGTGCTATTAACACGGATGCAATAGGTGTTATTGGCGGTGGGAGCCTTGGTTTAGGTGTTGTCGCATGTGCAATAAGTACTGGTTGTACTCTCGTTGGTGTTGCGGAAAATGCACAAAATCGTAGAAATGCGGCTGAGTTGCTTGGGGCGAACCAGCTGGGAGTAGATCTGAATCAAAAATATGATGTGGTGTTTGATACGGTCGGCTCTGAAGTCACGCGTGCGAAAGCAATAGATGCAACAAAAAAGGTGGGAAATGTGTTTTTCTAGGCTTTGAGTCGCCGGAAGCAACTATCAATGTGTCGGAAATGATTAGATTTCAAAAAACACTAATAGGTTCTTTTGTTTATTCAAAATCCCAATTCATTGAAGCCATCAAGCTTGTGGAATATTGTGTGGATACATGGATAACAAATATAAAATATGATCAGGTTGAAGAGCATTTAAATAGATTTATAAATGGGGATTTTTCTTGTGTAAAAGTCGCTCTCAGGCCAAATGCGTGACCAGGACTCTCATCCGACAGTGCACATGCTGTCCATTTTTGTATAGGCTAACAAGCTTATAATTTCGCAGATTAGGGCACCAAATGCGCAGTGACTGGAGCTAAGCATGTATTCGTATATGGATCATTTCTTGATTTTACTGGATTGATATGAACTATGAAAAGCACTGCGATTTTAATATTTATTTTTTGTATCTGCAGCGGTTGC
>CAZQOI010000076.1:0-13255 GCA_964594905.1 uncultured Granulosicoccaceae bacterium
CCACTTGAGGTTGATAGCGGTATTGGCAATAGCTGGGAAGAGGCCCACTAGAATAGTCGCACCTGAAAGCGCAACTGAAAAGCGCACTAGAAAAACGCGCCAGAAAAGGTGAGAGCCAGCTTTTCACTCCGTAATATCTGGTCTGAGCGGGAAATCATTGTCGATCAGTCAGTAAAAGTGTGTGCTGGTTCGACTTTTCCCGAGCTTGGATAAATTTGTGATCAACTGTAAACCGCGACTTTCATCCTGGAGATAGCGTAAAGTATCGGTAGTTATTTCGTACGTTCTAGCCACGGTTTTCTGATTTTGTATTTGAATAACTCGGCTGCGGTTTCAACACATAAACTCAACCTGGAGATACCAATGAAAAAACTAGCCCTTGGCGTAGCCATAGGTACATTATTCACAGCAAGTGCTGCAATTGCGGCAGATGTTCGTATCGGTACTGAAGGTGCTTATGCGCCTTGGAATTTCTTGAATGATAGCGGCGATCTCGCTGGCTATGAAATCGAGTTAGGTAATGAAATGTGCGAGCGCGCGGGCGTAAGCTGCGAATTCGTTATCAACGAGTGGGACTCAATAATTCCAAATCTTATCGCGGGTAACTACGACATGATCATGGCTGGTATGTCGGTTACTGATGAGCGTATGGAGACGATTGATTTCAGTTCACAGTACTACCCACCGGATCCTTCAAAATATGCAGCAGCTGCCTCTTTTGATGGTGATTTTGACAACCTCAAAGGTCTGAAGATTGGTGCACAGGGAGCAACTATTCAAGCTGCCTATGTTGAACAGAATTTGGCAGACGGCAACACCATACTGACCTACGAAACACCAGACCAATCGGTCGCTGACCTGGTTGCAGGCAATATCGATTTGCTATTGGCTGACAACTCTTTCCTCGCACCGGTAGTTGAAGGTAGCGGTGGAGCTATAGCGTTTGTCGGTCCGGATGTATCAATTGGTGGCGGTGTAGCAATTGGCATGAGAAAAGGTGAAGCTGAACTCGCTGCCAAAATGAACACAGCACTTGAAGAGATGAAGAAGGACGGTACTGTTGACGCGCTAATCAAGGAATTCTTTGATGCTGGGCCTTTCTTTGAAAACTAGTTGATACTTAGCTTTATTTCATTCGTCTTCGTTTACGGCGATTGAGTTTTATCAGTTCATTGTTTTTATTAGTACCAAAGCCGGAGAGTAGTTACTCTTCGGCTTTTTTGATTTCTGGTAGTCAAATTAATTGTGATCAAGTTGCGAATCAATCCTGATCTTGTGGCTTTGCATCACGCGAAAAAAGATACACACACAATGCAGCGGCCAGGATGACCGCATACGATCCGAACATCAGCTGATAGGTAAGTGGTGCTGATTGATCACTTTGGCTTGCCACTACCTGACCTGTGATGAACTGCATGATGCCAACACCACAGATCGATGAGAAGTTAAGTAATGTCACGCCTCGCCCGACAAGTTCCGCTGGCAGGAAAGCTCGGCAATGAGCCATCAACACGCCATAACTTGTACCAAACAGACCGAAGCCAACGAACAGTGCGGCTGCCATCTTCAGTGGTAGTTCGGGGAAAATAACAAAAGGAAGCAATAAGGCCAATACGATTGTGTTGCCGAACAGAATCACACGCTTTCGCGTATTAAAAAACTTGTCGAGTGGGCCATAGGCGAAACTACCGACGATAATCGCCATCGCCATCCAAAAAGTGACGTTACCTATCAGTACCGTATCAGCGGCGTACAGATCGTTCAGATAAGGTCCTACCCAAAGCCCTCGAATGCCGGCAATCGGGGCGTAGCACATAAGTCCCATGATCAGAATGGGCCATAACACGGGCATCTTCAACAAGGTGATGTAACCACGCAGGCCATCATTATTTTTATTGTCTCGGTCGGGATCCTCAACCAGTAGCAACACGGCGATGGTCACAGCAAGAGTGGTTACCGCCAATGCGAACATGACAGCCCGCCATCCATAAAGCTCGACGGCGTGCGCCATAGGTGCGGTCCCAACAACGTTGCCGAGGCTTCCAAAAGCGACATACCATGAGGTCATGATGGCAAACTGTCGCGTCTCAAAACGTCGGGCAAAAATCATCAGTGTGCCCATCAGCACGGGCGCACAGCCGATCCCGATGAGGCCCATGGCGACAGTGATCATCCACGGTGCTGTGGCGAGTGCAAACAACGAGACGCCTGCTGTCGCGAAAATCCCGAACAAGCAGCCGACCGTCAGACGAGGCCCGAATCGGTCGAGACCAACTCCGACGACAAACTGCATGGCGGCGAATGTCACAAACCAGGCACCCAGTGCGTCGGCCAGATGGGTTTTGTCAGCGCCAATTGATGTCGCCAGTTCCGGGGTCAGAACCGCCAGAAACGAGCGGTAGAACTGGGAAAACACATAGGCAAATGCCAATGTAACGAGGCCTGCCATAGAGAAAATTTGGGGTTTCAGGTGAAAGGGGCTGCGAGTCTACCGCGCGTCATCCTTGCAATCGACAGCAACATTAAATATTGTGTGGGAATAGCAATTGTGACTGTCCTGTCTGGCTTTAGCTGGATTGTGTTCAGGTACCTATTGCCCATTTCCAAGATCAACGCTCTTGGACAAAATTCAATTTTAAAAATAATGGAGGAGAACCTCATGCAGAAATCCCTGCATATTGATCCGGGCAAATGCACCGGCTGTTTGCAGTGCGAATCGGCTTGCTCCCTTGAAAACGAGGGAATTGTCAATCCGAGTAAGTCCAGAATCAAGGTCTTCAACTTCCATGATGAAGGGCGATTTGTTCCTTACACTTGCACTCAGTGTGATGAGGCCTGGTGTATGCAAGCCTGTCCTGTCGATGCGATTGTTCTGAATCCAGCCAATGGATCCAAAGATGTGTTGAGTGACGTCTGCGTCGGTTGCAAGGTATGCACGATTGCCTGCCCGTTCGGTACCATCAACTACAACACCTCCACAGGCAAGGTCGTTAAATGCGACCTATGCGGTGGAGACCCGGCCTGCGCTGATGCGTGCCCAACTCAAGCGATTACCTATATCGATGCCAACGCTACAGGCCTCGACAAGATGCGCGCCTGGGCTTCAAAAACCGATAACGCCGCCTCGGGCGCATAAATTAAGGAGAACAGAACATGAGCTGGACTCGAAAACTGCTGCGCGTCAATCTGAGTAGCGGCACCGTCGCCGAAGAAGCATTGAACATGCAATGGGCAAACGACTACCTTGGCCAGCGTGGCCTTGCAACGCGTTACCTCGTTGATGAAATTGATCCGAAGTGCGATGCACTTGGGCCTGACAACAAGATGATCATGACCACTGGTCCATTGACCGGCACCATGGCATCCACCGGCGGACGTTATTCCGTTGTCTGTAAAAGCCCCCTAACAGGTGCTGTTGCCTGCTCAAATTCAGGTGGCTTTTTTGGCGCTGAGCTGAAATTTGCTGGCTGGGACATGATTATTTTTGAAGGCAAAGCAGCCAGCCCGATGTACTTGAACATTGAGGACGGCAAGGCTGAATTGATGCCAGCGGATGATCTATGGGGCAAATCTGTTTGGGAAGCCGACAAGTTGCTCCGGCAAAAACATCAGGATCCGCAGATCAAAATTGCCTGTGTCGGTCGTTCAGCGGAAGAGGGCAACCTATACGCTGCCATCGTTAATGATCTTCACCGTGCAGCTGGCCGTTCAGGTGTTGGAACCGTTATGGCGTCGAAGAACTTGAAAGCTGTTGTTGTGCGTGGCACGCAAGGGCTTGGCACCATCAATGATCCGAAGCGATTCATGCAAACAGTCAACGATGGCAAAAAGGTATTGGCTGAAAATGCTGTTACAGGACAAGGTCTGCCGGCATACGGTACCCAGGTCCTGATGAACGTAATTAACGAAGTGGGTTCTCTGCCAACACGCAATATGCGTGAGACGCAATTCGAAGGTGCATCCGAAGTATCTGGTGAAGCGATGCATGAGCCGCGTAAGTCGGATGGCAAGCCGAACCTTACGACCAATGGTGCTTGCTATTCCTGCACGATTGCCTGTGGTCGTATCTCGACTATTGATCGCACACACTTTTCGGTCAAGGATAAGCCAGAGTATTGGATCAACTCAGGGGGTCTTGAGTATGAAGCCGCTTGGGCTTTGGGCCCCGATACTGGTGTTGATGATATCGATGCACTGACCTATGCCAACTTCCTGTGTAATGAAGACGGTATGGACCCTATCTCTTTCGGTTCCACTTTGGCAGCCGCGATGGAGCTATTTGAAACCGGTGCCATTACAACTGAGCATACGGGCGGTATGGAGCTCAAGTTTGGTTCTGCTGAAGCGCTTTGCTGGGCTGCGGAAGTTGCTGCCAAGGGTGAAGGCTTCGGCAAGGATCTTGGACTCGGATCCAAACGTCTTTGCGAAAAGTATGGAAAGCCGGAATTGTCCATGACCGTCAAAGGTCAGGAATTCCCAGCTTACGATCCACGTGGTATTCAAGGTATCGGACTTGCCTACGCGACATCTAACCGTGGTGCTTGTCACCTGCGGGGCTACACAATCGCATCGGAAATTCTCGGTATCCCCGAGAAAACCGATCCGCTTGAGTCGGCTGGCAAGGCCGGTCTCGTCAAGGCTTTTCAGGATGCTACTGCGGCGGTCGATTCTGCCGGGCTTTGTGTTTTCACCACGTTCGCCTGGACGATGGATGACATCGCCCCGCAAGTGGATTCGGCCTGTGAAGGTGATTGGTCTGCCGAGCGCATGATGGAAGTGGGTGAGCGAATCTGGAATCTTGAAAGAGATTTCAACGAGAAAGCTGGCCTTACTGGCGCCGACGACACACTGCCTGCACGTCTGTTGAAAGAAGGTGCCAATGCCGGTCCTGCTCAAGGCAAGGTCAATGAACTCGACCAGATGTTGCCTGAGTACTACCAACTGCGTGGCTATGGCAGCGACGGCTCAATGACCGCCGAAGTCCGCCAAAAGTTCTCACTACCAGGTTAACGGGGTCGGACCACCACAAGTCACTGAAATAACAGCAATAACAGCCTAAAGTCGGGCCTATTTGAAGCTTAGACAGCCCTTTTCCACCGCGAAAAGGGCTTTTTAACGTGGCCTGACTGGCAAGCGAATCCGTAACTCACGTTAGACTGTGGCTTACGGAAATGCAGTATCTCTCTCAGGCGCAGCCAAGACTGCGCCTGAGTCGTCTTCAAGGGAGCCAAATAACAATGCACTACGTCATCATCGGGGCCGGGCCTGCCGGCGTAAATGCGGCTGAACATTTAAGAAAATATGATTCAGACGGCCAGATCACCATGTTGGCTGCCGAAGATGCACCACCTTACTCACGTATGGCACTGCCTTATTATCTGGTGGGCAATATCGACGCCGAAGGAACCTATCTGCGTAAGGCATCTGATCATTTCGCCAAGCTGAACATTGATGTGCAGCATGCGCGTGCAAGTTCAGTGGACTCGGCTGGCAAAACCATCACCTTGTTAGGCGGCGGCACCATCAACTACGACAAGCTACTCGTTGCTACTGGTGCAACAGCTACACGCCCACCAATACCTGGGATCGATTCCGATAATGTTTATAACTGCTGGTCTCTCGCTGATGCTCACAAGATCATCAACAGTACAGAGCCAGGTTCCAAAGTCATATTGATGGGTGCGGGTTTCATCGGCTGCATCATCCTGGAAGCACTGGCTGCACGTCAGGTTGATCTGACAGTTATTGAAATGGAAAACCGCATGGTTTCACGCATGACCAACGAGGTCATGGGAACCATGATCAAAGACTGGTGCGTTAATAAAGGTATCAAGGTCATGACGTCGACCAAAGTGTCTGAAATAGCGCCAGGTACTGCGAGCGATCCGCTCAGTGTTAAAACTGACGGCGGTGAGTCGTTGGCGGCTGACGTGGTGATCTGCGCAACGGGTGTTAGATCCAATACAGCGTTTCTCGAAGGAAGTGGCGTCGAAGTTGACATGGGTATCGTCGTTGACGATTTCATGCAGAGCAGTATTCCGGATATCTACGCTGCCGGTGATGTCGCACAGGGCCGTGATTTATCGACGGGTGACTATTACGTGCAAGCTATTCAGCCAACAGCGGTTGAACACGGCAAGCTTGCAGCGCAAAACATGGTACGCGGTCACAGCACGCCACACCCCGGCAATGTCAATATGAACGTTCTCGACACGGTCGGTCTTATCTCCACGTCGTTTGGTTTGTGGATGGGTGTTGAAGGTGGTGAAGAGGCTGAGATGTCTGATCCAGAAAATTTCAAGTATCTGAATCTGCAATTTAAAGATGATGTGCTTGTTGGTGCCAGCAGTTTGGGTATGACCCAACATGTGGGTGTTATGCGTGGACTTATTCAAACTGGCGCACATCTGGGTGAGTGGAAGGACAAATTGCGTGCTGAGCCTAATCGCTTGGCGGAAGCATATCTTGCCAGCGCGCAGTCGCAGCACGCAGCCTTAAGCGCTTGATCCAAGTGCACGCAGGTATTCACAGTACAGGTATGAACTAAAAGACGATGGCGATCGTCATAGTGAAGTGACGGTATTCAAGGTATTAGTATGAGTAGTGATAATTCAGATACATCCTCGCAAGCAAACAGCGCTGATGTAACAACCGGCGAGAATGAAAACGTGGCTGACCAATCACGATCTGCCAGCACCATGTCAATCACGTTCAAGCTTTACGCGACACTACAAGACCTGTTGCCATCAAACTCAGTAAAGAACGCAGCGACAATAGAAGTCTCTACCGACACCAGTTTGAACGACATCATAGACAAGTACCGGGTTCCTCGCGATCTGGCTCACCTGGTTCTTGTGAATGGTGTTTTCCATTGTGATGCTGATAGAGATCAGCGCAATGTACTCAAGCCTGATGATGTTCTTGCGATCTGGCCGCCGGTCGCTGGTGGTTGAGCGGTGACTGAGCCCGAGATCAGTTACAGCCGTGAGATGGGGCTGACCCATGATGACTTCTGGCGCCTGCTACCTCGAGCCATGGGTGAGCACAAATTCCAGCGTGATGGGAATAATGTGCACGCCAAGCTCCACGATGGTACGGTGGATATCTCGATTGGTCCGCCGGAGATTCGCCGCATTGCATTGCTTGCCATTCCCTATTCAAACGTTTCGTTTGTATTCCGCAATGTCAGTGTGGAGCAACAACAGGCATTCAAAGCGCATTTTGATCTGTACTTCCAGCGTGGCGGGGGTTGAACAACATGCCTGAGACGGATAACAATTCGCAACTGACAGATAAACTCAATAGACCGCTTAAAGACTTACGCGTGTCTGTCACCGATAGATGCAACTTCCGTTGTGTGTACTGCATGCCAAAGTCGGTATTCGACAAAAACTACAAATTCCTGCCCAAGAAAGAGCTACTGAGTTTTGAAGAAATTCAAACAGTGGTTCGAGCGGCGGCTTCAGTAGGCGTGAACAAAATTCGCCTGACTGGCGGTGAACCTCTGTTAAGACGTGATCTTGAGCGCCTTATTTCCTTGATTCGTGATGTTGATGGAATCGACGACATTAGCATGACCACTAACGCATCCTTACTGACTTCAGCCCGTGCAAGAAGCCTGCGTGATGCTGGGTTAAAGAGATTAAACGTCAGCCTTGACGCCATGGATGATGACACCTTCAAAAAAGTTAACGATGTTGATATCACCGTGCAAAAGGTGTTGGAAGGTATTGCCAATGCTGCGGCTGTCAATTTTGATTCGATAAAAGTCAATATGGTTGTCAAGAAAGGTCTTAACGATCACAGCATTCTGCCAATGGCGCGATTTTTTCACGGTACTGGTCAGATACTTCGATTTATTGAATTCATGGATGTCGGCAATAGCAACGCCTGGGACATGTCCAAGGTTGTCAGTAGTCAGGAGATAGCCGATATCATCAATGCCGAATTGCCCATAAAGGCAATCGAGGCCAACTATCGTGGCGAAGTTGCCAAGCGTTGGCAATATCAGGATGGTGGTGGTGAGATAGGCATCATATCGTCAGTGTCAGAGCCATTTTGCGGTGATTGCGCGCGCGCCCGATTAAGCGCAACAGGCAGTATTTACACTTGCCTTTTTGCAAGTGGGGGTCATGACCTCAGACCAGCGTTGCGTCAAGGCAATGCGGATGAAGTTGAACAGAAGCTTCGCGATATTTGGTCAGTGCGCATGGATCGTTACTCAGAAACTAGAACTCATGTGTCAGTGATTAGGCCGAAAGTAGAAATGTCTTTCATAGGCGGTTAGACGTATCTGAAATGACGATTCTGATTTTCGATTCTGGAATCGGTGGACTCTCGGTGTTGCGCGAGGCACGCATGTGGCTCGGTGATCAACCCATTATTTATGTGGGTGATGATGCAGGGTTTCCGTATGGTGAATGGGAAGAGCAAGCTCTGATCGAGAGGATCGTTGGGCTTTTCGAAATCTTGATGGTGGAACACCAACCGAAGCTCGCCATCATTGCCTGCAATACTGCTTCAACGCTCATCATGCCTGCATTGCGCAAGCGTTTTAAAATTCCGTTTGTCGGTATTGTTCCTGCCATTAAACCTGCAGCGAAACGAACGGCGAGTGGCCTTATTTCTGTTCTGGCAACGCCAGGTACTATCAAGCGTCGGTATACGAATATGCTGATCGAGCAGTTCGCTGCTCATCGCGAAGTAACACTAGTAGGTGCAACTCGTCTTGCTCGTTTGTCAGAAGACTATATGCAGGGTAAGTCAGTTGATCACGATCTGTTGCTCGAACAGATCAAACCGTGCTTTGTCGAACAGCAGGGTAAGCGAACCGATATTGTCGCGCTTGGTTGCACGCATTACCCTTTTCTTGTCAATGAGATGCGAAAGGTTGCGCCTTGGCCAGTTGATTGGCTGGATCCGGCTGAGGCGGTCGCCCGTCGAGCTGTGCAGCAATTGGATACTTATTGGCCGGAGGCGCAAAGACCAACATCTGCACCATTACAAGCCAACGACGTTGCAGTCATGACTAGCGGTATGCCGACAGCAGCTACATTGAGCTTACTTGGCGGTTTTGGCCTTGAGCTTGTTCCATCCAGATCCAGCCACAGCCAGAAACATCAACATGCTTGAAGCGGAAAACATCGAACATCTGGTAGTGCATTGCTCGGATTCTCCCGATGATCAAGATATGTCGTTGCGCGATATTCACGCCATGCACCAAGGCTTTGGCTGGCACGGAGTTGGATACCATCGGGTTATCAGACGAGACGGATCTCTTGAATACGGCCGGCCAGATTGCTGGATAGGTGCACATGTCTACGGACACAATGAGATTAGCCTCGGTGTTTGTCTGATAGGACGGCAGAACTTTACCGAACAGCAGTTTGCGACCCTCGAGCGTGTGCTTCGCGATTGGTTAGTGACTTATCCTGCAGCGACAATCTGTGGTCATCGAGATTTTGCATATACCGAAAAAACCTGCCCGAACTTTGATGTTGCTGAATGGTGTCAGAAGCGCCAACTACCTCTATCGGTAACGCCGATTGCCTGACACATTGAGGACAAGCGCAAGGGGCAATATCCAACTGTCTCCTGTGTAAGGGCATCGTTGCCATAAAAACTGCTCGTTAGCAATTCGCTGATGACAGGTAATCGTTGACACCTTTATAATCAGCCGCAATCACAGCAACCCTGAGACCGCGATGACGACTGCAGATTCGACCGATAGCGTCGCGACTTCGCCAAGGCATACCGAGTCATGGGGTGAATCAATCAAGGCATTCCTGCATCCTCGTGTTGTCACGATGTTGTTTCTGGGATTTTCTGCTGGCATACCGATTCTTCTGATCTTTTCGTCCTTAAGTCTTTGGTTGCGCGAAGCAGGGGTAGAAAAATCCGCGGTGACGTTCTTCAGTTGGGCTGCGCTCGGTTACTCATTCAAGTTTATCTGGGCACCATTGGTTGATCGATTACCCTTGCCGCTCCTGACCAGTTGGCTTGGCAGGCGACGTGGTTGGATGCTGTTGTCGCAATTTGCTGTAATTGGCGCTTTGTTGTGGATGGCCATGACAGATCCTGCGGTTAATACTGGTAGCTTGACTGTCATGGCGCTTGCCGTTGTTGCACTTGGTTTTTCTTCAGCGACTCAAGATATTGTTATTGATGCCTATCGCATTGATTCGGCCGATGACGATCTTCAGGCTTTGATGTCATCAACGTATATTGCTGGTTATCGTATCGGTATGCTGGTCGCTGGCGCTGGTGCTTTGTATCTAGCGGATTTTTTTGGTTCAACAAGTGAAGCTTATAACTATCTGGCTTGGCGAAATACTTATATCGCAATGGCGGCAGTCATGTTGATAGGTGTCGCCACGACGCTCGTCATAACAGAACCAGATAATCAGCAAAACGCGATCTCAACACACGGCGTTAACGATCACTTTCGATTTTTTATCGCTTTCCTGATTGCTGTTATTGCATTCATCGCTGTATTTCGTTTCAGTGGAGAAATAGTATCTACTGCGAAATCTACACTGACGGATAAATTTGACAACCGTCATCTAGCAGGACTGATTGTAGCAACGCTAAGACTTGCTGTGGCGTTGTTGGTTGTATGGGGTGTGTCTAAACTATTGGTTGGTGCTAATGCTGTTAATGGATCAATGGTTAAAGAAGCTTACATGGAGCCTGTCAAGGACTTCTTCGCTCGCTACGGTAAGACACTCGCTATTCTGCTTCTGTTGCTAGTTGGTTTTTATCGAGTGTCGGATATTGTCCTCGGCGTTATTGCCAATGTGTTTTATCAGGATATGGGTTTTTCAAAGACGCAGATAGCAAGTGTTTCCAAAGTATTTGGTTTATGGATGACTATCATTGGCGGCTTTATGGGTGGTTTGTTAGCAGTACGATTTGGTGTCATGCGTATTTTGCTGCTTGGCGCGATTCTGTCAGCGGGCACCAATCTTCTATTTATCCTGCTCGCCAATTCTGGCGCAGGTGGCGAGCTCGTTGAAGGCAGCGGCAATATCGGTATGTTGTTTATGGTAATTGGTGCCGATAATCTCTCTGCGGGTCTGGCGAGTGCCGCGTTCATTGCGTTTCTGTCGAGTATGACCAACGTATCCTTTACCGCTGTGCAATACGCTATTTTCAGTTCCTTGATGACCTTGTTTCCAAAAGTGCTTGGTGGGTACTCAGGAACGTTTGTCGAGTCAATGGGCTATACCAATTTCTTTATCATGACCGCTTTATTAACCATTCCGGTTATCGTGTTGATCCTTGTCGCGGGTAAGCGATTCGACGGTAAGGTTGAATTCGCTCAATAGAGTCGGGTGACTCTGATATTGATTAAAAAGCACTAACTCAAAAGATTCGTACAAAGCGAATATGAATGATTCGGTCCACTGCGTGATGCGCAGACGGTGTGGCTACGTAGAAGGTTTCTATGGCCGACTGCTTGGCTGGAACGATCGGCACAGAATAGTGGATGGCTTGGCGAAACATCGCCTGGGCAGTTATTTATATGCACCCAAGGAAGACGCTAGACATCGGTTCCGTTGGCGTGAACCCTACGATGATATTTGGCATTCCTGTTTTTCAAAATTCTGTAGCTATGCAAAAGATCGGCAGGTAACGATAATCGCAGGGGTTGCACCCGGGCTTGATTTTAATTTTACCGATCTGCCTGACGGTAAAGACTTCCATACACTACTAGAAAAATGTAGAACCTTGATAAACGACGGCGCTGATGAGCTGTGCTTATTGATGGATGATATCGATGCTGATTTTCATACGCGAAATGTTGGATTTCAATCAGAGGGTGAGGCGCATGCGCAACTTGCCAACGCTATCGGAGAGGCGCTTGGTGAGGCGGTACAGGTTGTTCCACGAATCTACGCCAATGAACTGGTTGATGACGAGCCAAATTATCTATCAGAGTTTGTAAGCACACTGAATCCACAAAATCCGATTATCTATTGCGGTACGGATGTTGTCTCTGAGTCCATTCGGCGGAGTGATACTGACAAGGTTTTTGACACGACAAATCTGGAGATTATATTTTGGGATAATCTCTACGCAAACGATTATTGTCCCAGACGTCTTTTTGTTGGGCCATGGATGAACCGGGAGAACTCGACCCCGGTGCTTCTTAATGCAACCGGTATGATAGAAACAGACTGCCTGTTACTGGATATTATGGGTAGTACTATAAGCATGAATGAGGCAGCTTTAAAAAACGAGTCCACTGATAGATCCTTTCTAGCTAAGGATTCGAAAATAGAGAGCGATCCAGCTGAATTATCAAATGAGCTAGCCCTGACCGCATGGCGAAGCACCCTCACTTCACATGATGTGCCAGAGGTCTTTTACCTTATCGCTAGTTTTTTTTATCACCCCGTATGTAATTCTTCCGAGAACCAATTAGTGGAAGCTGCAAGTGAGGAGCAATACGCCGCACTAGAGGTCATGTTATGGCAATGGAAAACGCCGCTGTCTCGCGAGTGGTATCCCTATCTGATGGGGCTCAAGCATGATCTGCTTTTGAACGATGGTCTTTTGCCTGAAGATCGCGTTAGAAAAACACAATTATCGCCATTGGCTACACATCTTTTAAATTAGTTTGGTCACAGCGTTTGATTGACGAGATGGGTCCGGCCCGTTCTATTACCGCGTCTAATCGCTCAGTACAACAATCAAGTGAAAATGCAGTTGAATGTATAAGTTCGTCGGGATTAAGCAATAGGCCCACATGCCCTGGCCAGAAGACGATGTCACCCCGTTGTCTAGAATTTAAAGGAACACTATTACTCAGCGCCCGCTCTTGATCATGGCTATCACGTGGCAAATCATGTCCGCAGGCTTGTAAAACCGCCTGAACCATACCAGAGCAATCTGCACCAGCCGGTGTTCGCCCACCCCAGCTGTACGGAGCGCCTAAGAATTTTTCCAGTGCGAGCGTTATGGGGTCTTCGGCCTCTAAGACTTTCAACTGGCTGACATGATCTTTCCAGATGTAGAGCCCATCAGTGGTTTCCAGAAACTCTGTATTTGCATGTTCGACTAAGCCGAGTTCCGCGTTGAAGGGGAGTCTTTGTGTGACCTTGCTTTTTATTGAAGGTTTTGCAAACAACAAGCTTGAGCGTCGATTGATTCGATAATTTGTATCGACGTGGTCGGTATGTTCAGGTTTTTCTATATAACCTTCGTATCCATCTTTGATTAATCTGATCAACTGCCACTGATGATCGACCTT
>CAZQOI010000077.1:0-4199 GCA_964594905.1 uncultured Granulosicoccaceae bacterium
GTCGTTGTACCGGTCGTTGTACCAGTAGTCGTGCCGGTTGTTGTACCGGTTGTCGGTGGAACAATGGGGTCGCAAGCATCACCCATACCGTTCCCATCTGTGTCTGTTTGGTCAGGGTTCGGGTCTGTCGGGCAGTTATCCAGCGCGTTTCGAACGCCATCGTTGTCGTCATCACTGTCATCAATAGGATCGCAGACGTCACCTATACCATCATCGTCAATATCCGCTTGCCCCGGATTTGGATCTGCTGGGCAATTGTCTACGGCTGTAAATATGCCATCCCCGTCAGCATCCCGATTATCCACCGGATCGCAGACGTTACCGATTCCGTCGTTATCACTATCGACTTGCCCTGCGTTGGGATTCACAGGACAGTTATCAATCACGTCAGGTACACCATCTCCATCAGCATCTCGATCATCAGTATTGTCGCAAGCATCACCGGCTCCGTCATCGTCGATATCCGCCTGATTCGCGTTCGCAATTGCGGGGCAGTTGTCTAATGAGTCGATGACACCATCACCATCAGCGTCTCGGTTATCAACTGGATCGCATACGTTACCAATTCCATCGTTATCGCTGTCAGCTTGCCCTGCGTTGGGATTAACAGGACAGTTATCGGTCACATCTGGTATGCCGTCTCCATCTGAGTCTCGATCATCAGCTACATCACAGACATCCCCTGCTCCGTCATTATCAACATCTGCCTGATCTGGGTTGGCCACAGTTGGGCAGTTGTCAAGGTTATCCAAAACACCGTCACCATCTGCATCGCGTCCATCCTGAGGATCACAAACATCACCAATAGAATCTCCGTCGACATCTGATTGGTTTGGGTTTGACATAGTCGGACAGTTGTCATTCACATCTGGAACTGAATCTCCATCAGTGTCTGTATCGTTCATGATGTCACAGACGTCTCCTGTTCCATCGCCATCTGCATCTTCCTGGCCCGGATTTGCAACAGTTGCGCAGTTGTCGGTGGCATCTGGTATGCCATCTCCATCGGCATCTCGATTATCCTGCGCATCGCAAACATCACCAACACCATCAAGATCACTATCGCGTTGATCAGCATTAGCGATTGCGGGGCAGTTGTCTTGAGCGTTTGCAACGCCATCGTTGTCGTCATCCAGAATTAACTGGCAAACAGAATTGCTGGTATCCGGCACACAGGCATTGTTTTCTTCAGGATCACGCTCAGCAGTAATTTGATCGTTGTCGGCGTCGACATTATTTGGCTCTGTGTAGTCTGGTCTTCCGTCGTTGTCAGCGTCAGCACCGATGGTTTCTATTCGATCGAAAATACCGTCATTATCGCTGTCGAAGTCACAACCAGGATCAAACAAGGACACTTCACATGGATCGCGAGGTGGGTCATTGGAATCAAATGGGTTGGTTCCAGCCCCAACCTCACTCGCGTTGTTAAAGCCATCTCGGTCATCATCAAGCGCAACATCATATTCGTCGCCATTGATGACTATAGTTGTACCAGTGCCAACGCTCTCTGTGCGATTAAGCGTTGCTATTCGTACCTGTTGCTCAGTATTTTCGAAAAATTCGACCGAAACAAAAGGTTCGCTATTTTCGTTAACCATCGCAGCACCACGCCAAACATCTCCCTCGCGGGTTAACAACACTTCCATACTATTGACTCTGGCGAGACTATCTACCGCTTCTCTTGTATCCACTGGCACATCATTGAGCACAGATGGCAGATTAAACTGAAGCTGCAAAGGAACCTGGATAGGTGGCGTAGGAGGATCTGCTGCATCAAACGGATCAGAGCCATTTGACCGTTCTTCCAGATTCGACTGGGTATCATCATCAGAGTCCAGCGTACTACTATCAAATTCATTACTGAAAAAACGCACTTCAGCCGACACAGCATTGGAAGCGATATCCAGGCTTTTGCTAGCTGTAGCTAAAGGCAGGACTCTTTGTTCGAGAATCTCTGACCACATCAGTGTCACGACTGTAGATGTATTGGGCGCCAAACTGGTTTGAAGTATGTATAAACCTGAACTGTCTCGGGGCACATCAAATACAGCATCGCCGATAGTAATTTGTAACACCAGGTTGGCTGGCACAATCGCGCGGGTCTGCAGCAAGAGGCTCGGTGGTGTCATCGCTAATTGCGTCTGACCCGCTAGATCTGATTTTACGGCGCCACTGGAGTCACCTCCTGTGATGTCACAGGATCCAAGCACAGCTAGCAGGCAGACGAAACCGAAGGTACGCAAGAATTTCGCAAAAGCCATTTTCATTTTCATCGTCATCCTATTGTGCGACGAGTGGGTCTGTAATTACGGTCACTGGAACATCGCCACCGCCTCCACCACTAGAACCACCGCCGGCCGCAGCTGCGAGCGCTCCAACAATGACAACACCCAAGACACCGAAAATGATCTTAGTGCGAGTCGATATCGGCGCACTACTTGGTGCCTCAGTGCTGGTGGCAACAAGATTGGCCGGCACCAGTTCGCGCTCTATTGGATCAAAAGAGAATCCTTCCAATGTCCTATTACCTGAAACGTCTCGCGTTTCAAGGTAGTACTGCATGAGCACAGCGCCGCTAGATGGCTCTATCGAAACAGTATAAATATCCGTACTGGCGATGCGATTCATGGGTACCGATAAATAACTATCGTCATCGTTAAATCGGTAATGGAGAACCGCAGAGGCAATGCCAGCATTGTCGGTGATCGTTGCGGAAACCACCTGGGTATCGTCGCGTACACCTTCGGCGAGCCGATCGAATATGATTTGCGGAGGCTCGGAATCCGCAGATTGCGCCAACGCAGGTAATGGCGCAATACCTGCCACTCCCAATATGATCTGACAAACGGCTAGCGCAATGGCTAATGGTCGTTTGAAATGTCGCATTTATGTGTTCTCGGTTTTACCATTCTATGACCGACCACTGGCCGCCTTTTCTCGAACTCGAAAGAGCGATAGACGACAACGAAGACGGTGGTTGCACCACACTACCATCGGTACGCGTAATATTCAGTATTTTCAGCGTCCCACTTATTGTTGCACTGTTGTTAGAGGTTGATACATTGACAATCTGTGCATTGACAGATTGACTGTTTTCAAAAATTTGCAAAAACTGCTGTACTCGTGCGCCAGATTGCTTAGTCAAGGAAATCACTTCTGTAATATCCCGCGACTCAATAGCCGTTTCAAGGCTATTGAAACGTCGGTACACTTGCTGCAGATCGCCATCAGTAATCGGCAAAGGATTTACAGACAAGGAGCTTGACGAGCGAGTCTCCAAGTTCTCAATCTCCGCCCTCGCCACTTGAGTCGATTGACGCGCAATTGCAGCTGTTGTTGCGGCAGTTTCGATTTGTCGTCTTTTCTGATCCGCGGCTATACGTTCAGCGCGTTGTCTCGCTGCGCGACGGGCGGCCGCTCGAGCAGCTTCGGCTTCCCTCGCTTGCCTCGCTTCAGTTTCTGCCTGTTGCTTTTCAGCAGCCAGCCTTTCGGCTTCGACTCGCGCCGTTTCCGCTGCTGCCAATTGTTGGGCTGTCTCGCGTTCAGCAGCTAGTCGTGCAGCTGCTTCTCTCTCTGCTTGTCGACGAGTAACCAAGTCATCACTTAAAAGATCAACTTCGAGTTGTACTGCACTTTCACCTTTCAATTTCGCTGCCTCTTGAGCAAGTCTTTCAGACTCGCGACTCGCCTCCTCTGCCTGCAGCGTCTCTTCGCGGGCAAGTTGTTCGGCTGCCAGCCTGGCTGATTCGGTTTTCTCAGCTTGTTCAGCGGCTTGACGTTCCGCGTTCAGTTGCTCGACAAGAGCAAGGCGTTCAGCAGCCAATCTTTCAGCTGCTGCATTGGCAGCCTTGATAGCAGCGAGACGAGCAAGCCTGTCAGCATTTATCTGAGCCAATCGCTCAGCTTCTTCCGTTGCGGCCTGTTCCGCGGCAACCAGTTCAGCTTCAGCAACAGCCGCTTGCTCTGCGGCCAAGCGTTCGGCCTCTGCTGCCGCCTCTTGCTCTGCCGCCAAACGTTCAGCTTCTGCAGCCGCCTCTTGTTCTGCTGCCAGGCGTTCAGCCTCTGCTGCCGCTTCCTGTTCTGCCGCCAGCCGCTCAGCCTCTTTTGCCGCTTCCTGTTCTGCCGCCAGACGTTCAGCCTCTGCTGCCGCTTCCTGTTCTGCCGCCAGACGTTCAGCCTCTGCTGCCGCTTCCTGTTCT
>CAZQOI010000077.1:4299-13054 GCA_964594905.1 uncultured Granulosicoccaceae bacterium
CTGCCGCCAGACGTTCAGCCTCTGCTGCCGCTTCCTGTTCTGCCGCCAGACGTTCGGCCTCTGCTGCCGCCTCCTGTTCAGCCGCCAAACGTTCAGCCTCTGCAATTTCTGCTTGTTCTGTTGCCAGACGATCAGACTCAAGTTTTGCAGCTTGTTCTGCAGAAGCCACGGAGGCAATTCGTTCTGATTCCTTAATGACGTCGTTAACACCAGATGTGTTGCCAAATCGCAACGCCTCTATGCGAGTTAACAACTCCAGAAACTCTGGTTCGCCATAACCATATAAGGCTCGATCCATCGATCCGATTCTGTTAACCGCAACGTCGTAGTCCCCAGAATCGACAATACGTTCTAGTGAAGACAGTTCACTCACGAACCGATCGTAAAGCCCAGATCGATTTGAAGCTTCTGCTATTGCATCGATGTCATCCGTTGCTGTGACTTCCGGTGTATTGCTGACATCATCAGGTGTTACAGCTAAACCTGCGTCATCGACTTGTTCAGCTGTCAGCGTTGGTGTTGTTTCAACAGAATTATTTTCAGCATTCTGTGCAATCGTGGTCGCTGGCGGTGAAAGAATAAATGTGTGCGCAACGTAGCCAATACCACCTAACAACAATATGGATAAAGCTAGTAGACCGTATCGAACGATCGGCGACATATCGTCCATATCAGGGTCAATTTGATGAACCTTACGCATGTCTTCTTCAATTGAGACATCGTGAGCAACTGGCTTGGGTCGTGAATAAGGATCGTCGCTTTGCGCACGTTCTTTCTGTAATTCACTGACTCTCAAATCAACTTCGTTGAGAAAATCAAAGTCAGCATCCGAATCGGTGACATTCGTAGATGATCGGTTGATGCCAATTGTTGCAGAGCCAGCACGTAGAGCACCCGACTCGGAAATCGGAACTGGCTTGCGGATCTCTGGCATCCTGATAATGTCGCGAGGATGTTTCGACTCAGCGACCGGCTTAGTGTTGGGTGTAACTTTCCCTTTACCCACAGACTTCCCTTCTTCACCAAGAAAATCGAACATCGACGTTTCGTCTTGATCCTTTGGATCGAATTCAGGTTTTGACATAAGATTTTCACCGACCCGATGAGCTGCATCCAGCAAGCACTTTACAAGTCGGGCAAGTCATGATATCCGATCTGATTACCGGAATCGGATCTAATCGCCCGCCCGTCCTGCGAATTAGTAGAGAAATTCACACTTTTGCTACATTTGCCTGATAGCTACTGCAAGTCAGGTAGAAGCACCGTCCAGAGTATTTCGCCTAATCCCGCATTGTTGTGGGCTGGCAACAACAATGTTGCACTTCGAGCACCGTCAGGTCCAGCTACCAGCCAGGCGCCTTCATGAACAACTGCCGTGATGTGCCTCCCTGATCCAACTGTTACGGGCGCATAACTCAACCTTGGATCAGCAAAACGGGATATCGCAAGTTCGACACCCGCTTCATCAAGCCAATAAATGGTAGCGTCACCAGATTGAGACAAGACTTCATCGCGTACCGAAAAGTTGCGCGACGTTGAGTGCATTACCCGATGCACTCGTATTCCGTTTTCATCAAACCCAAACAGAACACGTATATCCGCATAGGAGTGCGTCACGGTCATCATCAGACCAGCAATGATGTAAAGGCAAGATTTCATTATTGAACGGTTACCTGCCAAGTCCACAAAAATGTTCCAGCATTGGGTTGCGCTTGACGAATCGCACCACTGACATCACTGACAATCAACTCAAGCGTGTGTTGCCCGCTTTCTGGACTTATGGATACTGTCTGCCTGTCACTCTCGTCAGTAATATCTATGCCGTTCATTTTCCATTGAACGCTTTGTACGGCGTCACCGAACAGTGTACTTACCGAAAATTCCTGCTCCGTACCTGGCGTCATTAGCACAACATTCGAAACCGGTGAAAACCCGCGGATACCCTCCGTCATCTGATAAAGGCTGAGAATCCACTGTTCACTGTTGACTGCTCCAAAGGGTTGTGCATAGTCGCGCATTCGACTTGTAAACGTTGGGCGATATACCCCGCTCTGCTGATACAAACCACCTTCGAAAACACCAACGCCAGAATCGCCTTCATGCATTGGTAAGTTGTCGAGTGAGTCTATCCATGCACGCCACGGAACTCGGCTGGGGTTGTCACTGAAGGCAATATTAGGATATTGCTGATTGGCAACGCCAGTTCCAAGTTGTTCGACGATTTCTGCATCAACGTATTCATCCGCGAGGCCAGCCAAACTGTGCCCAAGCTCGTGCAATGCAATTTCAGGTGAATAGGCAGATGTGATCGCGATACTACCGCCACTATTGGCACTACCACCAAAACGTAAGTCGTTAACTAGTAAAACTACTTGATCCAGATCTGGGTAGTCATCTAAGGCAGCTTGAAAAATCTTAAGCGTGTTCGCACAGACTAGACGAACAACGTTAAAGCAATTATATGCGCTATCAAACGCTGTGTTGCGGCTGTCGCTAAGATCACTGTCATCAGCTCCAGAATCGCTTGAGATGGTTTTAATCATATGAATGTTGAACGCACCAAGATGGGCTGAAATTCCAGCGTCAGCGCGAAGTAGATCGATAAAACCTTCTGCATGTTCGCGAAGCAATTGTTGTTGATCTAATCGGTAGCCATCGCCGAGAATGACTAGATCGACACCTGGGCCTCGTTGGCTGCCAATCAGGGTACGACCTTTACCACTAGTCGATAACGGATGTAAGCGTATTGGGACGATGACACGCCGTGTAGCTCCAAATGTATCAGTAGCATTTAGCACCAGATTTACATCGATAACCTCTGGTATCTCATTGACGTTTAGAAGAATGCTGCCATTGTCGACCCGAGCGCTAATGAACGCATTTGGTTCAACACTAAGATTGACTGGATCACCATCGTTATCAACATCGTCTGGAAAAACCTGCACAACAAGCGATTGGCCAGCGTCCATAGCAGCTGGGAACTGGCTTAGATTCACAATAGGTAAGTCGTTGACATCAATCACTTCGATTACTAAACCCACCAGCTCGTCGAACAAGCCAGCAGAATCCGTAACTCGAAATGTTATGTTCCCGGTAAAACCAACATCAGCTTGCTGCGGTAACCCAGTCAGGCGCCCACTCTCAGCATTGAGTGACAACCAGTCGGGCAAACCACTAGCCGAAAACGATAGCTGATCGCCATCAGGGTCCGATGCTTCTAGTTCTACAACGAAGGGCCTACCTTGCTCCGCGACTCGCGGAACATCAAAACCAATTACCGGCGGTTGGTTGACTCCATCGAGATCGTTAAGTGGCAAAATCTGTGAATCAGACGAGTCACAAGCCGATAGGCACAAAGCCAGAATCGAAATCGAAAGATTCCAAACTCGACTCTTTATTCTTTCGGCGTTAGCTAACATGACCTCCAGTCCATATCGCAGCCTACGTCCTTAGGCCACGATTAAATGATTAAGTCTTCACGCGCAAGAGCTGTTTCGATATAGATCTTGCGAAGCTCAGTGCTGACGGGCCCTGGTTTTCCGTTTCCTAGTACAGTTTCATCGATACTAATCACTGGCATCACGAACGAGGATGCACTGGTTACGAATGCTTCGTTCGCTTGTTTGGCATCATCCACAGAAAAGGGTTCCTCGAGAATTTCGTAATTCGCCTTTTTTGCAAAATGCAAAACTGCTGTTCGTGTAATTCCGCTCAGGATTTCACTGCCAAGATGACGCGTCTGGATGACACGATCAGACCTAACTATATAGGCATTATTTGAAGTTCCTTCGGTAATAAAACCGTCTTCCACCATCCAGGCGTCATCAGCTCCAGCATCAACCGCAGCTTGTTTAGCAAGACTTGGCGCCAACAATCCAACGGTCTTGATATCGCGGCGTTTCCAACGGATATCGGGAATCGTGATGATCTTCATGCCCGTCTCAGCCATTGGTGAGTCGAGTAGAGATTTACTTTGCGTAAACATGACCAAAGATGATTTTGGATTATCAGGAAACGCAAAGTCACGCTCTGCGACTCCACGGGACACCTGAAGATATAAAAGACCCTCATCAATGTTATTCATGGCGACAAGCTTTTCTTGCGCCGCGACTATTTCCGCATCAGAACACGGAGCTGCCATAGAAAGTTCTGACAGAGACCTCGCAAGCCGCGTCAGATGCGCTCGGTTATCGATTAATCGGCCACCAAGTACTGTCGCTACTTCATAAACTGCATCAGCAAATAGAAACCCTCTATCCAACACCGAGATCTTGGCATCCTGCTCCGCGACGAATTCACCATTGACATAAAACGTTCGGGTCATTTCTTAATTTCCAAGTAAAAGGCGATGCAATTCAGGAATACCGCTAACAACATGATGCGGCTTGTCTATTTCTTCTGGCCACTGTGTGTCGAGCTGATTAAACCACAGTGTTTGAACACCTGCATTGTGGCCTCCCCCGACATCTGTCTCGGGGTTATCGCCAACGTGCAGCAAAGCGTGCGGCGGTAAGGCAAACCGTTCCAGGCAGCGATCAAACATGTCAGGCTCCGGTTTGGGCGGACTATCAAGTGAAGCGGCTTGCATTTCGTCGAAATATTGCGCAATACCAATTTGTTCAAGATCGGCATTGCCGTTAGTAATAGCTGCGAGTCGGTACTGTTTCCGCAATGCCTCCAGCATATCGATGACACCGTCGTATAACTGAACCTCACTACGAGCTCGATAAAACACAGAGAACGCAGTATCGGCGATATCTGGATCATAGTCATGGGCCAGCAAGAGTCGACGAATGGACTCAACGCGAAGTGCTGTTACATCGGCTTTCAGGTGTGGAAGTTCGCCGGCCAGGTCCAATCGTTGATTTTGCAACGATTGCGGAGTATGTGCGTCCGTTATTCGAGGTGTTTCAGCAGATAACCATCGGTACAGGGTCTCTTCCGCTGCAACGATAGCAGGCGCACAATCCCAAAAGGTGTCATCAAGATCAAAACTGATCGCTTTAATTTTTGTCAGCGAGACTAACTCTGCACGGCTTGCAATAGTTTTCATTCAGCGTCACTTGCTACAAGTAACACATGCATACGCCTGGGCCCATGCGCACCAATTTCAATTGTTTGCTCTATATCAGCGGTACGCGAAGGACCAGTTATAAAATTTAATGCGCGCGGTAGAGAATTGAGCGCTCGGAGGTGATCGAATACACCGTCAACATGGCGAACAATCTGGTTTTCATGAAGAACCAGAATATGTGTTTCTGGTAGAAAATTAAGTGTTGCAGGTGTATCCCCTGAGCTTGCAGTGACAATACTACCGGTTTCGGCAACTGCTGCGAGACAGGGCGTAACACTGATTGCTTCCTCACCACTGGCCGCTCCAGAACTCGTCTTGTTAGACCAGTCAAGATCTTTAAGCGCCGGAGCGACCGTTATATCCCCATCGAGGTTGTTGGATTCGCAATACCATTCAACTGCTTTGACAACATCGTCACGAGTCTGCAATCGAACCACACTCATCAGTACTGATTCCATCTTCTCAATCAGGACGGCTATCGTGTCATCAGGTATAGCCGGCAAAGTATGCGAAGGTGGCGCTGATAGACGTGATTTGACAGTCGATGGCACATCATCGTTTATTGACAATACCGCATTGTCACGCCCAAGCGCCGAGCCTATTCGCCCCAGGATCTGATCACGCGCACTCATGATGAACGCCCATCGCGACTGGCCTTATACAACTGCATAAAAGTCGACTTGCCCTGTGGTGCGGGGAGATCACGTCCCGCTGTCCACTGGGATGCCAGCGGTAATTTTTTGAATGCCCCTCTTTTTCTACCAAGACGAGACAAGCACCCAACTCCAACACGTGTGATCGCGTGATACAGCGCCGGTCGTTTGGCCAAACTAGCCCATACAGATAAACCAAAACGGCTCGGGCGACTTTGCAAGTGTTTGAGGAATGTCTGGCGCCGATGTTTACGCAATAGATCTGGCAGTGGGATGCTCATCGGACAAACCTCCGCACAGCGACCATTCAAGGTACAAGCATGCGGCAGATCAGGCGCGTTTTCGATGCCGATCATCGCTGGCGTTACAACCGATCCCATTGGACCGGGGTATACCCAGCCATAAGCATGCCCACCCACAGAACCGTATACCGGGCAATGGTTGATGCAGGCTCCACAACGAAAACACCTCAGCATCTCTCTTAACTCGCCGCTGAGCATGTCTGTGCGATGATTGTCGACGAGAACAATATGAAACTGTTCTGGACCATCAATATCACCATCTCGTTTTGGTCCACTCATCAAACTCGTGTAATTGGAAAAGTGTTGACCAGTGGCGCTTCTTGCAAGAAGCCTAAGCAAGCAGCTAGCGTCTTCGAGCGTTGGTACTACTTTCTCTATTCCAACAATCACGATTTGCACACGTGGCAAATTTGATGTCAGGTCGCCATTTCCTTCATTAGTGACCAATACGTGCTGACCAGTTTCGGCAATCAAAAAATTTGCGCCAGTAATACCGACGTCAGCGGTACGAAATTTTTCTCGTAATACTGTACGGGCTTCATTAACGAGAGCCGTTCGATCAATCAATTTTTCAGTTAGTCCATACTGAGCATGATGCTCATGAAATAACTTGGATACTTGCTCCTTGGTTTTGTGAATAGCGGGGGCAATGATGTGGCTCGGAGCTTCTTCGGCCAATTGAATGATGTACTCCCCAAGATCTGTTTCGATTGGCTCAAGGCCAGCGGCTTTCAAGGCGCCGTTCAGGTTCGCCTCCTCACCGACCATTGATTTTCCTTTGGTAACAGTCTTGGCATTTACCGACTTGCAGATATCAACGATGATGTCATTCGCATCGCTTGATGTATTTGCCCAGTGAACTTCCCCACCATTACGTTTTACTGATGCCTCGTACGCAACTAGATAATGATCAAGATTCTCCAACACATGATTTTTCAGCGCCTTGGCTTCGTCTCTAATTACCTGCCATTCAGGTACTAGAGCAACAGCCGCCGATCGTTTGCCAATAAAACCGGCTTTAACATTTGATAGCGCGGCTTTTAGGTCTTCATCAAGCAGGGCTTCACGAACATTGTTTTTAAACCCGAGAGATTGTGATTCCATTTCAGTCCACCTCCCCGTCACCAATGCCCGCAACATCAGACATATCAGCCAACACCTCAGCTACGTGATAAACCTTCATCGGCCGCTTCAGACGTTTAAGCCTGCCACTAATATTAAGAAGACAACCAAGATCACCACCCAGAAGAGTGCTAGCCTCGGTCTGCTCAGCCAGCGCGAGTTTGTCGGTGACCATTCGTTCTGATATATCCGGGTACTTAACGCAAAACGTTCCGCCAAAGCCACAACAAACATCGGTATCGTCCATTTCAACAAGCTCCATACCTTCCACATTTGCCAGTAAGGCTCGCGGTTGATCTTTTATTCCCAACTCGCGAAGGCCCGAGCAACTGTCATGGTAGGTAACTCTGCCAGGGTAATTTGCGACGATCGCTGGTTTGCCCAATACATCCACCAAAAAGCTTGTCAGTTCGTAGGTACGCTCAGCTAAAGACCGTGATTCAGCCTGCAATTCGCTGTCATCATCGAATAGTGTTGTGTAGTGCTCCTTGAGCATGCCCGCACAGGATCCAGATGGCGCAACGACGTAATCAAAATCTGCGAATGCTTTGATCACATTTCTGGCAATACTACGTGTAGATTCGTCATCACCACTGTTGAAGGCAGGTTGCCCACAGCAAGTTTGCGCATTTGGCACTTCTACGACACAGCCAGCTTGCTCGAGCAGGCGAATCGATGCAAACCCGACATTTGGTCGATGTAGATCAACCAGACAGGTCACGAACAGCCCCACTCGAGGTGACGACATCGTGTAAAACTCCGCGCAAAACCGAAAGTCTTGCACCCGCTCTATACTGTGTCAATGACAGACGATGCAATCGCGAAAAAAATTCCTTGTCAAGGGAGTCCAGAGCAACAGCTCGCGTTGATTACAACGTGGGCCGAAGCCTCGCCCGAGACAAAGGACAAACCAGGCTCCCCACTCCCCCACGTTCTACTCTGCAGCGGTTTCCACTCAAATATGCGAGGCACCAAATGTATTGCGCTCGCTGAGCATGCAGCTGAAATTGGTTATAACTTCACTCGCTTCGACTATCGCGGACATGGCGAATCCGATGGCGAGGCCATCAATTGCACACTCACCGACTGGCTCGCTGACACCGAAACCGTGATCGACTCCCTGGAGGGCCCTGTTCTTCTGATTGGATCTTCCATGGGCGCTTGGCTAGCCACCCATGCGGCGATTAGACGTCCTAATCGGATCGTCGGATTACTACTGATCGCAGCCGCCCCAGACTTTGTCACCGAATTAATCGAGCCTGCACTGGATCATCAGCAGCGCTGGCAGCTGGAGACCGGAGAAGCCGTGTTTCTGCCCAGCAATTATGATGAACCGCCGCGCCCGATCACACAGGATTTTATTAATAGTGGTCGGGAACTCGCCTTACTCCAAAGCAACACGAGTGTGTCCGCAATAAAAATACCTGTACGGCTTTTACATGGGACTGGGGATACGGATGTGCCATGGCAGATGGCAGAAAGACTAATGCAAGGTTTTGGAGGCGAGGCGCGTCTGAATCTTTTGCATCGGGCCGATCATCGCTTGTCAGATGAAAGGAGCCTCGCTGTTATCAAACGCGAATTGCTTGATCTGATCCAGGAAA
>CAZQOI010000078.1:0-13051 GCA_964594905.1 uncultured Granulosicoccaceae bacterium
CCGCCGACCCTCGCCTTGTAAGGGCGATGCTCTACCAGCTGAGCTAAGCACCCGAGCCGGCTAGTTTACAGCATCCTTTAACGCTTTGCCTGCTTTGAAGCTAGGGACATTAGATGCTTTTATTTGTAATGGTTCGCCAGTGCGAGGATTACGCCCGGTGCGTGCTTCGCGCTTGCGCACAAGGAACGTACCGAATCCTACCAATGTGATCTGTTCCCCATCCTTTAAAGCAGCAGTAACTGAATCAAGCACAGCATCTACAGCAGTCGTTGCTTCAGCTTTGGACATGTCCGCTTTTGATGCTACGGAGTCAATAAACTCGGCCTTGTTCATAAAACGCTTTCCCCATCGTTTTGGTTTTTAGTACTTATAGAAGGTCGATGGGCTCATCCCAATCGACCTGTGCTGAGTTGAATCATACGCGATACTGCCGAAAAAACCCACTAACCATGCGGTCTGCAGCTCGAAAACGTTCAAATCCCTTGCCAGAGGTTTAGTCGGACAATGCACTAGAATCAAGAAAAAAATGCAGACTAGTGCGTTCGAACTGTGCCCGTTGACCCACCTTTTCTGTCTTCCTTACCTGTAACCGGATCAGTTAACGCCTCTTTTCCAACTTCTGACGCCTCCGTTACCGGCAACGCTGCAAGCGCCACATCGAGCACTTGATCGATCCACTGAACCGGCAAAATATCGAGTCCAGATTTGATTTCATCGGATATCTCGGATAAGTCTTTTTCATTTTCAATGGGTATCAAGACTGTTTTGATACCGCCGCGCTGAGCGGCTAGCAACTTCTCTTTCAATCCGCCAATTGGCAGCACTTCGCCGCGTAGAGTAATTTCCCCGGTCATCGCCACATTTGCCTGAACCGGCACACCTGTCAGCGCCGACACGATAGCAGTACACATACCGACACCTGCACTCGGGCCGTCTTTGGGTGTTGCCCCTTCCGGCACGTGCACATGCAAATCCAGCTTTTCATGAAATGCTGGATCGATCTTGAGCGCTTCCGCACGACTACGCACTACCATCATTGCAGCCTGTATAGATTCCTGCATGACGTCGCCTAGTTGACCGGTGTAACTTAATTTGCCCTTACCAGGAACAACAGCAGACTCAATGGTTAATAGCTCTCCCCCAACTTGCGTCCACGCAAGTCCAGTGACCTGGCCTACCTTGTTTTCCTTTTCAGCCTGACCATATCGATGCCGCGGCACGCCAAGGTAATCATCGACGTTTTCTGCATTGACTTCGATTAGATCCATGGTGCTATCAGATGATGTGCTTGAGTCCGAATCGAGGTCTATGTCGGCTTGCCCATCCGTCTTGGTTAATTTCGCTTCTAGATCCGTCACTTCGCGTACTACCTTGCGGCAGATCTTGGCCATCTCTCGTTCCAGGTTTCGCACACCAGCTTCCCGCGTATAGCGACGAATAATCTCAAGGATGGCATCGTCGGTCACCTTGAGCTCGCTGGTATCAAGACCGTTATCTTCCATTTTTCGTGGTAACAGGTAACGGCTGGCAATATTCGCCTTTTCCATTTCTGTATAACCCGGGATGCGAATAACCTCCATGCGATCGAGCAAAGGCTCTGGAATATTCATCGTGTTAGCAGTTGCTACGAACATGACATCAGACAGGTCAAATTCGACCTCGAGATAATGATCGGTAAACGTGTGGTTTTGCTCTGGGTCAAGCACCTCAAGTAAGGCGGATGAGGGATCACCCCGAAAATCCGTGGACATTTTGTCGATTTCATCGAGCAATATCAGCGGGTTGCGTTTTTTGACCTTCGCAAGATTTTGCACGATCTTGCCTGGCATCGAACCAATGTAGGTGCGCCTATGGCCGCGGATTTCTGCTTCATCCCGCACACCTCCAAGTGCCATACGGCTGAATTTTCGCCCAGTTGCACGAGCAATCGATTTACCCAGTGACGTCTTGCCGACACCCGGCGGGCCAACGAGACACAGGATTGGCCCCTTGGCATGACCAACGCGTTTCTGCACGGCGAGGTATTCAAGAATACGTTCCTTGACCTTCTCAAGGCCATAGTGATCATGCTCAAGAATTTCTTCAGCTTCGCCTAAGGTTTTTTTCAGTTTGGATTTTTTCTTCCATGGCAGACCAACCAAGGTATCGATATAGTTTCGGACAACGGTCGCCTCAGCCGACATTGGCGACATCATCTTGAGCTTACTCAACTCACCACTCGCCTTTTTCTTGGCTTCTTTGGACAAACCAACCTTGTCGATTTTTCGAGCTAGCTCTTCGTTCTCGTTTGGCACATCGTCCATCTCGCCAAGTTCTTTTTGAATGGCTTTCATTTGCTCATTCAGGTAATACTCGCGCTGGCTTTTCTCCATCTGTTGCTTCACGCGGCCACGAATACGCTTTTCGACCTGCAGCATGTCGAGTTCGGATTCCATCAAGTTCAACAAATGCTCAAGCCGTTCTGACGGATCGAAAAGTTCGAGTATGTTTTGCTTCTCTTCAACCCGCAGTGACATCTGCGCGGCAATCATGTCAGCGAGACGGTCAGCGTCATCAATCCCGGTGAGCGAGCTCAAGATTTCCGGCGGTACCTTCTTGTTCATCTTGACGTACTGATCAAACATGTTAGTGACCGATCTAACCAACACCTCAAGTTCTTTGGTTGACATGGTATCGGGATCGATTTCCGGGAAGCTGTAATTCGCAACAAAAAAACCAGCCTCAGAAGTACCAACGGTTTCGATAACCGCACGTTGCTGACCTTCAACCAATACCTTTATGGTGCCATCAGGCAATTTCAGTAACTGCAAGATGGTAGCGATGGTGCCAACTCGGTGAATATCTTTTTCACCAGGTTCGTCAACTGCTGCACTTGTTTGCGCTGCCAACATGATTCGCTTGTCGGTGGACATGGCAGCGTCCAAAGCTTCTATTGATTTTTCGCGGCCGACAAACAGCGGTATAACCATATGTGGGTATACCACTACATCGCGCAGGGGCAATACCGGCAGACCATCACTGCCTGCACTTGCGGGAAGTGATGAATCGTTTTCCAAGCCGTCTTCAGCTGAGTCGTGTTTAGGTGTGTTGCCTACAGAATCTCTATCAGACACTCGTCGTAATCTCCTGTTGAGGACCAATCCAGTCGAGTAGACCCGGTCGGGTAGACCTGGTCGGTAGAATTGGTCGCGCAGACTCAATCAATAATATTGAGGATACACGACAAGGTGGAATCGACTACAGCAAATTCAACCGTCGTCAGCGAATTCGCTGGAAAAATTCACGGTTTTTGCGCCTATGTAACGTCAGAGATGAGACGCCGTCTGGGTGAGATCCGGGCCTGATTGATACAGACCCGGTGAAACTACACTGAACATTTCGGGCCCGCTGGGGACCCGATCAGGATCAATCGTCGGACGCAGCGCGTCGGTACTTGTCCTCTTCCATGACCTTTTCCTGTCCTTCAAGAACCAGGTAAGGCTTGGACTCACCACGAACGACCGAGGCGTCGAGCACGACCTTCTTGACGCTTTCATTACGCGGCAAATCGTACATGGTGTCGAGTAAGACATTTTCCAGAATCGTACGCAATCCACGTGCACCAGTTTTGCGTTCGAGTGAACTTTGAGCCACCGCGTACAAGGCATCTTTACGGAACTCTATATCGACGTCTTCCATCGCGAGAAGCTTTTCGTATTGCTTGGTAATAGCGTTCTTAGGCTCAACCAGAATTCGCACCAACGCTTCTTCATCCAGTTCCTGCAAGGTAGCGACAACAGGCAAACGACCGACAAATTCTGGAATCAAACCAAAGCTGATAAGGTCTTGCGCTTCGCAATCCATTAACAGTGAACCGATGTTACGACTGTCGTCTTTGGATTTGACTTCAGCGGCGAAACCGATACCACCTTTCTCGGAACGTTCCTGAATAATTTTTTCCAACCCAGCAAACGCACCACCACATACAAACAGAATATTTGAAGTATCGACTTGCAGGAACTCCTGCTGCGGATGCTTACGTCCACCTTGAGGTGGCACGGAGGCAACCGTTCCTTCGATTAATTTCAATAGGGCCTGCTGCACACCCTCACCCGATACATCACGAGTAATGGAAGGGTTATCTGACTTTCGCGATATCTTGTCTATTTCATCGATGTAGACAATACCTGTTTGTGCTTTCTCGACATCGTAGTCACACTTTTGCAAAAGCTTTTGAATGATGTTCTCTACGTCTTCACCAACATAACCGGCTTCGGTAAGTGTTGTCGCATCAGCGATTGTAAAAGGTACGTTGAGAGTGCGAGCCAAGGTCTCTGCAAGAAGGGTTTTACCCGAGCCTGTAGGACCGATCAGTAAGATGTTGCTTTTGGCGAGTTCAACATCGCCTTGCTTGTCCTTGTACTCAAGACGCTTGTAATGGTTGTAGACAGCCACTGATAAAATGCGCTTGGCTTTCGCTTGCCCAATGACATACTGATCAAGCAGGTCATTGATCTCATGAGGCTTTGGCAGCGCGCTGTCTTCGTCAGAAGCCTGCTCCTGCATTTCCTCAGTGATGATGTCATTGCACAGATCGACACATTCGTCACAAATAAATACGGATGGACCCGCAATCAGTTTGCGAACTTCATGCTGACTCTTGCCACAAAATGAGCAATAGAGCAGCTTTGTATCGTCTTTCTTATCTTCCTGGTCGGCCATGTTTCTGTCTTAACCTTTATCTTCAACGTCACATTGCCGGGTTTCCCGGCAACATACAAGCACCAAAGGGTTGCCTTAATCAGTGTTGCAGCCGATGTCACATACGGGGAATGATCTTGATCACGCCTCGCTGTCACTATCGCTGTTTTTGTCGACTGCAGTCGGCTTAGCGGTGGCTACGGTGACTTCTTCGTCGCGGGTCTGAACGATCCTGTCCACCAGTCCGTATTCCACTGCGTCCTCTGCCGTCAAGAAATTATCTCTTTCCGTGTCGTCTTTCACCTTTTCTACGCTCTGGCCACTGTGTTGGGCCATTAAACGATTCATCCGGTCTTTTATAGCCAGTATTTCACGAGCGTGGATGTCGATGTCTGTTGCCTGCCCCTGAAACCCAGCGGAAGGCTGATGAATCATCACGCGGGAATTGGGCAGTACAAAGCGCTTGCCCGGCTGTCCCGCCGTCAATAAAAAGGCGCCCATGCTAGCCGCTTGTCCAATGCACAGAGTGCTGACATTTGGCTTGATGAATTGCATCGTGTCATAAATTGCCATACCAGCCGTCACTGAACCGCCAGGCGAGTTGATGTACAGAGAGATATCCTTGTCAGGGTTATCAGACTCAAGAAAAAGCAATTGAGCAACGATCAGATTGGCCATGTAGTCCTCGACCTGACCGACCATGAAAATCACCCGCTCCTTAAGAAGACGGGAATAGATGTCGTAGGCACGTTCACCACGCGGCGACTGTTCAACAACCATCGGTACAAGACCGCCAGCTGCTGTAGGGCTAGACATACCGCCATTACCCACAGTGCCAAAATGGCTGGAATGCGCGCCGAATTCAGGGACAAAACTCATTATCAACTGTTCTCACTCGGTGCAGACTCATCAGTCTGCGGGTTCATGATGTCCTGAAAAGAAGTGGCTTCATCCGTGACTGTCGCAGCACCTAGCACTGCGTCAGTTACTGCCTCTTCTAGTACCAGACCCTCAACATTTTTCAAGAGTTCCGGGTTGCCATAATAGTAATCAATCACCTGCTGGGGATCTTCGTAGGACGACGCCATGGTTTCAACTTGTGCCCGTACTGCGGCAGCGTCAGCCTTGATTTCCCGTTTTTGTACTATTTCGCCAATTACCAGACCCAGTCTGACCCGACGCTCTGCCTGTTCACTGAAAATCTCATCAGACAAGAACGAAGAATCCGACTCTGCTGGCATCTGTTGCATGAGTTGTTCCCGTTGGCGCTTTATTTCCTCAGAAACTAACGCTGTGGGCACATCAACCGGGTTCAGATCAATCAGACCGTCCATGATTTGACTCTTTATCTGCCCGTCGACACGTTGTTTGAGTTCGCGCTCCATGTTCTTTTGTATATCGGCACGAAGGCTAGCAACAGTACCGTCTGCGATGCCAAAACTCTTCACAAGCTCCTCATCGAGTTCCGGCAAGTGTGATTCTTTGACCTCGTGCACGGTTATATCGAACGAAGTTTCCTTGCCGGCGAGATGCTCAGCCTGATAATCCTCAGGAAATGTGACCTGGATTGTTTTTTCGTCCCCTGCCGACACACCCAAGAGCTGGCTCTCAAAGCCTGGAATCATCGAATTGGACCCTAGAACCAGCGGCGCCTTCTCGGCCTTGCCACCGTCAAATTCTTCACCGTCGAGTCGTCCGAGGAAATCGATCACGACTTGATCACCGTCTTTTGCTGCTCGCTCAACCAGCACGTAATCTGTACGTTGCTTGCGCAGATTTTCGAGCATTTCGTCGATATCGCTCTCCGCAATATCCACCACCGGGCGGGACACTTTGATGCTGTCGTTGAAAACAGGCTCAAAATCAGGGTACACCTCGAAGGTCGCGACGAAACGAAAGCCAGCATCATCGTTCTCGGCCGCATCATCTTCCTCGGCCGGCACAATATCGGGTTGTCCAGCCGGACGTAATTTCTCTTGCTGAATCGCGTCGTAATAAGAACGATTGATCAGCGAGCCAAGCACTTCACTTCGAACTTGAGGCTCATAACGTTTTTTGACAACCTTAAACGGAACCTTGCCTGGACGAAAACCATTGATCCGAGCAGTTTTGCTCAGATTCTTCAGGCGTTCCGCGACAGCACTGTCGATGTCATCGGATGGCAGGGCGACCGTCATTCGACGCTCGAGTCCCTGGGTGGTTTCAACAGATACTTGCATGCTTGCCTCTATAGAACACGATGGCGCACAAAGGGCTAACTTTAGTGCGTCGCCGGATCGGTGGTGTGCCGTGTCGACACTGTTACATGGTGCGAAAGGGGAGACTCGAACTCCCACGTCCTAAGACACTGGTACCTAAAACCAGCGCGTCTACCAATTCCGCCACTCTCGCAGGTATGTAACAGATAAGTTTAAAAACAAAAAACTACAGGTCAATACGAAAACAAATTTTTGAGTGGGGTGAACGACGGGATTCGAACCCGCGACCACAGGAATCACAATCCTGCGCTCTACCAACTGAGCTACGCTCACCACTGCCGTACATTTTATCATTGCTGAGAGTGGCGCGCCTGGCAGGATTCGAACCTGCTACCCTCGGCTTAGAAGGCCGATGCTCTATCCAAATGAGCTACAGGCGCCCATATTGGTGTTGGTCGGGGCAGCAGGATTCGAACCTACGACCCTCTGCTCCCAAAGCAGATGCGCTACCAGGCTGCGCCATACCCCGACATACTGCTCAATACAGCCGGACAATATTAGCTCGCTATATTGAGACGGTCAAGTGTGGATCGATCTTAAAGAATTCATTTTTAAAACCACTTGATTTTATGTAAGCAATGGCTTACCGTAAGTTATGACTTACGGTAAAATGTTCGCAGCGCTCGCAGATGATACTCGGCGCAACATATTCGAAAATCTTCGCGAAAACCCGCGCACCGTCAGCGAGTTGGCTGCCCAGCAGCCGGTTAGCCGCCCTGCTGTCTCCCAACACCTCAAGGTGCTGCAAGATTCTGGACTGGTCAATGTAAAGCCTGTTGGTACTCGCCGAATCTACTCCGTCAACACAGACGGCCTTGCCTTGCTCAGAGACTACCTCGACGGTTATTGGTCTGACGTGCTCAAAGCGTATGAACAGGAGCTGCGCAAGGGTTTGAAGAAAAAAACAAACTCTCGCAAACAATAAGACACAAGTTAAAAAGAAAGCTTCGCAAGCTTAAACAACAGTTCTCGATTCCTCAACACACATAAACAACTCACATAAACAATTCACATAAACAATTCACATAAATGGAGAGTCAACCATGTTAGATCCAGTCGAAAAAATCATAGACGTCCCTTGCGATGCTAAACATGCATTCAGCGTGTTTGTAGACAAGGTTGATAGCTGGTGGCCTAAAGATAAGAACAGCGTGTCTGCAATGAACGGCCAGATCGCTAAAAAAATAATAATCGAACCAAAAAAAGGTGGTCGTGTTTATGAAATTGATCATGAAGACAAAGAACAGCTCTGGGGCAGTGTCGCCGTTTATCAACCAGGTAAAAAGCTGACGCTGGAATGGCACATCGGCCTACCCGCTGAAAAGGCCTCATCAGTCAACGTCGAATTTGATGAAGTAAGTGGTAACAGCACGACGGTCAAGCTGACGCACAGTCGTTGGGAGGCCTTCGCTGACAAGGCTGAAGATATGCGCAATGGTTATAATCAAGGTTGGTTCGGCGTTTTCGAGCAAGCCTATAAGAGCGCTTGCTGAGAAATAATTTAAAACCTCACAGTTATATTTAATAGTACTTAAGCTTCTGAACCATGACGCAATCAATTGCACTTATAACTCTTGTGGTCCGAGACTACGATGAAGCGATTGAGTTCTACACAAAAAAACTCAAATTTATACTCATTGAAGATAGCTATCAGCCAGAGCAGGAAAAACGTTGGGTGGTTGTCGCACCACCCGGCTCCAATGGAACAAAGCTATTGCTGGCAAAGGCTTCGAATCCAGAACAAAACGCATTCGTCGGCAACCAGACCGGCGGACGTGTTTTCCTGTTTTTAAATACCGATGACTTCTGGCGCGACTACAAGCAAATGACAGCTGCAGGCATCAGCTTCGTTCGCGAACCCGTAGAGCAAGAGTATGGAACAGTTGCAGTGTTTGAAGATCTGCACGGTAATCGCTGGGATCTTATTGAGTTAAATAAATAGCTCAGGGAGTTAACCATCAATCACCAGCATAGGGTTAACTGTAGAAGTTCAACTAAAATCTGACACCTTATTTCAAAAGCATTAGCCAACTGCTCAAATCTTGCTTACTACTTAAAAATGACCTGTCACACAACAAACATTTTTTTAAAGGCTTGCTCACCTCGCTCACTGAAGGTAATAATTCGCCCTTTACCACGACTCACCCAGCGCAAAGTTTCAAACTGACTAAGAAAAGCCCTGCCGAGGCTACCAGCAAGATGCGATCGTCGCTCACTCCAATCAAGGCATGCCCTGCACAATGGCGATTTGGATTGTTGAAGTTGCTTAAGGTCGATACCAAAGTCTTCAACAAACTTTTGCCCCGTCTCGGTCAAGACTGGATCACCATCTCTTAGTACCAGATATTCTCTGTTAAGCAGACTGTCGTACAGCTGAACACTTTTGCCACCAGCCAGATGGTTATAACAGACGCGGGCTTTACGCATGTTCTCATCACGCGGACCTGTCAAAATTGGAGTCGCCTGGTCACGAGCAGTCATTCCCATCAATGATTCGATCAATGTCGCAACCTCCTCACTCGCGACCGTAAAGTATTTGTGCCTGCCTTGCTTACGCAATGCCAGCAATCCACCGGATTCAAGTTTTGCTAAATGCGTTGTTGCAGTTTGCGCAGTTACACCTGCATCACGCGCTAGTTCCGAGGCAGTCAATGCTTTGCCATGCATCAACGTCGAGAGCATTCTTGCACGAGTATTGTCTCCCAGCAGCGCTCCAATTCTCGCGATATTGGGTGAATTTTCCATAGTTCGATCCTGACCGAAACATCTGTGGAGTTCAGTTTTGCATACTCACGCAGTCCGTTTCAATACGCAGTCCTATTCAATCTCAAGCGCTTCAGGAAACAACATGTTGACATGCATCATTCGTTACCACATCGATCCAGTCAAGAAAACACAATTCGAGCAATATGCACGTAACTGGGGTCAAGCTATTCCCCGCTGCGGCGCAAGACTACACGGTTACTATGCACCCCACGAAGGGTCGAGCACCTTGGCTTACGGTATCTATGACATAGATAGCCTCGCTGAATATGAACAATACAGAGCCAGACTGGCAAACGATCCACTTGGCAGTGAGAACTATGAATTCGCGCAAAAAGAAAAATTCTTGCTGCGAGAAGATCGTACTTTTCTAAAGCTTGTATCAGAACCACATGGACATACGCCATGATCGCTATTATTTTTGAAGTAAAACCTGCCAGTGGCCACTACGAAGATTACCTATCCATCGCTGAGAAACTGAGACCTGAGCTCGAAAAGATAAACGGTTTCATTTCAGTTGAAAGATTTCAGAGCCTGAGCAATTCGAACAACATCCTGTCCTTGTCTTTTTTTCGAGACGAAGAAGCAGTCAAACAATGGCGTACGCTTTCCGCGCACCGATCAGCTCAACAAGCAGGTCGTGCAGGAATTTTTTCACACTACCGCCTGCGTGTCGCTACTGTGATTCGTGACTATGGTCTCAACGAGAGAGGCGATGCACCAACTGATAGCAAGGAAGCTCTTGTCGATTAAAGCTTTTGATCTCTTAATCGCTAATCTGAAAGCTTCAGGTATTAATACTTAGTATTAGTAACAAATTTTTTACGAGAAAAATATAACCACTACGACTATATCCGACCTGCTTCAGCCATTCGTTGGTTCTTCACCGATCAACAGGTAGTAGCCTGGGGTGGTCCTGACAAAGGCACGCAAACCATTCTCGGCCAGAACTGGAGCCCGTATCAATCAATCACTTTTGTCACCCCACCCTTTCCAGAATATGTATCTGGGCATAGCACCTTCAGCCGAGCAGCAGCGGAAGTTTTGACGAAATTCACGGGGTCCGAACAGTTCTACGATGGCTTTACCGAAACACTGCAAGACGTAAACAACGACGGCAAGCTGGATATGCTCGGCGAACATATTGCACCTGCTGGTTCATTCTTTATTGATGGCTTTCACGAGCATGGCAGGGTCGGCATTGCCACCGGAAACCACACAGACCACAGTGTCAGAATCGATATCCCGGCCGGACAAGGCAGCGGCAAGCGCAACAGCACCACCAGGTTCAACGACCAGTTTTAAACTGAGCATCGCATGCACCATAGCTTCTAGTGTTTCATCATCACTAACGCTCAAGCCAGGCCCAGCAAATGATTTCAGTATCGGAAACGTCAACTCACCCGGCATTGGCGTCACAATGGCATCGCATATTGAATCGCTCTGCGTTTGATTAGCAATCCGTTTACCAGCTAGCAAGGAGCGCTTTGTGTCGTCAGAAGTTGACGGCTCAACAGTGCGCACTCTGAACCCTGGCGCTTTGGCCTGCAGCGCAAGTGCGGAACCTGAAGATAATCCACCACCACCACAACAGACCAATACATCACCTGAACTAACACCAGCCTTTGCTGCCTGTTCCGCAATCTCAAGACCACAGCTACCCTGGCCAGCCATGACATAGGGATTATCATAAGGGCGAATCAGGTGCAGGCCGCGCTCTTCGGCAATCGATGTACCGATCGATTCGCGAGATTCGCCACCAGGTCGATCGTAAAGCACAACTTCAGCACCTAAAGCTCGCGTATTGGCAATCTTCAAATCAGGAGCGTCGTTAGGCATGATGATAACTGCGGGAATGCCATGAATGGCTGCGGCCTGAGCTATTCCCTGCGCATGGTTGCCAGAAGAATACGCAATCACACCTTTCCCTGGCTGCTGTTCCATTAACGCAGTGACAGCATTCCAGGCACCGCGAAATTTAAAGGAACCGGTTCGCTGCAAGACTTCCGCTTTTATTAAAACGCGGCGCCCTGCAATCTTGTTAAGGTGGTGGTTCTCTAATAGCGGTGTGACAACTGCAACGCCATCAAGCCGCGCTGCTGCGGCTTCAATATCATCGATGGTAATGGCGAATGACACTGAGCGATCAGACTTCAGTGACAAACGATTTAAGCGCAGCGTTAGTCAACCTCGTCGATCCAAGTCATTTGAATGCCTTCAAGGATACCTTCACTTGATTTTTCAGGATCATCATCAAAATCCTCCAGCGCGCAGATCCACGCGTGCATGTCGGTAAAACGAACATACTGAGGATCAACATCAGGATGAGCTTCACATAGCTCTATTGCAATCTCTCTAGTGTCAGTCCATTTCAATTGCATCAGTGATTCTCCGAAACCATGTTGATTGTGTACTTCGGAATTTCGATGATCAGATCTTCATCAGCGACTATCGCCTGACAGCTTAATCGCGAATCCGGATCGAGGCCCCATGCCTTGTCGAGATAATCCTCTTCAAGTTCATCGGCTTCATCAAGGCTCTCACCACCTGTGCGAACATGCACGTGACAAGTAGTGCAGGCGCAAGATTTTTCGCAAGCATGTTCGATATCAACACCATTTCGAAGCATTGCATCGCACACCGAAACGCCTGGATCTACCGTGAATGTTGCACCCTCAGGGCACATCTCGGGATGTGGTTTAACAGTTACGGTTGGCATTTGCCTTCAACTCCTGAAATCATTCAAATTCTCCGACCTTCTGACCCGCCATCATCTTTCTGACACTGGCGTTCATACGTCGCTCGACAAAGTTCGTACTACCCGCTTCCAGTGCGTGTACGGCATCATGTATATCGTTGCGATCTTCACCGTCAAGCCGGGTACGAAGATCGTTTACCAATTTATCTATGACGGCGCGTTCATCACTATTCAAGTGTTCATCGCCATCGGCGTTCAGCGCGCTGTCAATCGCTTCAAGCACACGCTGTGCTTCCACTTTTTGCTCAGCCAATGCTCGCGCCTGCATATCCTCTGACGCATGCTCCATAGAGGCACGCAACATCGTTTCAATTTCACCGTCTGTAAGGCCATAGGATGGTTTGACGTCGATACTGGCGACAACACCCGATTCTTTTTCAAGAGCGCTGACGGTCAAGAGTCCATCCGCGTCGACCTGAAATAATACTTGTATACGCGCCGCACCAGCTACGCGGGCGGGAAATCCTGTCAGTTCAAACCGCGCCAATGAACGACAATCCTTAACCATTTCACGCTCACCCTGCAGTACATGCAAAGCCATTGCGGTTTGCCCATCCTTGTAGGTTGTAAATTCCTGCCCACGGGCAATCGG
>CAZQOI010000079.1:0-12810 GCA_964594905.1 uncultured Granulosicoccaceae bacterium
CATGTGCTGGAACCCTTAAGTTTCGACTTCATGCAGCAAGCGCTTGTTATCGGATTACTCGTATCAACCGCTGCAGCTGCCTTGTCTTGCTTATTGGTACTTAAAGGTTGGTCGTTGATGGGTGATGCTGTTTCACATGCAGTATTACCAGGACTAGTAATCGCCTATCTTCTTGGCATCCCGATGTTGATAGGCGCTTTTGTAGCTGGCATGCTATGCGCCACAGCGACAGGCTATGTCAGTAGTAATAGCCGACTGAAAGAAGACACTGTCATGGGAGTTGTATTCAGTGGCATGTTCGCGCTCGGTCTCGTACTGTTTTCCAAGATACAAACTGGTTTGCACCTTGATCATGTTCTGTTTGGCGATATGCTCGGTGTGACGTGGCGAGATATTGGCTTGACTGCGTTACTTACGGTTCCAGCTCTAGCTATTGTCATCATCAAACGACGCGATCTTCTGGTATTTGCGTTTGATTCGCAACACGCGAAAGTAGTCGGCTTGAATATCAAGCTGTTGCACTACGGTTTACTGGCATTGCTATCGCTGGTGATCGTCGCTGCGATAAAAGCGGTTGGCATCATCCTTGTGATCGCGGTCCTCATTGCGCCTGGCGCTATTGCCTTTTTACTCACTCAGCGATTTGAAATGATGATGTGGCTGGCAATAGCGATTGCCTGCGTATCGACAATAGTCGGCATTCTTCTGAGCTACCACATCGATAGCGCACCAGCTCCGACAATCGTCGTGATTCTGAGTGGCATATTCATTCTTGTGTTTTTGTTCGCACCAAAGCGAGGGTTGCTGCGCAAAAGAAAATCACTCGAAATTGACGCATCTTATTGATTTAATTAAATTTATAAAACCGAGTAAATTACTCGGAAATACCCTTATTTTTCTCGTGGTTGTTAATAAGAATTATTCGTATTAACCTATCGGCATACCTACTTTTCACCTTGCCGCCGAAACCAATGATTCACCTCAAACCCAATGCACGTACACGAGATCGAACGCGTATTCTCAAATGTGCCTTAGCAGCGCTTTCGCTTACGACTATCGCCCCACCGGTACTCGCCGCTGACGAAGTTAATGTTTATTCCTACCGCCAACCATTCCTGACCGATCCGCTGTTCGATGCCTTTACTGAAAAAACGGGTATCGCTGTCAACACGGTATTTGCCAAGAAGGGTTTACTGGAGCGTCTTGAGAACGAAGGGGCCAACAGCCCTGCTGATCTGTTGCTGGTAACCAATGTCGGTCGTCTGGCCGGTGCAGTCGAATCGGGTGTTACACAAAGTGTCGATAGCGATGTTCTTAGTGAAAACATTCCACAAACCTATCGCGATCCCGAGGGACACTGGTTCGGTCTGACCAATCGCGCACGAATCATCGTGACCTCCAAAGATCGGGTTGGCGCAGGTGTTCTTGAAAGCTACGAAGATCTTGCCAAGCCTGAACTCGCCGGGCGCATTTGCACTCGAAGTGGCAAGCATGAATATATGGTCGAACTGATCGCATCCATCGTTGCTCATCATGGGGAAGCAGAAGCACGCAATTGGTTGAGCGGTGTCAAAGGCAATCTGGCTCGCAAGCCTCAAGGCAATGATCGCGCGCAGGTCAAAGCTATCGCTGAAGGCCAATGTGATGTTGCGATTATCAACTCTTACTATATGGGTGCCATGTTGTCCGATCCTGAACAGGAAGGCCCTGCGAAGACCGTCAACATTGTCTTTCCCAATCAGTCTGGGCGTGGTACCCATATGAATATCAGTGGTGTGATCATGACCAAAGCCGCACCGAATCGTGAGCATGCAGTAAAGCTTCTTGAGTATTTGTCCAGCGATGAAGCGCAAGCGATTTATGCCGAGCGTAACCATGAGTTTCCGGTCAAGCCATCTGTTGAACGCTCCGAGCTGGTAGCTTCCTGGGGTGAGTTCAAGGCAGATACTCTTGAGCTGACCGAAGTCGCCAAGCACCGGGCAACTGCGAGCAAGCTTGTCGACACAGTCGACTACGACGGCTGATCAAGACAGAGTGATCGCAAGAGCGTGAAAAAAGGGATCGCATATCACGGGCGTGCTCGCGCCCGCTGGGGATCCAGCGCCACCTATTCGAAAACTCCAGAACGGGTGCGCTGGCCCGGTGGCAGTGTTGAGACTCAACAATTACTCAACACTGCCGTGCATCCCGATTCGGACAACACCCGCATACCAGAAATCCGTTATCAATCACGCTTGGAAGGATTAACGGACGAGTCGACCGACTCGGCATCGTCACTGACAACACATCAACAGGATCGTCGTGCGACCATCTCACGTTCATCGCGTATCTGGTCTTTTTTTGCAATAGCAACGGCAGCAGTTGTTTGCCTGCCTCTGTTATCAGTTGTTTGGCTTGCCTTTAATCCGGCTGAGAATATCTGGCCACATCTTGTCAACACGGTGCTCGGCAGTTACATCCTGAACACACTGGCGCTCATGGTTGGGGTGGCAGTCGGCACTTTGGCCATTGGCGTCAGTTCAGCCTGGCTAGTGACGCACTACGAGTTTCCGGGACGCGCTTTATTCAACTGGGCTTTATTGCTGCCGTTCGCAGTCCCAGCTTATGTAATCGCCTATGTTTACACCGACCTGCTTGAATACGCAGGCCCCGTGCAATCCACCTTGCGCCAACTGTTCGGTTGGAAGCTCGCTAACGAGTATTGGTTTCCAACCATCAGAAGCTTGCCAGGCGCGATATCGATGTTAACGCTTGTGTTGTATCCCTATGTTTATCTACTCGCACGTGCGGCATTTCTGGAGCAATCAGCATCCGTACTTGAAGCTGCACGTGCCCTTGGTGGTAGCAGCTTTCAACGATTCCTGAAAGTGGCCTTGCCCATGGCCCGCCCTGCCATCATTGTCGGGCTGGCCATGGCCTTGATGGAAACGCTTAATGACTTTGGCACCGTCGACTACTTTGCGGTGCGAACACTAACATCGGGTTTATATGATGTTTGGTTAGGCATGAACAATCTTGGAGGCGGTGCCCAGATCGCAAGCTTGTTATTGATCTTCGTCATGATGTTGCTCGGCATGGAAAAAATCTCTCGCAGGCATCGTGAAAACTATCAACCCACTGCAACTCGTTTCCGCCCGCTATCGCGCCAAAGGCTTCGTCGTTCACAAGCGCTTGGTGCATGCCTACTCTGCCTGTTACCCATACTGCTTGGGTTTCTGATCCCCGCCTGGGTGCTGGTTGACTATGCAATTGAATATTTCGACCGATCATGGAACGACGATTTCAGAACGATAGCTATGCATTCAGTACTGCTGTCCGCTACAGCCGCAATCGCCGCAGTACTCGTCGGGATACTGTTGAGTTACAGCCAGCGATTGCACCCAACACGTGTGCTGCGCACTAGTATCAATATTTCAAGTCTGGGCTATGCAGTGCCGGGAGCTGTTCTTGCGATAGGAGTCATCATCCCCTTCGCGGCCTTCGACAACGCACTCGATGCTTTTCTACGCAAACACTTCGATGTATCCACCGGACTCCTGTTAAGCGGCACCGTATTCGCACTGGTGTTTGCCTACACAGTTCGCTTTCTGGCAGTTGCCTATGGGTCAGTTGACGCAAGCATGCGCAAGATCAGCCCACATATGGATGATGTCGCCAGATCACTCGGGCATTCATCCGCCACTATCTTAAGAAGAGTTCATCTTCCCCTGATGCGTAGCGGCGTATTAACAGCCGCATTAGTCGTGTTTGTTGATTGTATGAAGGAGCTACCAGCAACCTTGGTTTTACGCCCATTCAATTTTGATACGCTGGCAACTCATGTGTATCAGTTTGCATCAGATGAGCTTATTGGTCAGGCAGCGCTAAGCGCGCTGTTAATTGTGGTAGTCGGTCTTGCACCTGTAATACTACTCACCGTGACGATTGATCGATCACGAGAATTAAAAGCGGCTGGCATCACCACACTGGACACATCAAGTGCGGAAACCGCTGCGAACTAAGGGAACTAATATGAAGGGAACTTAAATGGATTTAGAGGCAAGTTCCAAAGCTTCTTCCGTTAGCGCCAGATCTTCATCGGTTATTGCAAGGCTCGGATAAAGTTTGCCTGGCGACTTAAAAATGCCTTTTTCCCGCAAGACACGGTTAAAGTTTAAGTTCTTTTCAGCATCAACGGTTAACCAGGACCGGTAGTCACGTACGGGAGTTGATGTGAATCCAATATCGAACAAGGTGGCATGCCCAAGTACTGCATGTGCATGACCATCAAGGTTGAGAATACGACCTATCATATCCATTAAGCGCTGGCCAGTTTCCTTCAGCCGCGCATAGTTTCCATCGCGGCGAAGTATTTCCATCGTCTTCAATCCTGCAACTGCGGCCACAGGATTACCGGACAAGGTACCGAGTTGCATTAGAAACTTATCCTGGCCCACAACGGCTTTATCAAAGTGACTCATTATATCTTTGCGACCAGCTATGGCCGCCAATGGAAAGCCACCACCAATGACTTTGCCTAAGGTACAGATATCAGGCACCACCCCGTACTCTTCCTGTGCACCACCATAAGCTAATCTGAACCCTGTAACGATTTCATCAAAAATTAGGACGATGGATCGCGCGGTGCATTCTTCTCTGAGGGCAGCAAGAAAGCCTGGTTCTGGAGGAATGATTCGTTGCAAAGGCTCAACGATAATAGCGGCAACATCGTTGGCATATTCATCAAGTAGTGCTTTAACACTTTCTATATCATTGAAAGGTGCAATAAGCATTTGTTCAGACACACCTTCCGGTATGCCGGCACTATCAGGTACGGCTTGTGGAAAATTTGCCAAGCGTGTGGGCGCTAAACTCATTTGCGCCTCAGCGCTCATACCATGGTAGCCACCTTCAAACTTCAGTATTTTGTCACGACCAGTGAATGCTCGGGCTAATCGCAATGCATACATATCGGCTTCACCACCAGATGTCACATACCTGACCTGCTCGGCGCAAGGCACTGCTTTACAAATCTCTTCAGCTAATTCAATGGACGCACTGTTGTTGGCAAAGAACGTCATGCCTTTACCTAGTTGTTCATTAACAGCTTCTAGTACTTCCGGATGTCCATGGCCCAATAACATCGGACCAGAACCAATCAGGTAATCAATATATTCCTTGCCGTTCTCATCAGTAACCCGGGAACCTTTGCCATGGCGAATAAAAATACCGGGATCGAAGTTGCCGAGGCCACTTGCCGGCAGCACATCACATGCTCGTTTTATCCAGTTTTCTTGCTCAGACATAAAGTGGTTCTTGAGTCAGATAGCGGGTTGCTATGCAGTGTACACAGCCACAGGATCGCCCAGTAGGTTTTCATCGGGGACAACGCCAAGGCCTGCTGTGTCATCGATAGTGATAAATCCATCTATGCAACGCGGACCACTGCCTGGCGCAATATCGATATCGAGCATGTCCTGACAAGACCAGCATGCCCGTATGAATTCAGCTGGAATGGATTGCGCAAGATGGGCCGCCTCGACATCCGCCAAAACAGATCCACCCGTCGCCATAACGAAAATTTGTATTCCGTGAGCCATGGCAACATCACGCATCCTGCGCGCCTTGGTTAAACCACCTACGCGATTGATCTTGATACCGAATACATCGGCGATACCGTCCCGAGCTATTCGTGTTGCATCTTGCAAGGTGACTAAAGACTCATCAACACTGATGGGCGATGTGGTTACCCGGCGTATTTCTGCCAGATCATCAAGAGACTCTCCAGGTTGTTCGAATGTGACACCTAAATCAGCAACGGCATTCATGACAATACTGGCTTCGCGGCGCGTCCATGCACGGTTAACGTCATACAAAATTATTTCGTCATCTTTACGCTGGGATTCTATATGTCGAATTCGTTCAATATCCTTGTCTGTATCGCTGCCACCGACTTTCGCTGAATGTGCAACATAGCCGCGAGCTCGATAACTATCGATAATGCCCATCATGTAGTCCGGTTCCCCACTGGACACTGATGAAGCAGCCGGTGTGCCCAACTCGCGCTTACCACCGAGTAGATCAGCAATGGGTAAGTCACAGGCTTGGCCTAGTATGTCCCAACAGGCCATATCGATCGGTTGTTTCGCGTACAAATGCCCCGGTAGTGAAAGATCCATCGCTCGCTCAAGGAGTTCAAGTTGCCTGGGGTCCTTATCCATCACAGCCGATACCATGGTCTCTATGCCAGCACGAATGCCAGGACCATGTGCAGGCACATACGTATGCCCCCAAGGTGTGCCTTCACCCCATCCAATAAGACCTGCATCGGTTTCGATCTTGACAAAGGTTGCGTCGAGAACATCAAAGCGCAGCCGACCACCTGACAACCAATAGGGATCCTTGAGTGCCAGGTCTTTGTGATATACCGATAGACGAGTAATTTTCATAGAACAATCCAGTCTGGCTGCGTCATTGGCGCGGTTTACTGCTGTCAGGATCATACACAGGTTTATCCAATACTCGAGCCTGTCGAGCCTGACCTGCGATAACAACGCTAAGCTTGGTATCAGGTATTGCGGCTTGCGGTGAAATATAGGCAAATGCGAGCACTTTTTTGACCGTTGGGCTGTATACGACTGACGTAGTTGACCCAACCACCTTGTCATTCAACAAAACGGCTTCACCGCCGTGACCATCAATTACACCGTCTGATTCAATCTCAAGGTAAGCACATACCCACCGCAAAGTATTATCGAGGCTATGCTGTGTAGCATCCTTGCCAACAAAATCTTTATCCATTTTGACAAAACGCATCACGTCAGCCTCGGGCAATGTCACTTCATTGGTCAGCTCACCTGCGCCTTTGAACATCTTTTCCATGCGCATGATGTTCATTGCGAACGAGCCGTAATCAGTGATGCCGACATCCTTACCGGCTGCATCGAGCGCGTCATAGATGGCTAATAAAGACTCCCGCGGCGCATGAATTTCCCAGCCAAGCTCACCGGCGTATGACATTTTGAATGCCCAACAACTATGGGACGCGATTTCCAGATGCGAGGCTGTCATCCAGGGAAACGCACTTTTATCAAGATCCGCATTGGTACACTTAGCCAGCACTTCCCGAGATTGTGGACCGTTGATGGTCAGGGCTGCCCAATCATAGGACCGGTTTGTTATCTCTACAGCATTGCTGTGTTCAAAAGCATTGCCATGCTCAAAACTGTTCAGCTGCCCTTGCAAAAGGTCCAGCAATCGCTGCTCAAAGAAAGCCGCACACACAAAATAATATTGATTGTCGCTTAGACATACACAAGTCGCTTCCAATTCAATACGGCCAGACTCAGTCAAAAAATGCGTCAGAATAATTCTGCCAGTACTTTTCGGCAAACGATTAGCAATCAGTGGCTCTAGAAAATTTGACGCTTGCTCGCCAGATACCTCAATCTTGGTAAATGCAGATATATCCATTATGCCGACGCCATCACGTACAGCATTTACCTCTAGCTCAATCATGTCATGCACACTATTACGCCGAAACGAATAGTGATCTTTTTGCTCTATTCCATTACGTGCAAACCAACGAGGGCGTTCGTGGCCATAGACTTCTTCTTGAACCGCGCCTTTATCGTTTAACCGCTCATATAACGGAGAAGGTTTAATCGGGCGACCATCGAGCCGATTGAAATGTGGGTAGGGAATCTCATGTCGTAGGCAATAATCTTCACGTGCCTTGATAATCTGCCAATCCTTATCCGCATAGTCTCCAAAACGTCTTGGGTCGTAATCCCGCATTGAAATATCTGCAGCCCCATGAACCATCCAGCGCGCGAGCTCTCGGGTTAATCCTGGCCCCCAACCAATGCCGATTTGGGTACCACAACAGCACCAGTAATTTTTTACACCCGGTGCAGGTCCAATAAGCGGATTGCCATCCGGTGGATGAGAGATAGCACCGTGCACAACACGTTTAATTCCCAAATCTTCAAATACCGGCATACGCATCATGGCATTCTCAAGCCATGGCATAACGCGGTCATAGTCGGCTTCGAAGAGTTCGTTCTCGGCGGCCCAAGGGCAATGATCCTCCCATACGGAGTTTGGATTCTCTTTTTCGTAAATACCGATAAGACCAGACTTCTGTTCCATACGGATATAGCCTGAAACGCTTCTGTCATCTCGTATCACCGGTAGCTCACAATCAAGGTTCTCAAATTCCGGCACGGTATCAGTCACAAAATAATGATGCGTCATTGATGTTGTTGGTACTTGAATGCCAGACCACTGACCTATTTGCCGCGCATAAGTACCACCGGCGTTAACGACATGCTCGCAAACCGTATCGCCAAGCTCAGTTGAGACTTTCCACTCACTGTTATCGAGTTGTTTGATGTCTGTCGCCTGGCAGCGTCTTATGATTCGAACGCCAAGCTGGCGAGCTGCAGTTGCCAGTGCCTGTGTAACACCTGATGGATCCACATGGCCATCATCAGGTGTGTACAGCGCACCTAACACTCCATCGAGGTTATAAAACGGATGATGCTTGGCAACAAAATCCGGATCAACCAGATCGATATTAAATCCCAAGGATCGACCAACACTTAATGTATGACGTAACCAGTCCATTTCGTCGTGCTCGTAGGCCAAACGAAATGAACCACAGCCGTGCCAAGAAACACTTTGACCGGTTTCTTTTTCAAGTGCTCCTGAATACAGGCCTATGTTGTAGTCAACACACTTACCCAGACCAAAACTCGATGTGGAATGGGTTATCTGACCTGCCGCATGCCAGGTTGAGCCGGATGTGAGTTCTGCTTTTTCCAACAACACAACATCCGTTAAACCTTCATGAGCGAGATGGTAAGCAAGACCACAACCCATAATGCCTCCACCAACAATGACCACGCGCGCATGCTCAGGAGGACGGTTTGTACGGATTGGCTCTGCCATTTAAGTGATCCCAACACCTCGTCCTGTGGCGTCATTAGCGGTTTACAGGTGGATATCCGGCAAAGCCGGGACGGACTATTTGCCATGCTAATAAAACAAATGTACTCTAGTCAACCATGAATCGAATATCTGTACCATCTCTGGACAGCATAGATACAGCGCAAGTACTGGCCTCTCTGACAGTGGAGCTGCCACAGCTGACGCCCGAGCTCAGTAAAGCGGCCTCCTTCGTTCTTGAAAATCCCAATGAAGTGGGTGTCTCGTCGATCAGAGAAATTGCCGAAGCTGCTGATGTAAAACCCAATACATTTGTCAGACTCGCCCGATCAGTCGGGTTTGAAGGGTACGAGAGTTTTAGAACACCTTTTCGCAACGAGATCCGAAAAGGCGGCATCAATTTTCCAGATCGCGCTCGCTGGTTACAGTCCTTAGGCAGAAGTGGAAAACTGGGTGACCTTTACCGCGACATGGTGAGTGCTGCAATAAGCAATCTTGAAGAAACATTTGCTGGCATCGATGAAAGCCAACTGACGGCCGCTGCAAAAACGATCTGGAAGTCGCGGCAAACTTTTACACTAGGGGTGGGTGTTAATAGTTCCAATGCTCAAAATTTCACCTATCTCGCCAGTACGGGTATGGTTCAATTTCATGCCATTCCAAAACCAGGTGGCACGGCGATCGATGACTTGGCCTGGGCAGATAAGCAAGACGTATTAATAGCGATTACCTGCAAGCCGTATAGAACCGAAGTGGTTGAGGCCATTAAAATTGCACGAGAACAAGGTGTCAAGATAATAGGCATATCTGACAGTCCCGCGTCCCCCATTATTGTCGGTTCAGATCACGGCTTTGTTGTCTCAGCAGACACGCCACAGTTCTTCCCTTCATCTGTTTCCACAATAGCGTTACTCGAGACGCTGCTATCCTTAGTCATTGCAGTCGCGACGCCTAATGTGGTCACCCGAGTCGAGCAGTTTCATGATCGACGTCATCAACTCGGACTCTATGAGGAGGAACACTAAGTGAATAAAAGTGTTGATCCAATTCGATCGCTGGATGCCAGGTACTACACCGACCCGGCTATTTTCGAGAAAGAAAAAACAGGTGTACTCGCCCGTAGCTGGCAATTCGCCGGGCACATCTCATCGCTTGAAAATTCGGGAGATTACTTCACGTTTGAAATCGCCGGTGAAAATCTATTTTGCGTTCGAACATCCTCGGGAGAAATAAAGGCGTTTTACAACGTTTGCCAACATCGCGCCCATCAACTAGTCACAGGCAGTGGCAACATGCGATCAATCGTGTGCCCCTATCATGCTTGGAACTATGAACTAAGCGGAGAACTGCGTAGCGGACCCAATATCAATGTCGTGCCTGGGTTCAAGAAAGAGACTATCTGCCTTAGTGATGTACAAGTTGAGAATTTTTGCGGATTTCTATTTGTGAATTTGGATCCTGATGCGGATTCCATGGACGTTTGTTTTCCCAACGCACGCGAAGAGTTATCACAATTCGTTCCGCATATTGAATCCCTACAGCCTCTGGAGTGGGTGTCTATTCCTGAAAAGTGCAATTGGAAAGTATCGATTGAAAATTACTCAGAGTGTTATCACTGCCAGCTGAATCACCCGACATTTGCTCGCGGGGTGGTAAAGCCACAAACCTACGATATCCAACCGCAAGGATATTGCCTTCGCCATACTACTGAGTGTCAGAATCTCGATAAGATGTCTTACACGATCGATCCAGATTCCAATGAGTATGCTGGCGAGTACTCCTCCTGGTTTTTATGGCCACTTTTTTCCTTTCAGGTATACCCAGGGAACATTCTCAATACCTATCACTGGCGAGTCCAAGACCACGAACATGTCGTTGTCTGGCGAGGCTGGTATTCCATGGATGGCATCGATGAAAAACTGATTCACGACCTGGCTGTGCAAGATCGGGAAACTACCGTTGAAGAAGATATTCATTTGGTTGAGTCTGTTCAACGTGGGCTTAAAAGTCGCGGGTATTCACCGGGTCCTCTGGTTTTGGATCCTGCCTGTGGGGTCAAGTCCGAGCACTCTATAAAAGTCTTGCAGCAATGGATGAGAGAGGGTGTGGATGATGTTTGAATTTAAAATACCTTGATAAGGGAAACTATTCAATGAGCACAGAATTATTCGATGAAGATCTATTCTTGAAAGGATTGCAACAGCGTAAATTCACATTGGGCGCTGAATACGTTGAGAAAAATCTGGCCGCCGCTGATGAATTCACTCGTCCGTTTCAAGAGGCAATGACCGCGTGGTGTTGGGGCTTTGGCTGGGGTGACGATGTTATAGACGCCAAGACGCGTTCCATGATGAATCTGAGCATGATTGGCGCATTAGGCCGTATGCACGAATGGAAAATTCATTGTAAAGGTGCATTGAACAATGGTGTCTCTAAAGAAGAGATCAGAGCCATCGTTCATGTTGTGGGGATCTATTGTGGTGTTCCTATGGCTTTGGAGTGTTTTCGGGTGGCTCGGGAAGTGCTTGAAGAAGCTGGTGAGCTCTAGATAGTAAAGCTCATTCCATGGCGTCAATTCGTAAGCGTGAAACCACCTGGAAATTCCGATTTGCCGTGTGTATAAAAAAGGGATGGTTACACAATAAGCCAAACGGGTTGAAAAAACGAAGATAAAAAAGCGCTCTTAATAATGAGCGCTCAGCAGGTATTCACAAAAACTTAGTTTAAACGGTTGTTTACCTAGCGCCGATTCATCAACATCCGCAAAACACCCGTTCGATGTAGGTAATAAAGCAAAGTCAATAATGATGCAATAGCCGCTGCAAGGTAAGTTAAAAAGGCTGCGTTAAGTACAGAACTCGCACCGCCTGCTTCGTTTTGATTAACAACCCCCGCTTCGACCATTGCCGTTTTGGCGCGAGCACTTGCGTCCCATTCTACGGGCAGAGTCACAACTGAAAACACAACCGCTGCAGCGAACAGGGCACAACCCAGTAGCAATACAGGTGTACCCAACAATGGAGCAAACGCCATGAGCAAACCGCCAACCATAATCACAGGCATCGACATTTTGCTTGATATACTGGTAACAGGCACCAGTGTTGAGCGCATTTTCAGCCATGAATAACCTTGTGCATGCTGCAGAGCATGACCGGCTTCATGGCAGGCAACGCCGATGGCGGAGATTGATCGAGAGTTATAAACCGGCTCAGAAAGACGCAAGGTTTTATCTCGCGGATCGTAATGATCACTGAGCCTGCCGGACACTGGTTCAATGGTGCAATCTGTAACACCTTTACGTTCAAGCATGACTCTGGCGGCTTCAGCCCCTGTCATGTTGCTTTGCGTACCAATATTTTCGTATTTTGCAAACGTGCGCTTAAGAAACATAGACGCAAGCCCGGAGAGCACCATGCCTGGCAACATCACCATCATTAAATAACTCATACTAAACATGTGGGTATAACCTGCTTGTCTTTTTAGACGCTTTTTTGGATGTGGTAATGATAATTCAAGGACGGCACCAAAATGGCGTTGATTTGTAAAATTTTATGGGAATAGAACCGCTGTATTGCTGCAGACACCGTGTTTTTTCGTCACAATTCGAGAGAAATATTTGATCGTGTCATTTTCTAGTTTTCAAAATAGATAATTTGTAATTTCTACATATAAAAAATATTTTAGTAAAGACGTCCTCAGATAACTCGACCTAAACTTTCGATAGATAATTTTTTAGTTAACCTTACACAGCGATAAGGTGAATTTAAGGCTGTCGTGATGGAGAGGCAGCGCAATCGCGGCAGGGTCAAATTGACGGGTGCGACGTACTTATCGCTTGCGTCGATGGGCTCAAAGGGTTCCCCGATGCGATCAACAGCGAGT
>CAZQOI010000080.1:0-12694 GCA_964594905.1 uncultured Granulosicoccaceae bacterium
GGAACGCTATCATCATTGTACAAATCACCGGATGCCGGGGCTTCAAGCTCGAGCTTGTTTTCAATGCCGCTGATACCTGCTGCCAGTAATGCCGCCTGTGCCAAATAGGGATTTACATCTGAACCAGGTATGCGACATTCCACACGAACAGCTGACGTGCTTTCGCCACATAAGCGAAACCCTGCGGTGCGATTATCCACAGACCAGGCGGTCTTTGTTGGGGCGAAGGTTCCTTTCATAAATCGTTTATACGAGTTTATATACGGTGCCAAAAATACAGTGTATTCAGGCGAGTATTTGATGATGCCTGCCATAAAATGTTTCATAACATCAGACATTCCGTGTTTGCCCTGTGCATCGTGAAATGCATTTTTACCGTCTTTCCATAAAGACATATGTATGTGACTGGCGCTGCCTACACGATCCGCGTGCCATTTAGGTAGAAATGTCGCTGCGTGGCCTTGTTGCCAGGCAATTTCTTTTGTCGCGTGTTTAGCGATGCTGTGGTGATCGGCGCAGTTCAGCGCTTCACTGTAGCGGATGTTTAATTCTTCCTGCCCAGCTTCGGCTTCACCTTTTGAGTTTTCTACTGGAATGCCTGCTTTGTACAGTGAATTACGTAAACGCTGCATAACGGGCTCTTCTTTGGAGGTCTGCAGTATGTGGTAGTCCTCGTTGTAGCCACTGATGGGTTCGAGGTTCATGTAATCACCGTTTCGGAGACTTTCCAGTGATTCTCGAAACAGAAAGAATTCAAGCTCGGTTGCCATCATCGCTGTATAGCCAAGAGACTCGAGGCGCATGATTTGGCGCTTTAATATTTCGCGAGGGGAGTGTGGCACTGCCTCATGTGTGTGATGATCCAGAATATCGCACAGTACCAATGCTGTTTTTTCAAGCCATGGCAATACGCGTAGTGTTGTTAAATCGGGCTTCATCGTGTAGTCACCGTAGCCGGCCTTCCAACTAGATGCTGCGTAACCGTCAGGGGTTGCCATTTCAAGATCGGTCGCTAGCAGATAGTCACAACAGTGGGTTTCCTCCCAGGCTGAGTCTATAAAATTTGAGACGTGAAAGCGTTTGCCCATCAGCCGACCCTGCATATCGATCAGACACACGAGGACTGTATCGATGGCATCTTCCTTCGCCGCAGTTTTCAATTCCTCAAGACTCAACAAACCATTCATTGCACGTGCTCAATAGGTGTGGGGTAAAACAGAAGTGGGGTAAGGCATGACTATCGCCCCGTTAAACAGGGCGATAGTTCTCAACTAAAAGAATGCGTTTAGAACAACGCGTTCCTCAACGCAGATTAACCGTATCGATACGGACGTCCAGCCTTCTGCATGTCATCGTTATACTTTCTGAAAATCTCTACGATCTTTGCCTTGGTGTCTGACTCTGATGCAATTTCATCCCAGAATTTCACTGCGGCATCTTCTACCTGAGCCCATTCTTCATCTGGAATAGTGGTGAGTTTCATCTTGTCGCCGTTCACACGCAGGTTTGCTTCACCGCCCCAGTACCACCATTGTCGGTAGTAGTGGCTTTGTTCCATGCACACAGTCAGCAGTTCTTGCAAATGCTCTGGCAGCTCTTCCCAGCGTTCCATATTGGCAAAGAAGTGTCCGACCCAGGCACCTGTGATGTTGTTGGTCAGAAAGTAGTCGGTGACATCAGCCCAACCGACGGTGTAATCCTCAGTGATACCTGACCAGGCAATTCCATCGAGTTCACCAGTTTGTACTGCAACTTCAATGTCTTCCCAGGGTAGGGTTACTGGAACTACGCCAAACTGCGATAGAAAGCGCCCAGCAGTTGGGAAGGTAAATACTTTCTTACCTTTAAGATCTTCCAAAGAGTTGATTGGTTCTTTGGTTGCAAAATGACATGGATCCCAAGCACCTGCCGAAATATGCTTAACACCAACCTTACTGTACTCCTCGGCCCAAATTTCATTGAGTCCGTACTGGTTGAATAGCACGGGTACGTCCAGTGAGTAGCGGGTGCTGAATGGAAAGTATCCGCCAAACACGGTGACTTCTGTGGGCGATGCCATAGAGTCATCATCTGACTGTACCGCATCAATGGTGCCGCGTTGCATAGCCTGAAATAGTTCGCCTGTGGGTACCAATTGATCGGCGTAAAACAATTCAATTTCCATTTCGTCGCCAGCGATTTTATTGAACTTGTCGATAGCGGGTTTTATGACGTGCTCTGCCAGTGCTGTACCAGCATAGGTTTGCATGCGCCACTTGATTTTGGATTGTGCGATTGCCGGCGCTGCTGTAATGGCACCTGCCGCTGCGCCTGCTGTCGGAATTGCAATTGCTGCTTTTTTTATAAAGGAACGTCTGTCAGTCATGCTTAACTCTCCTAAAACATTAATTACCGCCTCATTTGCCGTAGACGGTTTCCGGTAACCATAATGCTATTTGTGGGAAAACCATGATTATTGCCAGCGCGACAACCATAACCAATACGAATGGCACAATTGATCGATAGATATCGCCCAAGGTAATTTCAGGTGGAGACATTGCGCGCATCAGGAATAGGTTGTAGCCAAATGGTGGTGTCATATAAGCCACTTGTGTCGTTATCGTGTAGAGCACGCCGTACCAAATTAGATCAAAGCCTAAAGCGCCGACCAACGGTATGTAAAGTGGCGCGACAATCACTAGCATGGCCGTGTCATCCAGAAACGTACCCATGGCCAAAAAGCTCAACTGCATCAGAATCAAAATCACCCATGGAGAAAGCCCGAGCCTTTCCGTGAACAGACTCTCTATGGCTTTGACAGCACCAAGACCGTCAAACACGGCACCGAAGGCTAAAGCCGCGAGAATGATCCACATAAACATACAAGTGATGCCTAGGGTGTTTTTCAGTGACGTATCGAATACCTTCCAAGTCATACGGCGCTTGAATACAGCTGCCACAAATGCCGCGATAGCGCCTATAGCTGAACTCTCAACCAACGATGTCCAGCCTTTTACAAATGGAATCATCATGGAGAAGAAGATGAATAAAGGCAGAAGCCCAGATAACAGTAAACGGTATTTTTCAGCTTTTGGCATCTCGCGTTGTTCGGCGGTAAGTGCCGGGCCAAGCGTTGGATTAAGTTTGCAACGAATAGCGATATAGATAATAAACATCGTCGCCATCATCAAACCTGGTACTACGCCAGCGAGCCATAATTGCCCCACTGGTTGGCGCGCGATCATGGCGTATAACACCAACACTACAGATGGCGGTACCAGAATTCCTAACGAACTGCCAGCCTGAACAACGCCGGTGACCATGCGTTTGTCGTACCCGCGACGTAGTAGCTCGGGCAGGGCTATTGTTGCGCCTATAGCCATTCCAGCAACAGACAAACCGTTCATTGCTGATATCAACACCATTAGTCCGATTGTGCCGATAGCAAGCCCACCCTGAATACCACCCATCCAGACATGGAACATGCGATACAAGTCATTGGCTATACCGCTTTCTGACAGGATGTAGCCCATGAATACAAACATCGGCACTGTGAGCAGGGGGTACCAACGCATGACTTTTATGGTTTGAGAAAAAGCGATATCGAAACCACCACGTTCTCCCCAAAGTAACAACGCAGCGATAACGGCTACAAATCCAATGGCTGCAAACACGCGTTGACCGGTGAAGAGCAGAATCATCATCGATGCGAACATGAGTAATGCGATAGCTTCGTAACTCATATCAGACGGTTTCGCCTCGTAAGCGCAGAATATCTTTAAACAATTCAGACAGAGCCTGTAGCAGCATGATGAAAATGCCGACACACAGCATTACCTTGATCGGCCACATATACGGGCGCCAGCTGGTGCGACTGCGCTCCAGGGTTCCGGTCTCTTCAGAACCGGTTACAAGACCGCTTAAGAAACCTACAAAATCAGACCCAAAGTATCCCAGTGAATAAGCTGTTGAGCCGAGCCCACCCCAGAGTAATACGGCGAGGTAACCTAACAAACAAAAAACAGTTATCAAATCTGTGATGGCTTTGCGTTTGACAGACCAGTTGTCATAGAAGAGGTCCATGCGCACATGCGAACCCATTTGTAATGCGTATGGCCCACCTAGAATAAAGTACGAGATCATTGCAAACTGCGCAGCTTCCAATGTCCAGAGTGATGGTTGATCGCCGAACTTACTGACGATGGACCACAACAGAATGGCCATCATGACAAAGATTCCGTACATCACCAACCGACCGATAGCTCGGTTTATAAAATCAATAGTGGCGATATAGGCTCGGAGTAGTTTCAAAATGTGTGTAACACCGTCTTAAGCACTCCACTGCGTTGATCTTGCATTATTGTTCAATAAATTCGTTTTGCCAGCTAATACTGAGATATCACTGATCTCTCGCGTTTGTTCAGAAAATACTAACCCAATGCTCGTGTAAATGGATTTATTTAACAGCGTCAGAAACCAGAAGGGCTGCGATAACAGCTGTGAAGCGCCGACTTTCCACTGAAACCGATTCGAACAAATTGGTAAAAACTACGCAATGCGACTGTATGAGGTTTCTAGGCCGTTTGATCAATGCGGGCAATTTATACGGAGGGATGAATTTGCGTGCTTAGCTGTGTACGTACTTTATTCCAACATGGTTCGTCGATCGCGCGAGCAGCGCGATATAGCGACGTGAAGATAGATATTGTCTTCGATCAAGTGATATTCGCTTGACGCAAATGTGTGAAAAATCAGTTGTATGGCTTTTTAAGAATCAACATCGATATTTGAAATTTGCATCCGTCGATGAAAATGGAGATACTCGGGGTCATTCGCTGTTGCTGGAGGTGATTCTTGTTGAAGAAGAAGCAGAAGTTTGGCTTGTTATCATTGATTGCTGCAGGTATTGCGCTGGGTATGACCCAGGCTCAGGGAACTGGGCTAACGTCTTGGAAATCGGGCAAAAACCACGATCGAATCATTCAGATTCAGAACGAAGGTGGTATGCGCGATGCCGTTGAAGGCGTTGAAGTCGCGTATTACAGCAACTCATCCTTTCGGGTAGTTTCTCCAAAGGGTATCTCAATCATCGTAGATCCATGGCGAAACGATCCATCAGGTGCTTGGGGACTGTGGTACCACGTGGAATTCCCAGCTGCAGAGGTTGATATTGGCATGTCCACACACGCGCATTTCGATCATGATGCGCTGGATAAAATCGACGCCAACATGCTTCTTGATCGTATGGGAGGCACTTTCGAGCTCGGTGACGTCAAGATAACCGGGCTTGCTGACAAGCATCAGTGTGTAGCACCGGGGCTGATTCCGTGGACAGAAGCAGTAAAACAATTTGAAGGCCGCGATGATCCCTGCACGAATAATTTCCGCCATATGGATAACACCATGTACATCATCGAGACTGGTGGCATGCGTTTGCTGATGTGGGGCGATAACCGACCAGACCCAGCACCGGAATTACTCGAAAAAATTGGTGATGTAGATGTCGTGTTTGTGCCTGTCGATGGTTCGCGCCATATTCTCGATTACGAACAGGCGGATGCAGTTGTCAAAATGACAAAGGCTAATATTGCGATTCCGCATCATTATCTGGTGCCGGAGACAACCTATTACACCTCTACCTTGCTACCGGCAAGCGAGTGGGCTGAGACTCACGACAATACCTTCCTTGATTCGCCTTCTGTGGTTATAACCAAGGACGATCTTGAAGGAAAAGAGGGCCATGTTTATTACTTTGGCTCACACAATATCGTAACTGCGGAAAAGTAATAAACGCGCCTAACTGGAATTGACTACATTTCTACTTGATTCCAACGGGTTATTTTTCTTGTAGTTCTCCCAGGCGAATTTTGCTTCGTTGCTTGGTGCTCCTAGCTGCGTTGGTCATGTCCAGCGCGGCTTCGGCTCATTTCAAACTTAATCTCAATATACGTGTCATTCATGTAGCCCACCATGTTGATGGGCTCGATGTGTACCTTCGTCTGCCAATGCCCTATCTGGTTGCTGATCTAGCGGGCGCTGTGAGGGAAGACGGTAGTCGCGACCCCGCACCTTATACGACCAATGCATTGATCGATGGTGAATGGATGCACTACGTCGATTATGAAGCAATAAAGAGAGACCCTTCTGGTCTTGGCGAGCTGGCAGCTTCCGGGCATTTGATAACATCCGGTCGGTCCAATTTTAAAACTGAGGTCGTGGCTGTTAGGGTTTATCAAGGAATTTCCCAACCTCCTTTCAGCACATTGGACGAGGCGAAACTGGCTTTTCAAACTGAGGAGCAGGAGGCAGTGTCACCAACGCCGTTTGTTGGTGATAGTGTGGTTGATGTGTTGATTCAGTATCGATCTACAGGATCGGTTTCATCGTACAGCCTTTCCAGTTCACTTGATCCTGGACTGGAAGGGCAGGAAGACACCGCCAATTTGATTCTGGATTACGCTAGTGAAGAGCCAACGATATTCAGGATTCGTGGTTTGTTGCAGGATCCTGTTGTCATTTCCAATTCAATTTGGAAAGCCGCGAGAACCTTTGTCTATGAAGGTGTTAGACACATTCTTGAAGGTTATGACCACGTACTCTTTGTCGTTTGTCTGGTGCTGGGTGCAACGCTAATTTCTGCATTAGCATGGCGGGTGACGGGATTCACCATAGGTCATAGCGCTACCTTGACTCTAGGTTTTTTCGGTTATGTTCCTCAGTCAGCCTGGTTCATTCCGCTTATTGAGACTGGTATTGCTCTATCGATAATTTTTGCGGCTTTAATGGCTCTGACCAGTGATTCAAATAAAACGTCTTCAAGAAACAGTTTTGTATTGACAATGCTCATTGGCATGTTACATGGCCTTGGCTTCTCCTTTTTGTTGCAGGAAATTCTAAGTGTCACTTCGTCTAATATCTGGATAAGCCTGCTAGCGTTTAATGTTGGCGTAGAAATTGGACAGTTAGCCATCGTACTGCTGTTGTGGCCTTTACTGTATATCGTCGGAAAGATGCTTCCACACAGGCTAATCGCAGTGAAGTGGATTATCGCTTTGCCGTGTATTGTGATCGCCGCTTTCTGGTCTGGTCAGCGAATGCTTGGTTTTATCAACACAATCTGATCTGATGGTTGGACAATTACGGCGGCGGCATCCCGTATCAACTGTTCACGCTGAGCCAGCAGGCAAAGCTTGAAAAAAGTTGATCGTCCCTGATCTAGATGACTTCCTGTCTAATACCACTTGGAGGAGATTTAAAGGTTATCTCCTCGAAGTGATGCTGTCTTGCGTTATTTTTGCCTCGCAGCGATGCAAAAATTGGCTCACTCGAAATTGACCTGCGGCTGAATACCAGGAACCTTGATGCCACCACGCTGACTACCGACTTCGATACTCCCCCAACGTTCAGCTAAAAACTCAGGCAATTCGCGCCCAAGCGGGGACGATAACCACAACCTGAGAAGATACCGTCGTTGCTCAAGCTCGGTGTGGTCTTCAAATGACTCACGTGAGTGAACCACAGTGAGATTATTGACCAATTGTATGTCCCCGCGTTCTAGCATCATTCTCAATGCGGTGTCTTTAGCTGATTGCTGAAAAGCATCCAATGCTGAGAGTTGAGAATCATTCAAGTCATCGACACTGTCGAGTCGGGGGGCAGAACGAATATCGGGATCCATGCCACAACAGACCAGTTTACCGGCCACTGAATTGAAAACATGCACTGGGTAGAAAGGCGCTTTGCCTTCAGGTACTTCGCCATAACGGTCGCAAATAAACTTGTTGTATAGTGTTCGTAGATCGTCAGGGTTATTTTCAAGTAACTGATTATGGATGGTGGCAGAGCTTGCAATGGCGCTTTCTCCTCCATGTTTTGCAGGGCGAAGACAAAGCAGCCCTACAATATCGCAGGAATCCGAATGAAAGGGCTGAGCAGCATTTGTCTGATATAAACGTACTGCTGATTTATCGGTTTTGCGTAAATCGGTAACATGGCCAAGCAGATCTCCATGTCCATTTTGCGAAACTGGATTGCCAAACATGCTGCCTATAATCCAAAAGGCTCTGGTAAGCTCAGCGTCTGTCCAATCAGTATTCGATAATCCTCGAATTAAAGTAAATCCTCGACCATCAAGTAAGTCTTCATGAAGAGCCATCAGGCGGTCGCTTACTTTGACAAGGTCGAAATCATGATGAGACTGCTCTGCCAAAGACTTGGTGCTCGATAAAGAAGCCGTAACGGCCGAGCGTATTTGATCAATCTCAGAGTCTTCTAAATGAAATGACCAGTCGTCGCCATGTTGCAATTCGCGACCGTCCCACGCCATCCGCCCCGTCCATGGGTCGTAACTACCAATATCCTTGTCAGCGCACATAGTCGGCACCCGTTATATCAATCGTGCTACCTGTTGCGTGTCGAGCTCTTCCTGATGCGAGGAAAACTACGGTCTCTGCAACGTCAGAAGGCGGGGTGATTTCTTTCATGGGTAACGGCTCAACAAGTGCGGCCTCACCAACAGTGGCGATATGTGCTTCTGCCATGTCAGTACGTACCCATCCCGGAGCTACAGCATAAGCCAGTGTTTTGTGTTGGTCATAGCTGCGAGCGATACCTTTTGTCAGCGCCAGTAAACCACCCTTAGCAGCCCCATAAGCAAGATGCTCCGCATCGTCTCCTCGATGTGATGAACGGCTTGCTATATTGACAATGATGCCTTCACCTGAACGTTGATAGTGTTGAATTGCTAATCGGCAAAACGCTGCGGGTACTTCGAGATTCAGGAGCAGATTGCTCTTCCATCCATCTTGCCAGCTTGAGACGGGCTCAAGAGGTGAGGGCACATAGATACCAGCGTTGTTAACCACCGCATCAATTCGACCACGCCATGCTAATGCACTTGACCAAAGCTCATCCACAACACCAGATTGAGTCAGATCTCCGGACAGTGGTAAAAACTCGTCGTCACCAGCATTGATGTCTGCTTTATTAACTGCAGAATCCCTGCCCATATGTGCAACTATCGATGCTCCTTCACGTAGCGCTGTGAGTAGAATCTCGCGACCGATTCCTCTTCCGGCTCCTGTTATAAAGATTGTTCTGTCGTTTAGTAACATGTCGTGTCGACCTTGAGCAACGTAACCCGGGGAATCGCAACCGACCTGGCACTTTCAGTGTCAAGCTGGTCACGCTTGTTAAATCCAGAAGGATCAGGTGTGAACAACAATCAGCATCACCGCTCTCTGCCTTGAGTGTACGCGTTTCAGCACTGTCGGTGGCAGGTTAGCTTGGAGTTGGAGAATTTCGCAGAATTCGTCCCAATGGTTGTTGTACTGCGTTACAGGCGGTCACCAAACTGGTTATCAAAGCCCCAGTTCTCAATGGGTTCATCCCTATAGACATTGTGAAAAACCAAGATGATATGATGTATCATTATGTATCTTTCACCAAATATTCGATTGACCGACACAGTACTTCATTGGTCTAAAAATGATGTGGTCATAAGGAGGTTCAGGTGGCAAAAGCCAAACTAGCAATAACCCTTGATTCAGCTGAAGAACATTGTCAGCTTAGGGGTACTCGACTGACTCAAAAAAGAAAAACGGTGTTAAAGGGACTTGTCACCTCTAGACATGCAATGACGGCATACGAGCTGGTTGATTATTGCAAAAGTGAATTGGACGCGTCGATACCAGCAATGACTGTTTACCGAATCCTAGGATTTCTGGTAGATGAAAAACTGGTACATAAACTAAAATTGGCGAATCGCTATGTTGCGTGCATACACATTACATGTGATCACCACCATGCTGTACCACAGTTTTTGATTTGTACTGAGTGTTACAGGGTTGAGGAGGTCGATATCAGCCGATCAACAATGGGCTCACTCAAGCGTAATGTTGAAAATGCCGGGTTTGAACTTGTGAGCGAACAAATAGAAGTTGATTGCATTTGTGCGAGCTGTGCTAGCAACGCGTAAGTCTGCTTGAAAATTTTTACCTGTTAAATAAATAAAGACCCTGATCGTGGCCAAACTAACCGCTCGATTTCCTTATCGAGTCGGTTACCTTCTCTGGATTACGCTTGCCTCTAATTATTGACTAGCGCCCACGACTACTTTCCGTCAGTAATTGCTGTTGTAATCGTCGTAGCGTTGTGTCGCATCAAATCAAGATAGTTTGCAGCGGGTTCATCGTTATTGGATAGTGCGCCAGGATATAACTTTCCACCGATCGCGCTACCAGTTTCTCGAGCGATCTGTTCAAGCAACCTAGGATCGGCTACGTTTTCAACAAAAACTGCGGAAATACCCTCCGCTCGGATTTGCTCGATCAGTTCTGCAACCTCGCGGGCGGATGCTTCACTTTCCGTGCTTAGTCCTTGTGGGGCGAGAAACGTCAGCTCGTAGTCGCGTGCAAAATACTGAAATGCATCGTGAGATGTCACCACGGTACGATCATCTGCGGGAAGCGCTGAGACCATGTCTTTTATTTGTTGGTCGAGAGTTTCGATCTCAGTAATGTATACGGCTCTGTTTTGATAAAATGTTGAAGCACTGTCTGGCGCAGCGATAGCTAAAGCTTCAGTGATATTGTCGATGTAGACAACAGCATTTTTCAGGCTTAACCATCCGTGCGGATCGAACTCGCCATGATCGTGATGCCAGTCTCCATCATCGTCGTGATGTTCATCATCACTGTGCTTTTCTGACTCGCTGTGTTCGTCCTTGTGCTCTTCATCCTCGTGTTCGTCCTCTTCGTGCTTCTCTTCGCCATCGGCGTGTTCATCATCATGTTCGTCGCCATGTTCGTCGCCATGTTCGTCATCATGATGTTCCTCCATTGCGATAAGTTCCAGACCGTCAGTTGTTACCACCGTCACTCCATCAAATTCGGCAGCTTCCGCTAGTCGTTCAAGCCATCCTTCAAACTCAAGGCCGTTTGTGAACAATAGCTCTGCTTGCCTGATCGCTTTTGCGTCAGCAGGCGTTGGTTGATACACATGCGTGTCGCCGTTGCGTCCAACCAATGTTGTCAGGTCTATTGCCTCACCACCAATGCGCTGTACCATGTCGCCGAGTATCGAGAAGGTGGCGACAGCTGGAATAGGTTCTTGTGCATGGCTTAGGTTTGGTAATCCGGTAATCGTCATGGCGATTGCGGCATAACTTAAGAAATTGCGTCGGATAATCATGATGGCTTCAGTTGTTTAGAGTTCTATTGCTTGTACAGAGCGTGTTTGTTGAAAGATGCCACCCCGCAAACCGAATATTAAGGAGACAACGTAAATTGCCCCCGCAATGAGGATGATGGCCGGACCTGAGGGTAAGCTGTAGTGGTATGAGATAAGCAACCCGCTATAACTTGAAAAAAGCGCGATTGCTGCTGACAAGGTAATTAATCCACCAATTCTAAGTGTCCAGAACTGCGCTGCGGCAGCCGGCAAAATCATGATGCCAACCGCCATGAGAGTACCGAGCGCATGAAACCCACCAACCAGGTTCATTACCACCAGGGTTAAAAAGACAAAGTGAGTCACCGCACTTAATTTGCTGACTGAACGCAGAAACAAGGGATCGGCACACTCCAGTACCAATGGGCGAAAGAACAAAGCCAACATAATTAAAGAAAGGCTAGCAATTGTGCACAACAGTGTTAACGCAGCATTGTCCAAGGCCAGCACAGAACCAAACAACACATGCATTAGGTCTACATTACTACCTCGTGTTGAAATGATCAGAACACCAAGTGCTAAAGAAATTAAATAAAACGCAGCAAGGCTTGCGTCTTCGCGTAATGTGGTGACGCGCGTAACATAGCCAGAGAGTAAGGCCACCGACATCCCGGCAACCAGCCCACCTATGGTCATTGATCCCAGTGACAGCCCTGAGACCAGATAACCGACTGCTGCGCCCGGTAAAATGGCATGCGCCATGGCATCACCAGTCAGGCTTATGCGCCGAAGCATAAGGAAAACACCTAGCGGTGTTGCACCAACCGAGATGGCGAAGCAGCCGAGCAGCGCTCGACGCATAAACCCGAACTCGGCAATTGGCGCAAACAGGAGTTCCCACATCAGTTAGATCGCCTTACTGCAGGTGTGGGGAGGTCCGCTGCATGCTTCGCACATTTGACGTGCTTGGAATTGGTTTTCGGCTGTTAGTACTTTCTCAGTTGGACCGTGTGCCACGAGTTCACGAGCCAGTAAAAGGGTGTCTGGAAAATGTGCGTGCACGGCATCCATGTCATGCAGTACCGCCAGTACTGTGCGTCCTTCGCCATGCCAGCGTTTGATCACATCAATCAGATCTTTAGTGGTGTTGGCATCTATCGCTGTGAAGGGTTCATCAAGCAGTACAAGTGGTGAATCCTGCAACAACAAGCGCGCAAACAATGCGCGTTGCAATTGCCCCCCGGAGAGTGAACCGATGGTGCGCTTTTCAAAACCTTCGAGGCCAACAGCGCTCAGCGCATCTTTGATGCGTGTACGTTGCGATAAATCGATACCCCCAAACGCCCCGATTTCTCGCCATAAGCCCATGGCCACCAATTCGCAAACCGAGATCGGAAAAAGACGATCCACTTCTGACTGCTGGGGCAAGTAGGAAATTTCAGTTCGATTGATATCACCAAGAGACACTTTTCCGGATTGTGGTTGCAGTGAACCCATAACCCCTTTGAGCAGGGTAGATTTACCAGCCCCGTTTGGACCTACAACT
>CAZQOI010000081.1:0-12300 GCA_964594905.1 uncultured Granulosicoccaceae bacterium
GCGGTGAGTGGTGCGTCTGATACCACTAATGGGAATTCGTTTGAGTCTATATCCGCGACTGTGACTCTCACAGTGGTACTACCATTACTGAGTCCAGTTAGGGTGCCGTTATCATCAACCGATGCAATAGCGGGGTTATCGACAGACCATCGACGATCGCTTGTCGACAAATTAAAAACCTCATCGTTAATATTGCTGCCTTCAAGTCGCAATGTATATTGCTGCCCGATATTCAGAACCAAGTCGTCAAGATCACCTGTGGGTACGGTGACGGTTAACGACGCCAAGCCAGATTGAGACGCTTCAATCGCCTCTTCAAACGGTCGTGCATCTCCTGAGCAAGCACTGATACCGCTGGCAAGCAATGCGATGCTAACCAGCAGGCGATAACGTTCCAAGCTAATCACGGCGATATCCTCAAGCCAAGCACAATACCGTCTACGTTTATTGGTTCGTCAGCATAGTAAGACCGGTATTCGATGCTGACAGCTAATTGAGGTACCCGTTTAAGCTGTTGGACGATACCGACACTCACTCGAGCACCACGAAAATCCTCCTCTATGACGGCATTCGCGGGTGTTGCGCCTCTGGCAGTCTGGGTCAAGGTGTAATCGACCAAACCAAGAACGACATAGCCACTTAGACCATCTCGCGGCGGTGATTGGAACCGCGCTGCAATACCAAACGAAGACGTGAGTTCCATATCAAACCCGGCGTTGTCTTCATCACTTAACGCGGCGTCGGCAAATACCTCGATTCCAATGTTGGGAAGAACAAATACGCCAGCGGTCACACTGGCAAACAATGGAAAAAAATCAAGATCCGTTAGCCGAATACTCGCTGCGCCAAAATGAAGCTCACCGTAGACAGACGAACGAGCGTCTGGAAAACCGAGCAAGCCATCGCCAGAATTTCTCTCAGACGCGGATACCCATCCGTTTGAGCCAATCCACAGCGCTATCGTAAACAGCGCCTGATACTTCCATTTAACGTCACTGATGCGCACTAATAAATCTGCCGAGAACTGATGAATTAACAAAGATAGCATCCAGCCAATGTACTGTGCAGAGAGTCTACGGTGACGTAACGGTGAGACTGCCGGTCAAGACGCTCAAAAGCACCCCTGATGGCGCCTGAATCGGGTAATCCGTGCGAGGAGCGTTGACGTTTAGAAATCTAGGGGCAACTGGCTGCGGCATAGACAGGATTCAAAGCAATATCCTGAATCAACACGACGCAACCCATATCGCTGCCAGGCTTATCGATACTGAAGGTCATCTTTGCGTCTGTGCCAACGAGGCCGAGTCGCTTCACAGCTGTTGCTACATGATGGTTGGTCAGTGTCTTATGGCGATTTTCCCCACCGGTTATCTTGGTGACAGTTTTGTCTATGTAATCAACCAGCAGTACCTCAGCGCCCTCTGCTCGAGCACGATCAGCTTCACTACCGCTGACGCTTATGGTTAATGCCCCACCATTCGCCTCAGCAATATCAATGGTCATGACAGACTGAATGCCATATTTCAATGCTTTGGAGATCCTGCGTTTGTCAGAACCAACAGCTGCTACCCGCCCATTGATAACAGCCTGCGGTGTGTAAACACCTGGGCGCCCACGCAAACCCACCTTGTTATAAAGGCGTTGACGGTCCGAATAGGCAGATTGAGAGTAAGGATCAACAAAGTTGCCGTCACTACCGTGTACCAGAGTGTCCCAGTAATCGACGTGATATTCGATCATCAACAGCTCTTCATCGGCGTCAACCAATGTAGCGATCAGATCATCGGCTTTTGGACAAGCGGAACAGCCAAGCGAGGTGAACAATTCGATGAGTTTGAGTGGCTTCTCAGCAGCGTGACCGACATTGAACACGGACGACATCAGCAGCGTCAATGCTGCCAGACTTCGCATCAAATACGGGTTTTGAATATCCATGCTACCTGAGTTCCTCTGGGGCTCAGTTGGTTCCACAGTCAACTAACAATTTAGCCAATTTACCGGTCACGCTTGTTTGATAGTTGCAAAGGCATCCAGCGCTCTCTGGCGGCTGGTTTTCAGATCAACCAACGGTGGTGGGTAGAGTAGTTTACGCCTTAATTCTTCATCAAGCTCCCACGGCTTATGCAAATATTTTCCCATATCGTGATTTTTCGCAAATTCAGCGATCTCTGGTACCCAGCGTTTGACATACTCGCCCTTGGCATCAAATTTTTCGCCCTGCAACACCGGGTTAAAAACACGAAAGAAAGGTGCTGCATCTGCACCACAACCTGCTGTCCATTGCCATCCCATCGTATTGCTCGCGAGATCGGCATCGACCAAAGTGTCCCGAAACCAATCTTCTCCGCTTCGCCACGAAATCAAGAGGTTCTTGATCAGGAAAGAAGCGACAATCATTCGCACGCGATTATGCATCCAACCTGTGGCATATAATTCGCGCATGCCCGCATCCACAATCGGGATACCCGTCATGCCTTGCTGCCAGGCGCGTAAATTGGCGCGGCTTTTATTCTTCCACGGAAAATGAGTGAAACGAGCGTCCAGTGGTTTGCGCAAGGTAGTCGGAAAAAAATACAGCAGGCTGTGAGCAAACTCACGCCAAACAATTTCCTTTGCAAAGGTTTCTTCGTTGGGCGACAACGCACTTAAGGAACGACCATCAAGTAGTCGATACAAAGCTTGCCGAGGACTGATTTCACCAAAGTGTAAATGTGGTGATAATCGAGAGGTACCAGCAATCGATGGAACATCCCTGCCCTCTTTGTAAAAATGTACAGCGTCCTTGTTGAAGCGAGTCAGACGTTTCACTGCAGCCGACTCGCCTACCTTCCAATCAGACATCATGGATCGGTGCCAATCGCCTTCCACAGAGGATGGCTCTAGATTGAACGCATCGATCGTCATAAAGGAATAAGCGCCTTTTTTTCTTTTATTAGTAATCCAACAAGTCATCGAACGAGGTGCCGACATCGGCTTGACAAGCGCCGGTGTTTCGTCAAGCACACGAGCCATGGCTCGCCAGAATGGGGTAAACACTCGATAGGGAGTTCCGTCGCTTTTGACCGTGTCCCAGGGTTCAAGCAACAAGGACGCATTGAACGAACGAGGGTTCAATTCAGTTAAAGCTGTTTTTATTTTCTTGTCTCGCTTGATCGATACCGGGTCGTAACAACGGTTCCAGTAGAGCCTTGTCGCACCCGTGGATATCGCTATCTCGGACAAGACTTGCTCCGGGTCACCTTGTGCCAAAAACAGCCGCCCACCCTTTTTGCTGAAGGCTGCATCGAGCTGTGTTAACGAGTGATGTAACCAAACCCTGCTGGCCGCGCCAAGTCGACTAACTGATTCCTTATTAGGATCGTCTATGAATAGAGGCAGTATTTCATCGCATTCTCGAATAGCTTCACTCAGCGCTGGATTATCGGCAAGCCTTAGATCCTGTCGAAACCAGACGATTCCAACACTCATGTCTTCGGTTTGACGACCGCATGTGAATTTTCGACACTTTGCAAAGACACATCATCGTCAACATCGATGGGCGACAATCCACCCGTCGCAGCACGACCCAGTTCAGCCGCGTTGGCTTCGTCAGTATCTATATGCATTTCAAGCTTGTAGCTATCCTTGACACGAATAAGTACGTCACCAAAAACCAGATCCCTCGAACCACCGACAATCGAGACAGATACTTCATCTTTGTCAGCCACAGAAAATCGCTTCGCATCATCACTATGCATATGTATGTGTCGCCGCGCGCAGATTAAGCCCTCTGTCAGCACGACGTTACCTGCAGGCCCTTCCAGAGTGATCGGTGCAGAGCCGCGTACATTTCCGGAATCGCGAACCGGTGCATCAACCCCGAGTCGAAATTCATCGGTTCTTGATATTTCAATCTGATCAACTGAGCGTAGAGGCCCAAGCAAACGTACGCCTTCTATGCGATCTCTTGGCCCAATCAGGTTGACCTTCTCCACACAGGCGTATTGCCCTGGCTGCGACAAGTCCTTGTGCGGAGTGGGTTCTGCATCCTTGCCAAACAGCTGTTTGAATGTGTCTTCAGTCAAGTGACAGTGACGCCCACTGACAGCGATCGGAATGCTGAGATCCGAAGCAGCGCGATCAGCATTGAGCAACTCACGAGTCTGTTGTGAAATCATCAGCTCTTCATTGGTTTTGACAACAATCGCTTCAACGCGTGACCGTTCAGTTGTTATCAACGCATACTCATTGTCGTTGCGAACACTCGCATCTCGATTGCGATCCTCATCAAGGATAACGCCAAGAAACTCCAGACGTTGCAGAATACGTCCACGCATACTGGCGCTGTTTTCGCCTATGCCACCGGTAAATACAACAGCGTCAACCCCGCCCATCGCAGCCGCATAAGCACCAATATACTTTCTGGCTCGATGTGCAAAAACATTGATAGCGAGTCGGGCACGATCATGACCATCAGCTGCAGCCGCTTCAATTTCTCGTAAATCGTTACCAAGCCCGGATAAACCAGCAAGACCACTTCGATGATTAAGTAACTCATCAAGCTCATCAACACTCATACCGTCGCGCAGCAGTCCAAGCACCACGCCAGCATCAACATCGCCTGAGCGTGTTCCCATTACCAAACCTTCAAGCGGTGTGTTGCCCATACTGGTTTCAGCTGAACGGCCAAATTCAACGGCACATGCACTTGCGCCATTACCAAGATGCAGCGTGATAAGACGAAGCTCATTCAATGGACGTTCAAGAAATTTGGATGCGATACCTGCTGCATACTCGTGCGAGATACCGTGAAACCCATAGCGACGGATACCGTGCTTTTCAGCAACTGCTTGATCGATGGCATAGTTGGTTGAGCGACGCGGCATACGTGCATGAAACGCCGTGTCAAAAACAGCTACCTGCGGTATTCCAGGCAACGCCGAAGCCGCTGCTTCAATAGCGGCAAGACTGTAGGGGTTGTGCATTGGCGCATCCGGAATATAGGTTCGAATGGCTTCAAGCACTGTTGGCGTTATAAGCTGTGGCGTGTGGTAGTCAGGACCGCCATGTACAACTCGATGGCCAAGAGCATCAACCGAGTACTTTGCCAGCTCATCAAGGATATCCTTGATAGCTTCACCATGGGTACCGGCACGCGCAGATGCATCACTACCGAGTCGCTCTCGCTTACCACTTGTCTGGATATCACCATTGCCGTCAAACAATGCGTACTTGATACTCGATGAACCACAGTTGATAACCAGAATATTCATATGTAAACCACTGAGTCCTGTTTGGTGATGCGCCGGCTCACGATTCCTAAGAGTTGGTACGTCAAGCCAACGCGGCATTATAAACGGTCGTCCAACGTAGCAACAGCAGATCACAATCCGACGACGTCTGAACAATTCAAAGTACAAGGGCAAATGGAGGCCCAAACCGAAAACGAAACCTGAATTGGTGATATGACCGTTTGCAGCTCTGAAACGGCTCAGAACGTCGACCAGTTCACGTTAGCCGGTAATTATTCACAACTTTAGCCTCTATCCGCCCGACTACAATTATTAAGTGGTCGTCTATCTGAAGCGATGACCTGTCAGCGAACATTTCATGACCTCACCATCGACAAACCAGGGATTTCAGCCTCGCCTCAGCGCCGTGCCTCGGTATCTGTCGGCGGTACTCAGCCAAGGGCTGGTTAGCGGCTTCCATTTCGTCCTGAATCTCGTCCTGGTCAGGGTACTGCTCGCTGAGGACTTCGGCGTGTTTGCACTCACCTTCGTTATTGCGATCATGGTCAATTCGATCAGCAATGCCTTGTTCTCTACTCCACTTTGTGTATACGCACCGGCAGCTCGCACCCTTGACGAGCGCCAACATACCGAATCACTACTGACCACCTTAATGGCCTTTCTGTTGGGAGCTGCCATGTGCCTGGGACTCATGGTCATGTTCAGCATTGGTAACGGTGCAATGGATCTGCGCACATTGGTTGCCGCCCTCGGCTTCACTATTGCCTATCTTGCGCGACAATACAGTCGTAGCGTTGGCTATGCTCGATTTGATGTGACATCAGTGTTGCTTGGGGACATGATGTACGTGGTGAGTGGCGCTGCGCTGATCAGTCTGCTTCTAATGCATGGAATCGCACTCACCGTATTCGAAGTATTGACCGTACTGACGATTGCTAACGCCTTGGGCGTATTGACTGAAATCACCCGCCTACCTGCTCCCATTCCGTTGATGTCGATTGGTCACGCACTAAAAGATTACCGACCAATCTGGTTCCAGTCGCGTTGGGCATTGATTGGTGCTGTTACAACAGTGCTGGTATCGCAAGCGCACAGTTTGATCGTCGCGACTCTGGAAGGACCTGGTGCGTTTGCGCCGCTGGCAGCTGGCTTTGTGCTGTTTGGTCCGGTGCGAGTCGTGTTCATGACAATCCAGAACGTGATCAAACCCGAAATGGCACTGTCAATCGCCAATGGACGTTCGCGAGTGGCTGCACGACAAATGATTATGGTCAGCGCGATTTCCATGGCATCGATTGCGACGCTTGCAGTCCTGACCCTCCTCGCGTGGCCATTACTCCACGAATTGCTCTACCAGGATCAATACAGCGACGCATCAATGCGCGAAATAGTCCTGCTCTGGGCTGCAATCACATTTATAGCCGCTGTGCAAAACGGCCCTTTTGCTGCCCTGCAATCGCTTAAGGCATTCAAACCCTTGGCAATGACCACGGTATACGGCTCCGCCTTGAGCGTGGCCTTGGTGACGTTGGCGGTTGTGAACCTGCCTACCCACCTGTCCATCCTTGGTGTATTCGCCGCTGAATCTTTTGTTGCGGTCTGGGTAGTGTTTCTGAGCTTTAGGCTGTTTTCTTCGCTTAAGTCTGGCAATGAACTCGCTTCAGAAAGCAATAAATCAGACAACCCAGCTGACGACCCCGCCGAAGATCAAAACCACGACGGGTCCCAACCTTCTTCGAACCCAATCTGAGCAACGATACTGTACTGATGAGCATTGTAATTCTGGTTGGTGGGCAAAGTGCCCATGGAAACCCCGAGCATCGCTACCTGGTGAACGCCTTCGTCGAGCGTTTTGGCGATCGTGTTACCAAGATCATTTCCACTGAACCCGTCACTCGGCCACTGAAAACACGTCTGCGACGCATGCTCAAGCGAGGAAACTATGCTGAGCGTGTGCGACGAGCTCTGTACAAAGGCGGCTACGGCCCTGATCCAGCCGCACTGTCACGGGCTTTGTTTGACGATAAACCCATTGATCAGATGCCAGGAGGCTCACGCCATGTGGTGGTGTCATCCCACAATGGCCAGGACTGCCTCGATCTGCTCGACCAAGAAAAGCCAGACGTCATCATTGTTTACGGTACGGCAATCCTTAAGGCACCATTATTTGATCGCGCCAAAATAATTACTCTGAACATGCATACTGGTTTATCCCCTTGGTACCGTGGTGACAGCACGCTTTTCTGGCCTGTTTTTTACGACGATCCAGACAATTTAGGCGTGACCATTCACCAACTCGTAGCGGCAGTTGATGGCGGCGATATTGCATCAACTGGAAAAGTGGTCTACGAACAGGGAGACAGTGAGGCGAATTTGTTTGCGAAGGGCGTCAAGGTAGGCACCGACCTTTATCTGGAAGCTGCACAGTCTGCACTGAACGGTACCTTGGTTTGCACCCAGCAAGATCTCTCGCTTGGACGAGAATTTCGTTGGATCCACCGCACCGTTGCCGCAGAGAAACAGGTTTTGCAAATGTTGGACAAATGGAAATCCAAAGGAAGCACACAGACCAGCCAATGAGTACGAAACCAAACAATAAGGCTCGACGCATTCTGCGTAACATCGGCGTTATCGCTTTTCGCCTCGGCTTGGCTCGCGTCGTGATCGGTTTGAGCCCACGTGGCTTGCGAGCAATGCTCTATCACGATGTAGATGACAACCCAGGCACTTCGATAAACGGTTTAAACGTTACTGTTGATCAAAACACTTTTGCGACTCACCTCGATTACTTCAAACGTTATTACAAAGTAATCTCGATGTCAGAGGCCGCCAAGGGCAAGATTCCACATCGAGGGCTTGTTATTACTTTCGATGATGGCTACCTCAGTGTGCACGAGAAGGCAACACCCCTTTTACACGAACGTGGTCTACCAGCCTGCGTCTATCTTATTGGACGAGCCGTCAGCGGCCGCATGGTCTGGGTTAATCTGTTAAATCATGCCATCAGCGTGTTTCCTGAAGAAACCCGCGCGGCACTATCAGACTACGCTGACATCGCAGAGCTGCCGATGACAGAGATAGTTCATCACGTACAAGTCAATTTCTCAGCGACACAGATTGGGTCACTTTGTGAGCATTTATTGCAATCCAATCCCGAGTTAAGCGAATCAACAAAAGGTGTCTTTGCAACACCCGACAACATCCGGCATATGCAAACACAAGGCATCGAGTTCGGCTTTCATACGCAGGATCACTTCAACCTGAGGAATTGCACGCCGACACAGTTAGCGCAGCAACTAGATGATAGCGACGTTCGCGCTTTGACAACCAACAAGACCTTTGCATATCCATTTGGCTATTTCACAGATGCCGCTGTGTCATCACTGACAGGGAGTGGTTATGAACGCATCATGACAGTCGGTAATAACAACCGTAGGTTCAGTCCCCTGCATCTTGATCGAACAGAAGTCTTCTCAGGCGACCCAGCAGTTTTGTTCGCGGAGCTCGAGGTTGTAGAGCCGATTATCAGCACTGTTCGCAAGATTATGTCGCTGTTCCGCAGCGCTCCAATACCCGAAGCAAAAACAACCGAGACTGCCAGCGAATTTACCAACGAATCAGTTGACGCAACGACAACGTCACCGCAAAACATCGCGCCTCATCAGGACAAGGCAGCCTGAAAGTCACAGGCCTCTGAGCAATAAGTTCAAGCTATAAAAAAAGCCCCGCAATGCGGGGCTTTTTTGTTGTGCTTAAAATCCAAGCCATTTACATGGCTGAGACGTTTACCGCCGCCGGACCTTTTTGGCCCTGCTCAACATCAAAGGAGACTTTTTGCCCTTCGTCGAGAGTTTTGTAACCATCGCCTGTGATGGCTGTATGGTGAACAAATACGTCTTTGCCACCGTCTTCAGGAGCGATGAAACCAAATCCCTTCGCCGCGTCGAACCACTTAACTGTACCAGTACTCAAGATAATACCCTTATAAAAACAACATATAGACGGTTACCAGTGACTGAAAAAGACTTGCGTCAGTTAAAATCACAGCTAAACCTGTCTTTAACAATGACCGCCGAGAAACCCCGGAATGGTCGCTTTCACGAGGCTTTACACCCCGATAAACCCAATATAGGTATTTTGCCGAGCGAATACAAGGCTCGGAGAGTTGCGTTTAACCTGAATCCGACTCTGTCCACTGTTCGGTTACAATCTACAACTGGCTGTTTTCGACGCATTTAGCGCATCTATCCGTACAACAAACCCCATAATTCTCGCACAGAAGCTTTATATTGCCTGACTGCCTCTCGTGACAGCAGCTTGTAATATTCCCGCAAAGCACACTCACACAGACACGTTTTTCAGAAAAATAACCCATGAATCAAGAGTATGTGGCCGGTCAGCGCTGGATCAGCGACACCGAATCTGATCTCGGCCTGGGCACCATCCTCGAGGTGGAGCACCGACAAATCACCGTGGTTTTCCTGGCAACTGGCGACACTCGTATCTATGCGAAAGAAACCGCGCCGTTAACCAGGGTCGCCTTTCAGGCGGGAGACTCAATTACAAGTCATGAAGGTTGGCAATTGGCTGTAGATGCTGCCATTGAGGAAGATGGGCTACTCACCTACAGCGGACGCCGAACAGACAATGGAGAAAAGGAAATTCTCAACGAGGCCGGTCTCGACAATTTTCTGCAATTTCGCACCCCGCGCGACCGTCTCTTCGCAGGTTTGATCGATGGTCAACGCTGGTTCGCCTTGCGTCGTGATGTGTTTGATCATCGACATCAGCTTGCGCACTCCGCAGCCTACGGTTTGATGGGTGCACGAGTATCCGTATTGCCACATCAGATCTATATCGCAGTCGAGGCGCTGAAACGCCGTCACCCCCGTGTTCTCTTAGCTGACGAAGTTGGGCTCGGCAAAACCATCGAAGCGGGCATGATTCTGCACGCATCATTGATCACCAATCAGGGGTCAAGAGTACTGATTATCGTGCCGGCTGCTCTGCTACACCAATGGCTAGTGGAGATGCTTCGAAAATTTAATCTTAAAGTGTCGATCATGGATGAGGAACGCTACACCGAGCTTTTGCCATCCGCACCTGAGAGTAATCCCTTCCTTGCCGAACAACTGGTGCTTACCTCTCTTGATACGTTGTTGGACAACGAAGAAATTGGTGATGCCGCGATTAGTGCGGGTTTCGATATGCTGATCGCTGATGAAGCACATCATTTGCATTGGCAACCAGACGAAGCATCCGATGCATACAATCTGGTTGAGGCCCTGGCGCTTGAAACCCCATCAGTGCTGTTGCTGACTGCAACGCCTGAGCAACTTGGTCAGGCGGGGCACTTTGCCAGACTACGCTTACTCGATCCAGAGCGTTTTGCATCACTCGAACAATTCAACAAAGAAGAACAAGCGTTCGCTGATGTGGCCAAGATTGCCAATCAGCTGATGGACGACCAAGCCTTGGACGCAGCGTCCATCAAGGAGCTTGAAACTTTACTCGGCGAAGATTTTTCAGACTCTGAACTTAAAACGCTTAGTGCCTCAAGCGCTATTGCCATCAGCGATCTGAAATTTTCTCTGATAGATAAATTGATTGATCGCCATGGCACTGGTCGTTTGTTGTTTCGTAATACACGTCAGGCGATCAAAGGTTTTCCCGATAGACAATTCAACGAACACACGCTTGATGACAACAGTAATGACAGCCGCGCGGCGTGGTTACTTGAATTCTTGTCAGAACTATTTCCTGCCAAAGTATTGTTGATTTGCTCATCTATCGAGACGGTTAAATCTATTAGTGAACACCTCCGTGTTATGGGCTTTGCTACAGCGCAATTCCATGAAGAGATGTCCATTGTCGAGCGAGATCGTGCCGCTGCCTGGTTTGCTGACCCGGAAGAGGATTGCCGGTTGATGCTGTGCTCTGAAATCGGTAGCGAAGGGCGCAACTTCCAGTTTCTGCATCACCTCGTGATGCTCGAACTGCCACAGTCACCTGATCTGTTGGAACAACGCATCGGACGTCTTGACCGAATCGGTCAAACCGAGACCGTACAAATTCATGTTCCCGCCGCACCTGGCAGCAGGGATGCAGCGTTGCGGCGCTGGTATCACGAAGGCCTTAATGCCTTCGAACGCATTTGCAAATCGGGCAACGCCGTCATGGCAGAACTTGCTCCAAAGCTCGAATCAACACTTGAGAAAATCGATGCTGGCAACGCAGCGCCAGAGCTTGACACACTGATAGAACAAGCCAAGGAGCTTGCACAATCATTCGAAGCCCAGGTAGAACAAGGACGCGATCGCCTGCTTGAACTCAACTCCAACCGCCCTGAACTTATTCAGGAGCATCTCGACGCCCTGGCGAGAGTGGATCGGGACTACCGCTTACAAGACTTTATGGAAGCGGTATTTGATCGCTTCGGTGTGGACGTCACTGAACAGCGAGATCACTGGATAATCCATCCCAGTGATCACATGCAGGTTGAGCACTTCCCGCATCTACCAGCCGCTGGCATGACGCTAACTTTCGACCGTGCGACCGCGTTGACGCGTGAAGAATTTACCTTCCTGACCTGGGATCACCCAATGGTTACCGCGGCGATGGACCTTATTCTTGACGAGGGTTATGGACAAGCAGACAGCCAAGTGGTGCGCATCGAGGAACTGCCAAAAGGGCTCGCATTTATCGAAGCCAGCTATAATTTACAGTGTGTAGCCGATCGACAATTGAATATCGAAAGATACTTACCAGCACGTGTACAAAGCTTTGTCGTCGGTAACGACGGCAAGGATTACACTGAGGTTTTGCAGGACATCGAACTCGATAATCTCAAGCTACGCTATGATCGCAAAGCACTTCGCAAAGTGGTACTGAAAAATCGCGACACCTTTGAGCAACTGATCAAACGCACAAACGATCTGGCGGACGCTACGGTTCCACAATTGATCAGAGAAGCGCGCGCAGCGATTGACGATGAGCACAGCAATGAACGACAACGCTTGGTGTCTTTGGCTCGCGTCAATTCTCTGGTCAAGGAAGATGAGATAGCGGC
>CAZQOI010000082.1:0-5442 GCA_964594905.1 uncultured Granulosicoccaceae bacterium
TTGTCATGTCCTGCAAGTTCGATGGTTAACCTGACATCGATATACAAGGCAACAATAAACAACAATGACGACAAGGTGGATGTCAGAAAGACAAAGTAGGCAATCGGTCTTTTTGATCGCGTGCGGACAATGTGCAAAGCCGCAGTCATCGCAAAACCTGCAAGCAAGCCACTAAGAAACGCTACTTGCCCAGTCTGCAGTTCAAGTATTTCACGCATGAAGAGTTAGTTCCGTCACTCAGGTATTTTTATCGACCCAACGCGTAGAGCCATCGTCGAGTGTTTCTTTTTTCCAGAACGGTGCGCGACTTTTCAACGCTTCCATCAAAAAACGACAAGCGTCGAACGCTGCGGCGCGATGCGCTGAGCAGACTGCTGTCAGCACGATAGGGTCAGCAGGTTGAATATCACCAACCCGATGCACAATTAGCGCATCAATGATGTCCCATTGTTTTTTTGCATCGCTAATAATCGATTCAAGTTCCTTCTCCGTCATGCCTGGATAATGCTCGAGGGTCATGGCCTTGACCGGATCCCCTTCGTTGAAATCGCGCATCGTGCCAATGAAACTTGCCGTCGCACCAAAACATCCCGGTGGCAGGCTAGCGGTGAATGCGGCAAGATCGGCCTGGGGGTCGAAGCCCGTGCTGTGGATCGAGACGCTCATCAACCACCTGTCACAGGAGGGAAGAAGGCCACCTCGTCGCCGTCCTTGACTGGCTCATCTGCTTCGCGATGCTCAAGGTTCACCGAACAAAGGACGTGATCTGGCATCGCTTTGCCATCAGTGGCGGCATTCCAGACATCGCTGATGTTCTGGATGCCAGCCGCCTCGACCGAATCTATGGCCTCGGGCAGCGCTTCTCGTAAACTGGCGAAAAATTTGACCTTGATGGCCATGGTGTTGTCTCAAAGCTCGTAACCACCGATGATACCGAATCTCTGCTGCTCCTGAACACAGGCGAATGACAATGTCCGAATTAACGCATTTCAACAAATCGGGCGACGCCCATATGGTCGACGTCGGTGACAAGGCGGTGACACATAGGGTGGCGCTCTGCAGTGGCCGTATCCAGATGCTCCCCGCGACATTCGAGATGGTGTGCGCTGGTTCTCACAAGAAAGGTGATGTACTCGGCATTGCGCGGGTGGCGGCGATCATGGGGACCAAGAAAACCAGTGAATTGATCCCCCTATGCCACCCGATTGGGCTGACACATGTTGAGGTGGAGTTTTCCCCGGACTCTGCCGATAACAGTATTACGTGTGAGGTGCGCACCGAGACCCTGTCGCAAACGGGCGTTGAAATGGAAGCGCTGATTGGTGTCCAGGTAGCACTCGCGACGATTTATGACATGTGCAAGGCGGTTGATCGAGGTATGCAGATAACTGATATCAAGCTGCTCGAAAAGAGTGGTGGCAAGTCAGGTGACTATCGCGCTTAGATCGTTTTGCATGTGTTAAGAGGCCGGCATGGTCGAGCCCAAATCGAGAGCTTAAGCGGCGATACAGTTTCGGTATTGCAAGATGAAAACTTGTTCATCTTGGTTTGAATAACTGAACATCTGTAACGCATGCATGTCATGAATTTGGCGTGAGCTTGTCGCGGTAGTACTACACACTAGAAGCGCTGATGGTTGGGATACAATCGTCGGTTTTGGACGTAACACTTTTAGTGGTTGTGATTGTCGCGAGCACTTGAGGCAAAGTAATGAAATTCATTAAGTGGCTGTTGATATCAGTTGCGGTGTTGGTACTGGTTGTCGGTGTAGGTATTGCCGCACTCGTTCATCTCGTTGATTGGAACGATTTTAAAGACACCATTCAGAACCAAGTCAAGAAGCAAACCGGGCGTGATCTGGAAATTGCTGGTGATCTTAATCCTTCGGTATTTCCGTGGGCCGGGATTTCAATCGGCGAAATCGTATTGGCTAATGCTGAAGGTTATGGCGACGCGCCATTCGCACGCATCGGCAGTGCCGATGTCAAGGTCAAACTTTTACCTCTGATAAAAAAGGAAGTAAACATTCGCACTGTTGAGCTCAGTGGCTTGCAAGTTGACTTGCAACGGGCAGCCGATGGTACGACCAACTGGGATGATCTGGTCAACAGCACAACAACAACAACCAGTACCGATGAAGGTAGCACGGGTGAAGAAGTCACCACGGAAGTTGAAGGCAGTAGTGCCACCATTGCAGCGCTTGCAGTAGGTGGTATTCAGATCAGTGATGCCAACGTCAGTTGGACCGATGCACAGAGCGGTACTGATGCCCAACTTTCTGGGTTCAACCTCAGTACGGGTGCCATCGAGCTGGCCAAGCCGTTTGATCTAGCGACAGACTTTACGGTTAACAGCAATAGCATGGACTTGAATGCTGATGTTAACGGTGGTGGCAACCTGATGATCGATCTCGATAATCAGCGCTACACACTCAAAGGCTTTACGTTAACTACGGCTGCTAAAGGTGGTGCCATGCCGGGCGGTCAGCTGGATGTCAACCTCGGTGCGGACGTCGAAGCACTTTTGGGTGAGCAGCAAGTGCTGGTACAAAACCTGAGCTTAGGTGCGCTCGGTATAGCGCTTGATGGTAGCTTGAACATCACCAACCTGGATACTGAACCGAATATTGCTGGGCAACTGGCTAGTAATGAATTCGACCCGCGAGAGATCTTTACCAAGCTCGGCATTGAAGCGCCAGTAACGGCAGATGAAACGGCGCTGAACAAGGCAAGCTTGTCACTCGGTTTGCAGGCGACGCCCGCCAGTGCCGCCTTGAATGATTTAAAGATTATCCTGGATGACACAACGTTCTCTGGCGAAGCCTCGGTGCCATCTTTAGAAGGTGCTGTACCGCCTCTGCGATTTGCACTGAACGTAGATTCGATTGATCTTGATCGCTATTTGCCACCGCCAAGTGATGCACCTGCTTCTGATACCGACACAAGCGGCAGTGATGCCGGTGACAGTGGCGCTGGTGGTGATACACCTATCGAACTTCCAACAGACATGCTCAAGCAGCTGGATGTCAATGGCGTTTTCAGTGTGGGTAATGTCAAGGTCAGTAACCTCACCACTCGCGATATTGTCGTACCGATCAAAGCCAAAGGTGGCAAGCTTGGTGTGGAAAATCTCACAGCATTGATGTACGAAGGCAAGCTTGATACTACCGCTGGACTGGATGTTAACGGTGCTACGCCTGCCTATTCACTGAAGATGTCGCTAGACGGTATTCAGGCCGATCCTTTGCTCGCAGATCTGACGCAGAAAGATTCGTTCTTATCAGGTGCTGGTCGGGTTTCTGCGGATATCACCACCAGTGGTAATACGGTAAATGGTCTTACAGCTGGATTAAACGGCGGGTTCGATACCGCGTTTACTGATGGTTCTATCAATGGCATAAACCTCGGCTATCAAATTCGTCGTGCGAAAGCTGCCTTGAGCGGTCAGAGATTAGGTGCTGATGCACAGGATGTTAAGACAGACTTTTCATCGCTTGCCGTCAGTGGCGCATTCAATCAAGGTGTTATGACCTCGACCGATCTCGATATGCGTTCACCGCTATTGCGTGTTGGTGGAGCGGGAACTGTTGATTTACCGGGTGAAGCTGTGGACTACACCTTAACCACGTTGATTACTGGTACAGCACAAGGCCAGGGTGGTGATGATCTAGCCTCGCTTAAAGGTGTGAAGCTTGATGTGCCTATTATCGGAACCTTTGCAGAACTTTCAGCGAACTTTGCCAGTGTGATTCTTAAAGGCATGAGAGATAACATTACCGGTAACTTGAAGAATCAAGCCAAAGCTCTGGCTGATCAAGAAGCTGCGAAACTGAAAGCTCAAGCTCAGGAACAGGCTGATAAGGCCAAAGCTCAAGCGGAAGCTGCGTTGAAAGCTCAACAAGATGCAGCTAAAGACAAGCTGAATGAAGCGGCCGACGCTGCAAAAGATAAAGCCAAGGACAAGCTTAAAAGTTTGTTCAAGTAAATACTGATCCTCAACGCTACCGATCATTGATATTACAAGCCAGCATCCAGGCGTGACAAAGCTTCACCTGAGGCAATAACTTGTCGAGCATGATCGGTAGCGGTTTTCATGTTTGGTTGGTATCCGGTATGCCACATGATCAAGGCGGCGCCGAGAATTGCGGCGTCAAGCAAAGCCCCTGTTTTACCTTTAAGAGCGTCGCGCCCTTTTTCGGCACACAGTGCTGATAACTCATTTATGTCCCACTTCATACCGATGGGGTTGGATTCTTCAGTGGCTAGTGGCAAATCGTCGGGAACATCTTCAGCGCGATAGCTGCGCAGTAACTCTAGTGGTGTCAGATCAATATCCAGCTCTTCATAATCCACAGTCTGGTTATACCGGACTATATGAGCGTCAGCGCGGAATGACGGAATGATTCCCCCTTCCGTGCCGCGCACCAGTAACAGTGAATCGTACTCCATGTGCCGAGCCAACATACAATAAGTATCACGATAAGGCTTATGTACATAGCCTGTAACAAGGTGTGTTTTATTGGCACCCTTTATCGGTGAAACAAGAACTTCAGTGGTGCTGAGCACAGGGCGCTTGACGATACGCATGCGTAATTCATTGAGCGAGTGCAAGGCTGGATTCATGACTCTTTGGTCAAGGTAACCCCATCCGATGTTCGGATCAGATACTCGTGAGGCAACTTCGTCAGTTGATCGTAAAGGATTCCCGCCCAAGGCCTTAATGATCGTATGGTGAGTGACGCCGAACTTTGGACCACCTAGTTCAACCCCATGTGAGTACACGTTCATGCCACACGCTGCGAGCACGGGCATTGTGAACAGTGAACCTTGAAGGGTTCGGTTAAATCCATTGTAAGGATCAGAAATGGTAATAATTTCGTTGGCAGTTGAGTGGCAAATCTCGGTTTTGTCGTTCAGGGCATCCATGACTCCTTTAAACTCTTCATCGGTTTCGCGCTTCATACGCAGACCGATCAAAAACACACCAGCCTGCACTGGATCAGCTGAACCATCGAGTAATGCGTGCATCACTGAGCGGGCTTCGTCACGTGATAAATTCTTACTAAGCTCGGGACCAGTTGCTACACGTTGAATAGCCGAACGAATGAGTTTGGCATCAGCGATCGTGTAGTCAGCAGGTGTATTCATGTTTGTTTTTCGCTGTCCTGGTCATTCGGTTTCGGCAAGGCAACAAAGACCTCATTGTCGACCAAGGTGACGGGGTAGATCACGAGATCTTGATCGGCTGGATCATCGAGCACTTTTCCAGTTCTCAAGTCAAAGCGGCTACCATGTAAGGGGCATTTGACCAGTGTGCCCGAGAGGTTGCCGTCGCACAGTCTTGCGTCTTCATGGGTGCACATCTCATCTGCGACAAATACGCCGTCCAGAGTGTTTGCTACCAGAATGTTGCGATCGTGGAGCGCTACACAGCGCATTTCCT
>CAZQOI010000082.1:5542-10144 GCA_964594905.1 uncultured Granulosicoccaceae bacterium
TATGATATTGCGCCAGCGATACGGATATTAACCAAGGCGATCGGCAAAAAATTGGGCAAAGATAAGGGAAACAGCAAGTATTTGTATGAGTTGTATCCGCATGGGCCGGCCAAACAGGCATGTAAATATGCAGGCTTGCCAAAACCTACTGGTTGTGTGTGATATTTTGATAGCACTGAATTTTTAGAGTTGTCACATGGGAACCTTGATCGGCGTGCTGTTGTATCTCGCGGTCCTCGTGTTTGTGGTTGGTACCTTGCGAAAAATCCTGCGTTATGCATTAACTCCCGCGCCGCTAAAAATACCGACTACCCCCGCGCCTACTACCCGCTCTGGAGTATTGTGGAGATTAGCTAAGGAAGTGGTTTTGTTTGAAAGTCTTTTCAAAGCGTCCAAATGGACCTGGATTTTTGGATGGGCATTTCATGCGGGATTGTTCTTGGCCTTGCTGACCCATCTTCGCTATGTTGTTGAGCCGATATGGTGGTGGGTATTGCTAGTGCCACAGATAAGCCACTATGCAGGAATGCTGATGCTCTTCGGATTGACCGGTTTGTTGGCTAGACGTTTTCTGGTTGATCGGGTGCGTTACATCTCAGCCCCATCAGATTTTCTGATGCTTGTGTTCTTGATGGCATTAGCAGCTTCTGGACTTGGGATAAAATATTGGTCGCCTGCGAATATATGGCAGGTCAGGGAATTTGCCTTGAGTTTTATTTCACTGGATATCGGCGCGCTTGCATTTAATCCAGTGTTATTCGTACATATTGTATTAGCAGCAGTGCTCTTACTGATCTTCCCGTTTTCAAAAATGCTACATGCACCCGGTTTGTTTTTTAGCCCAAGTCGGAACCAAGTTGATAACCCTCGCGAACGGCGTCATATAGCTAAATGGGCAAAATCACTGGATGGTTCTCGCTCATCAAGTTCATCAAGTGCATCGGAGAAGCCTCGTGGCTAAGCCACCAGAATTTGATGTACCGAAACTGGGCGAATTCATTTATACGCCACCTGTGATGCCCGATTCGATGAGCCACAGTCAACCCTTTGTAGCCAAGGAAGAACATCAGAAAGCGCTTGGGTTTCCAGGTGAATTGGTCGATAACTGGCAAGAAGTCGCGATAGAGAAGCTTGGCGAACTGACGCAAAAATATCGTGGCTTACAGGTGTATTTGGACTCGTGTGTGAAGTGTGGAGCTTGTACTGATAAGTGCCACTATTTTTTGGGCACTGGTGATCCCAAGAACATGCCGGTTGCCAGGCAAGATTTACTGCGAAAAGTTTATCGTCGTTATTACACCTTAGCGGGCAAGTATTTTCCCAAGCTCGTTGGCGCAGAAGACTTGACCGAATCGGTATTGGATGACTGGTACAAGTACTACCACCAATGTTCTCAATGCCGTCGGTGTTCGGTGTACTGCCCCTATGGTATTGATACCTCTGAAGTCTCCATGGCCGCACGCGAAATCATGGACTCGGTGGGCAAAGGTCAGAAGTACTGCAATGAGGTCATTGGCAAGGTGCATAAATTGGGCAACAATTTAGGCTTGCCCGAAGCTGCCTTAGCTAACACCTTGGAAGGTTTGGAGGAAGACGTACTAGAAGATGACGGAGTCGCGGTTAAGTTTCCGCTCGATGTCAAAGGTGCAGATGTTCTCTTGGTGACACCATCAGCTGATTTTTTTGCAGAACCGCATATCGATGGTTTGATCGGTTACGCCAAAGTGTTTCATCAAGCCGGATTGAGTTGGACAGTGTCTTCCCATGCTTCGGAAGCCGCAAACTTTGGGCTATTTATTGGTAGCTACGACAATATGCAAAGAATCGCTATGCGGATTCGTGAAGCTGCCCTGGAGCTCGGTGTCAAACGAATCGTCTTTGGTGAGTGTGGTCACGCCTGGCGTGTTGGCTACAGTTTTTTAAATACCTTAGCAGGGCCTTTTGATTTTCTTGATTCAAACTATCCCGTGCCACAGCACATTATAGAAGTGACCCATGATCTGATTCAGCAAAAGCGTATAAGGCTCGATCCAGAGGCTAATGATGAGAAGCGTGTGACCTATCATGATTCCTGCAACGTCGCAAGAGCCTCGCGTATGGGCAGTAAATCCGGTGGTCAATTTGTATTGCCTCGAGAGGTTATCAAGGCGGCTTGTAGTCACTTTTACGATATGCCTAAAAATACCACTGGTGAGGCAAGCTTTTGTTGTGGCGGCGGCGGCGGCTTGTTAACAGATGATCTGCTTGAGCTCCGTGTCAAAGGTGCAATGCCACGCATGCAAGCGCTCAAGAAGGTTAACGAGCAACACCAAATTACCCACATGGCGGCAATTTGTGCGATCTGTAAAAGCCAGTTTTCGAAAGTATTGCCATACTACGGATTTGAAATGGATCAGGTTATCAGTGTGCATCAACTTGTAGGTGACGCATTGCTTATGGATACAGAGCATTAGCCTGTAAGAGTATAATGACAAGTCCTTTTTTCAGTCATATGTTCAGTCATAGCTTCTCCATCGAGTTTGAGTTGTAAGTTACTCGGTTCGGTGATCAGCCTGTGTAGTTGGACCCGTGAATGGTGAAGGCAACGGGTTTGCGTCGGTATGTTTGCTTTCGAACCAGTTTAGTGATTGGTGCAAGCTAACAACGCCGCCGATTATCAACAAAGTGGGGGCTCTGACATCTTGATTTTCCACCTTGTCGGCTAAAGTGTGCAATGTCTCAGCATGAACTCTTTGCGCTGGAGTAGTGCCTCGTTCAACCAATGCAGCTGGAGTTTCTGGAGAGCGCCCATTACTAATGAGCTTTTCGCAAATTTGCCTTAGACCTGTTAACCCCATGTAGATTACGATCGTCTGCGTTGGATCGGTCAAGTCTTGCCAGTTGAGATTGATCTCCCCATTTTTGAGATGACCTGTCAAGAAAACGCATGATTGAGCATGGTCCCGATGGGTGAGTGGAATACCGGAAAACGCCGCGCAGCCTGTGGCGGCTGTAATGCCTGGCACAACCTGAAAGGCTGTGCGATGTTGCGCCAAGGTTTCTATTTCTTCTCCACCACGACCAAAGATAAATGGGTCGCCGCCTTTTAGACGCACTACATTGAATTGTTGTTCTGCCAGATCAACCAGCAACTGGTTTATAGAACCTTGGGGCATGGCATGGTCTGATTTAGCCTTACCTGCATAGAGCAATTTGGCATCTGGACGGCGTAAGTCCAGGATGGATTGGCTAACCAGGCGATCGTAGACCAACACGTCGGCGGTTTTTATTAACCGTAGTGCTCGAAGTGTCAACAGTTCTGGGTCGCCAGGACCTGCACCCACCAATGACACAAAGCCACTTTTCTTAGCAGAACTGTCAGGCAATGTGATTGATTCAATAGCCAGTTCATTAACAGCGAGTTTATTTGCGCGCGCTGTTGCAGCCGTTGTTTCTTCTGAGTTTGTCGCTATGCGGTATGATCCGTTCGAGGGGTTACTGACATCATGACAAAACGTGTGACTGGCATGGCAACTGTTAGCGATTGACGTATTCATTTTACTGTCATGGGTGGCGGCGATCACCAACCAAAAATTTGCTGGATCGTCAGTATGAAAACTCCGAAATTCTTTTTGGTGGAGGCCCTCTAATGCGGGCACCTTTGCCGGGTCCTGTTCAGGAACCTCATCCTCGCAAATCATTGTGACCCGCGCACCATTGTTAATCAGTGACTCGGCAGACTGCAGTGCCTCACTGGTGGTACCAACAACGAGGCAGTCTCGGTCTTTTAAGTCGAGAAATACGGAAAACAAGCTCATAGCGCTGAGATTTGACGAATCATAATCCCCTACCATACCGCCTCTTTAGTTGGTCGTGAACATTCGGTTTCGCTATAATACCAGTGGCGGTGATATCCTAATCAAGAAGCCCATTCGCTTAGGTTTGTTAAATGCCAAATTGGAACCTGGGTGTCAGGTAGAAAACATTGTGTCTGACACCCATATACTTCATTTTAAAAAACCAATTGACGATATCAACCGTCTTGAGCCAAGCACCTGTACAGAGGCGGAAACATTCGCTTTGCAAGTGCGAGATTCCAGTATGGAGCCAGAGTTTGCTAAGGATTGTATAATTGTTGTAGACCCAACAGGGCACGCAACTGATGGCAGTTATGTTCTTGCGCAGCAACAGTCAGAATCAGTAGAAGCTGACCCAGCTAGCAGTGTTAATGAGCCAGAGGAGATCCTTGAGACTTTTCTGTTTCGTCAACTTCGCCGTGGCGTAGATGGCGAATGGTATTTGTTCCCACTTAACGAGACCTTTCAAAATCAACCCACCTTGCAAGATCTGAGTGAGATTGTCGGCGTGATTGTGCAGCGTGCCGGTACCCGACGGCGCTACCATAAGCGTTACGACTAGTAGTAGTCAGCCACATTCATTGTGCTTTTTCGACTTGGTGGAGTTATGGGCTTTCCGATTCCTGATTCAGTAGCATATGCAACTTGGTAGAACAGCCACCAGAGATATTTGTGTGGCTGTTCTATCCGATAAAGACCTAAAAATAGTTAGCTTACATTTTGCGAAAATGATTGATCAAATCAAATCAAATCAAATCAAATCAAA
>CAZQOI010000082.1:10244-11324 GCA_964594905.1 uncultured Granulosicoccaceae bacterium
ATCAAATCAAATCAAATCAAATCAAATCAAACTCAAAACTAGATTTATACTGCTTGCAACAATTACTGAGCTGTTGCGGCCTTGGCAAAGTTATTAAGAGCGCCGCTAACTTTCGCAAGCACTTCGTCGCAACCTTCGACTGAGTGGCGACTTTTCAAGTAGCTAGGATCGTTGAACGATAGAAACACCTTTCCATCTTCTGCCTGCCAAACCAGCATTTTTTGTGGTAAGTCAATCGCGACACCCTGACTACAAAGCATCAGTGGCGTGCCCACTTTTGGATTACCAAAAATAAGTAGCTGTGTTGGGCGGAGTTCCATGCCAACTGATTCAGCATTGGCGCTGTGATTAACCCTAGCCATCACTTTCATACCTTTGTCTTGCACTATAGCTTCGAGCCTATCCATGGTAGTGGTCACATCGTGCGGGCTTGCATATGTTTTAGTACCTTCTCGCGCGTTCGCGATACTGGCACCAAGAAAAAGATTGACAACCAAACTGAAGGCCACGATATTTAAAATTTTCATAGAACGCTATCCGTAGATTTGTTGAGATGTCAGCCTATCATTCCATATGATCAAAATGTGTTAGAAATTTTCTTTTCGTTGATTAAAATCGCAGCTTTCAGTACGCCTGATTATGCTATGTGACAAAGTCACGGACGGGTAGTGTGCGAATCAGTATAGTTTAGAGTAGCGAGCAAAAATTTATCTGATGTGATGGGTTTAATAGCTCCAATTATTGTGGAAGTCTGGCAAAAGTGATCGGGATATTTGTCTACGCATTGGGGTGGTTGACGTTTGCTGTGGCGCATTCATTTTTGGCCAGATTAAACACTCAAAGAAAGCTCGAGCCACATTTCAAAGGTGGATATCGGCTACTTTACAATGGCTTGTCCGTTGTACATTTGTTGGCGGTGTTCGCAATAGGTAGGACCTTCTTGGATACCCGCGCATTTGAGGTTTTTTCCTCAGTGGCAGTGGACTCTCTACTAACAGCTGTAAAAGCTGTGGGCTTTATCATCCTTGTGTTGGCTTTGATGAAGTATGACTTGGGTAGGTTTAGCGGTTTAACCCAGGT
>CAZQOI010000083.1:0-11257 GCA_964594905.1 uncultured Granulosicoccaceae bacterium
TTGATTTTTTTCTTACGTCGTTCTGCCAAGAACGAAAAAACGAAACGTGGAGCTAAATAAAGAGCAATCACAGAAAATGCGATCACGATGGCGTTCGCATCAAAATAGTAAAGAAATAATGGAACGAGAATAAACGAAGCGAGATAGGCAAAAAGTAGCTTTCTTGTATCCGCAAAGAGAAACAAATTACGCAGGTTTGATTCTGTCGAATTACTTAAAGAGCTACTGTACTCACCCCACACAGACGTGCTGCTATTTATCATCGTATAGCCGATCAAGCTTACGCTGAGAAACACCGCTAGCAACACGACGATAAGTGACATGTCAGATTCCACCATGTCCGTTGTCAAAAGCGGACAGATCTACCTCAACACCTACATCTCGTAACTCTTCATAAAATGTAGGGATAGCCCCAGTTGCTTTAAACATTCCTTGCACACGACCGTCAGCCGAATGACCCTCCTGCTGGTAAATAAATATATCTTGCAATTGCACAGTGCCACTCTCAACTCCAACCACTTCTGTTATACGAGTAATTTTTCGTGAACCACAAGGGAAACGAGTTTGCTGAATAATCATGTCCACAGCAGATGCCACCTGCTCACGAATAGCGGTAACAGGCAAATCCAATCCAGCCATTAGCACTAGAACTTCGAGGCGAGAAATAACATCGCGGGGATTGTTAGCATGAATTGTGGTAAGCGACCCATCATGCCCAGTGTTCATCGCTTGGAGCATGTCAATCGCTTCGCCTCCGCGACACTCACCAACTACTATTCGGTCCGGCCTCATTCGAAGAGAATTCTTGACTAGCTCACGTATCGGCACCTCTCCATTGCCTTCGAGATTTGATGGGCGAGATTCAAGCGACACTAGATTTGGTTGAATCAATTTAAGTTCGGCAGCGTCTTCAATAGTAACTACACGATCGGCTGAGGGTATGAAGTTGGATAAAACATTCAGCAATGTGGTCTTACCCGATCCAGTTCCACCGGACACAATAATATTTTTTCTTTTCTCAACGCACACTCTTAGAAAATCGACCATACGTTGATCGACAGAGCCAATTTCCACCAACTCAGAAAACTCCATTCGGTGCTTTGGGAATTTTCTTATCGTAATACTCGGCCCTTTAAGCGCGAGGGGAGGTATTACGGCGTTTACACGTGATCCGTCTTTTAAACGCGCATCAACTATCGGACTACTTTCGTCTATTCGACGCCCTATTGGCGTAATGATCCGTTCTATAACCGCGTATACCGTAGCATCACTACTAAATGTACTACGTGATCTTTCCAACTTACCTTCTTTTTCAATAAATATCTCACTGTGGTTATTCACCATGATCTCAGTGACATCTTCATCATTCAAGAACTGTTCAAGCGGACCAAGACCAACAGCCTCATTCAAGACATCTGATTCCAAAACACTCCGATCAACTGAACCAGGAATCTGATCACTCATGCCAGAAATAATATTCTTGATTAGCACGAGCGATTCTGTCTTTAACTGCTCATCGGTCATTCGATTGACGTCTTTCCGACGTAAATCCATTTGATCCAGCAGTTGTTCATGGATAATACGTCCCCAGTAACTAAGTGCTTCGTCGCTTTTCGACAATTCTGCATTAGTAGATTCGAGAGGATCTGCTTGGCGTGAGGCCGAATCAGTTAGCGCCCCCACTGACGTAGCCAGTTGATAGTCAGAGTTCCCGTCAATGGCTATCGATGAATCATTTGCGGAAAGTTTGATCTTTGAAGCGTTTATCGTGAGGCTAATATCACCAACGGAGATTTCATCAAGATCCGATATTGGCCCGTGCTCAACTATGCGTTCTCTATTTACCCAGCTGCCACTCATGCTGCCAAGATCACGTAAATACACACCGTCAGATTCGAGTCTGAGTTCGGCATGACGCTTTCCAACAAGCCTGGTATTAACAACAAGATCATTGCTTCTTGCACTACCAATCGAGCACAAGGAACCTTTAACCTTGAACAGCTTGCGGCGACCACCGCCTTGTTGGTAGTAGAAATCAAACACGATCTACTCCATCAACGGCAAGGATTGGCGAGCCCTGACAACACGTTTATCGGTCTCGAACAGTATTCGTTGGTCGTTCTCCGACATCGCACCTGAGTTCGGATCAATAACCTCTGGTGTTAGAAAAATGACTAATTCGCTGACAGCATTTCGCGAATTTTGAGATTTGAAAAAATTTCCAATTATGGGTAGGTTGCCGATTCCGGGTATTCGGTCAACATCCTTGCTGTTCTCGGAACTCAACAAACCTGAGATAACAATTGTTTGACCAGAGCGCACATTCACCTGAGTTTGCGCTTTTCGCGTAAGTAGTCCTGGCGCTCCTTGAACGGTAACAGCCGGATCCAACTGACTTATTTCAGTCTCAACCGTCGTACGTACATTTCCGGCATCGTCGATGCTCGGCGATACATTCAGCTTGATTCCATATTCTTTAAATTGAACAGTGGTTTGCCCGTTAGAACCAACCGTAGGGTATGGCACTTCACCGCCCGCGAGAAAACTTGCACTACCGCCACTTGCACAACTCAGCACAGGTTCGGCTAAGGTCACGGCGTCACCCGATGAGGCCAATAGATTGATTCGTGAGGTGATGTTCGACGCAATACCAAAATAGGTTGAAAACGGTGAAACCGTATTCGGCAGGTTATTGAAGCCTTCTGCAGCGGGACGAAAAAGATTGTTACCAACCAAATCCCCTGCCGTTGCGAAACTAGGACCCGCTACACTGTCGCTCCAATCAATGCCCAGTTTGCCAAGGGCACTCTTACGGAATTCGATCATCCGCACCTTAATTTGAACCATTTTCTCCATACGAATCCGAGTAACCGGATCATGTTCAGAGACTCGGATATTAAAATCTGATTGGGCTTCATCCTTATGCCACAGTCTGAGCGACGTGCTACCCGCAGTTTGCGCAATCACAAGTAACTCGCCATTTTTCAAAACTTCAGCTCGAACAATACTGCCGTTACCAATGGCCACTCGCGTAACGTTAACCTTACCGAGAACTTTCACCTCGCCGGCAAACATATCTATGTTGATAGTTCCTGATTTTTTCGGCGCAGTATCAATAGCAGCAATAGGTTTAGAGGATGAGCTTGTTTTCGGTTTTGATAGCTCAACCGAACCTGATCCGGAATCACCAAACTCTTGAATTTCCCAATTGACTGATTGGCCCTGATCTTGTGGTGGTAAAGCAAGCTTTTTAGGTATAAAAAGCACGCTGCCAGGCCCTAGCAGCTGATTAACTTTCATGCCATTATAACGAGCGATATCCTCTGCATATTCACGTGACCCAGTCGTTTGAAACGAAATATCCGCGAAGCTTTCCCCATCTCCAGGTATCCACATTCGGTCTCCCGGTGCACCGCCTGATTTAAAATCACCTGCGCCACTGGCGGTAGACGGTATTTCAGCCCATGCAGCATCTACGTGTGGATCGGATGACGCCGATTGAGCCATTACATCATTGCTATGTAGCAGTGGAATCAGTAGGAATGGGTATATAAGTCTCATCGTCCACCTCCAACAATATACTCAATACCCGGCTCCGGTTTTGCTTTGATCTTCTTTTGTTTTTTCTTTACCACTGGTGCGGGTTCAGGGATATTAAGCAGCTTCGCTATATTCATTGGCACATCACTTAAAGGTGATTCATCGTCCGGGTTACGAAGCATCGCGGTCAGTTTCCCTACACTCTGAGCCAAGGTTATTTTTTGCGCTTGATCAGGCGTCACATGAACTGTCATCGTAGTAAAGTTTCGAGTACGCCCATTACTCGCTTTATCAACCAGGGTTTGGACACCGGTGGCAATTACATTCAGTTTTTGAATTACCGGGAAAATAATTTGTTTTTCACCTGCGCCATAGGTAAGCAGCAGGTCAACTTTGTCTTGTGGTTGTAGAAACCCTGAAATAGAGTTAATTTCGTCTACACGCACTGTCATTGCGCGAAGACCTTCTTCTACCTTGCCACTGAACGTTGGTGTTATTCCTCCTTCAAGATGTGCCCACAGTAGAGGACGCCCCTCATCGACATCGAAATCTATTCGCTGACCAATAGCAATTTCATAATTTTGTCCTGTGACCGAGTTTGAATCGGCGTACTTGACAGGAATCTCACGAATTGATAAATCCTCCGCCAACAGAACATGTCCCCGTGCCAGTGGACGATTTGGAACAACCAAGGACACCATAGGTTCGGTTTTTTCAAACTGGCCTTTGTAGTAAGCGATTTGTGTTTCGATGTACTGCTTCGAATAAAAGACGCCGGCAGCACCAAGCAGCAATGACAGGCCAAACATGATGATCTGTTTACTTGGTCTCTTTCTCCGAGTCTGCGTGCCGGGGGAATCTGTCATTGCATTGAGCCTTGAGTCACGGAAGTGACATAAGATAAGTGGTGTTGTCCTGAAATGCCTTGAGCGCATCCAGAAAAACAGTAATTAAAGATGCGTCAAACCCAGGCATTGGCAGAAAGAGTGATGCAATCACAGCAGTAGTGCCTATGACGTATTCAATACTTGCTGAGCCACGTTGATGCGACGATGAAATATTATCCGCCATAGATCACCTGATTGATAACGATCAAGGTCGATCCATCATTACTCGGATTCAAAACAATTTCGATTTTTTCAGATTTTCGATTAAACAACATCACCATGGAATCAAGCGCAGATCTGTCACTAACAAGATTCCAGCCGTCCCGGCGCATCTTGGATCGATAATATTCTCTGCTAGAACCCATCGCCATACTGGTTTTGATTACTTCAACGGTCGAATCTCTTCCGATATCATTTGTCCGAGTAGATGACAACAATTCAGCATCACCTGGGTGCGACAAAGCATTAAAACTCGCTACTACCCTCTGCTCAAGATTCATAACAGATATCAAAGCAGCACCAGAGGCGGGATCCGATGAAAGAGAAGATTTATCAAACTGCACGACCGTGTTCGTTCCATTATGCAGACGACTAATGGCTACCCAGTTTTCGTATTCGCGCTCGACATATCCTGGTATTTCGCTGTCACTTGCGCTTTCCCAAGCTGAACGATAAAAATCAAGACTCGTTTGATAGTTTGCAGATGTAACAAGCCTTGCTATTAAAAGAGCCTGCCCATTGTGTTGAAACTCCTCACTGATGACTTCAAGCGTCGCTTGAGGCGGTACAGGCACGTCATCTAGTAAACTACTACCAGCTGCGTGAGCAGTTGATACACCATAAAAAAATACCAAATACAGAGCTACAGTAATACCTCTGAAAATTCGCTGACTGAGCAAAGCACTAATTTTCATAAAACCGCCTTCCTCTATCTCTGTGGTACGTATGGAGGAAGCACATTCATGTCGACATGACCGAATGCGTTTTTTAATCCATCTAGTTCATCAAGAACCGGAAGATGTCCAAGCTGAGACAGCGCATCACCTATTGGTTCAAGTATGGATGCTGGAGTCAAGCTTCTGATTCGGCGACGCGCCTGATCGTCACTGCTGGCACTCCAGCCATCACTCATGATGACCGACGATGCATTCAAGCACGTGTAGCTTTCCTCACCACCACAGGCACCTTCGGCACGTGTTAGCCATTCGTTAGACTTGATATCCAGTGTGACGTCAGCCCGAACGAAACCATTGCGCTCTAATCCCCATTCATTGCCAGAAACACTATCCAGGATCTCACCCGATCTCGACGCTTGGGTACCTATCTCAAATCCTGTACCTGGTGACGCAAAGTTCCGTTCGTATGGAACACCAATAACAGACGCTTCATCAATTTCGATGTCTGTTCGATTCCACCATTCACCTCGCGGAATCGACGCGTCTTCACCCCAAAGGGAGTTGCTTCCTGGCTCGGCCGAGTGCGACACGAGGACATTGTCGTCATCGCCAAAAAAACGTTCTTTGACGGACGTAGGCATATTGCTATTAGCGCCACTCGGATACACGGTCGCTTCCCAAGCAGAATAACGGCTAGCTTGTATCGTCTTTTGCTTCAGATCGATTAGTTTTCCGATCATTGGTAACGCAAAAAACAAAGGAACCATCACCAAGGTCAGATAAACGAATTCGATTAATGCACCGCCCCGTTGACTTATCATCCGTCGTCTCCGATTGCCCATGGCACTTCCAAATCATCGGTGGGATCACGAAGCCACTCATTGACGAGATATGAGGCTTCGGGATATCTCATCTCAAATGCGTCTGTTGCATTGTTGACAATTTCCATCAAGCCGCGGATCAAACGGTCCTTATACGTTTCCCTGATATCGACAATATCTTGTTCAAGAGCCCATATTTCTTGGTAAATTCTGTTCTGCGCGTTATCGCTATCCGACAACCCTATAAGAGATTCGCGTTTCTCATTGATCAATGTTCGAACAGCGGCGACTTCACTGGCAATTTCCGCTTCCACATCGTCTACCATGATGGGAAATAGATCGAGAACATGATCGCGCAGATCATTGAACTCCTGCGTCAGCTCGTCGGCAATCTGCGTCGCTTCCGCCAAGGCCGTACCGAATGGGCTATTCGCAGCATCGTTGGCCAAGTCTCCCAGTTGACCCATTGTTGCCTCTTCAAGCTCATCCAATCGACCTTCAGCATCAGCGATCGACGAATTGATGCCTGAACTGTCAAGTGCATTGGACAACATGTTCTCAAACGCAGTGCGGAGAACTTCGGTCAATTCTTCTTCTATTGCATCGCTCAATTGATTCAGATTTGCCGGGGCATAGGCGAAGATCGTTTCATCGACCGAGTCAAAATTGACCGTTGGGTAGTTCTGCAATGAAAATCCGGGTTCCCCGAACGCTGACGCCAAAGGAGAATCACTGGTGCTTACATTTTGATTTGTTGTCCCGTCTCCGTTTTCTGCTGAATCAGGATAACGATTCAAACTCCCATCACCGCCAGCACCCGGCGTCGAAGTACTAGAGCCTTGTGGTCGCATCGCAGATGCAAGCAAACGATCAGACGTCGGTATGGCACTTAATCGCACATCCCAATAAGGGTTATAGCCATTCGCTCGTTCGTACCGCGGAGCGGTGTTTTTTCGTTCGAGAGGTCTTTTGTAATAAACCTCTGCAATACTGATAGACGACATAAGATCGCCAAGAGTATTGACAGGTGCATCGAGAATTGAACTGCTGATTAACTGGTCACTGCCTTCTACATGATTTGAATCAAGTGCGACTTCCACTTTGAGCCGAAGTGCTGGTGCATCCTCCGCAAGCGTTGCTTCACTTAAGGAACGATATGCGCGCACTCCACCATAATTTGTCAGCGCTGTAAGGCTTTCAGTTTGATTTACTGGACTAGGTATGCCTCGGTCCGCCCACGACTCAGCATTTCTATTCGACCAAAGCATTCGCTCAGGGTTTAGTTCGATGGTGCTCTCGGACTCTTCGGTATTGGCAATTGCGCTAGCCCAACCGACAGGAACTTCGTATCGCCGGCTACCACGCCAGCTATAAACCTTGGTGTGAAATGACATAGTGTCTTTGGCTTTCCATTCCCACTCTATGCCGTCATTACCAGGTTGCATGATAAGTTCGGTGTTGCCTTCTCGGTAAATTCGGTGATAGGTCGCGAATGTTGATGGGAACCAGAAATGAAAAAATTTCCAGTTTCTACTTCGAGTAAACCCTCCACGGGATCGGTTAATAAGATCAAGGCGTTCAGTCATCGCCACTTCATCGGAATCCTCAAAACCTTCGGTGAATGAGTTCCAACCATCCAGGTTTCCCTGCAGCCCTAAAACGGTGTAACCGGTATCCACAGAAAATCGAGAATCAGACTCCGTGGCAACTGTCTTTACAATTTCGGGGGTGGCGGCAAACGAGCTGACAAACATGGCCTCTTGCGACATCGACAAGCCTTCGAGTACAGGGTCGATGACATAAACCATTCCTTGGGCGAGCGGCGACATCACCTGCTCGGCAACCCGCATGGCTTGCTCCAAAGCTGACGCAAAAATATTAGCAACAGGAACGGGCCGGAGAACAGTTGCGATATTCTCGGAAGTAATTGCGCCGTAGCTGGCCCATGACTGAAGCGTAACTGCTTGAGCGATGGACACCTGATTAGCAACCATAGCTCGGTTTGTGTAAGCCTGATAATTCAACGCTCGTGCCTGCCATACGCTGCCACTGTAGGCAGCCGCGTCTGCGGCATTGACCAATTTTGTCTTATCAGTTGTGACCTGTCCTGTATTGAACAGCACCAAGCCACCGAGTACACCAAACAGAACTAACGCTAAACCTAAAGGCAACGCTTGCCCGGACTCTCGTCGAAACATCATCGCCTCCTTTGCAATGCAGAAATAGAGGATCAGCCGATCAGCCGGCTGATCCATGCCAGTATTGGCGTCGGACTAGTTTTGGTAGTTCTGAAGATTCGTGGCTGCCTTAGCTTTGTCTTGAGCAGCAGTTACACTATCCTGGACCATAGCTCCAGCATCTTCAGCGGTCGCGCCTGTCAACTGACTACTCAATGAAACAAAGCTCGCCTGGATACTGTCACCAAACACACCAACAGCAGCAACTGAAGCAATAGCGATTAGCGCGACAATGATGATGTATTCAGTCATACCTTGACCACGTATAGTTCGGTATGAACGATTTGTTTTCTTTTGCGGTGCACTTCTCATTAACCCACTCCTTTAGCATACGTTTAAAAATAAAAAGGACGTCCTGTCCAGTATTTTATGAAAGCGCATTTTTAACGTGTTCAAGTACTGGTGGTCTTCGTCCACGAAACAGAAGCTACAACACGAAACGGATACGAACAATACTAGCCATATCGTTTTTGCGCCGTTCTTCATGGAAAAAAATAAAAGTGTGTCTTGATCGATCCAATTTTATTGGCGGTACTTCTCTATTTTTGCTGCACCCGTTATTAACTCATGCATAGTTACCGCGCGATATTTTTTCGAGGGTACAAAAAACGAGTTATCAAACTGTCGGTCTTGCACATTCTCAAGTTGCATGACAACGCCATCGACATATTCAGATCTAACTACCAATCCGATCGAATCGTCGAAGTGCTGCATGGCAACAGCCTTATCTGATGTGAGATAGCAGTCCCACAATGAAACTAGGCGTCCTCGCCAACGCACTGTACTGCGCCGAACTCCCTTGAGATTGCTGCAAGGAGTTGTATCTACAAACCCCAATCTGAAAGCCTGGGACTGCTCGGCAGTCATGTCTGATGGAACTGCCTGCTCAAGCGGTATTTCGTGGACGACGCTTCTATCCAGATTCAAGAACCACATTTGTCCAGTTTGAAAATTGTAATAAACCGCCGTTTTTACCTCTGACTCTTGCTGTTCGACTCGCATACCAATGGGCGATAGGTGCACCCTGGATTGTGAGAGTTCAACGCCGGAATCGTTATGAAATTCGCGATAAGTAGCGCTGATACTTGGCAAACGGAGCAAGGCCGCATCATTCCCGGTTTGCATTGAGTTAGTCGTTAATGTGGCCTCAGCAAAGGCGTTAGATGAAACCAACATTCCAATGGCTAACGCAGCATGCAAAAGGCCACTAATGGCCCGTATTTTTATTATTCCAATATCCATTTTCAAACAGACAAATCCCTGTCCAAACATCGCTTAAACTTCACATCTGTTCAGAACACTAAACGAAGGTTTTGAATCGGTCAACAGGACTCAGGCAAAACAAGAACTAGATGCCGTATGAGTAACCAGTGTTTATAAATATCACTCTTTTAAAATAGAGAACCACGTCATAAAGTACTTCGACTTCGCAAAATTCGGAATCTTTTATCAATGGTTTTTCAATAAAATGCTTGAGTGGACTCTACTGACTTTACTTAGCCTGAGCTCATTAGAAGATCTGACTTTTGATCTTCATGAATCGAGCATTCCATTCGCGATCACTCAACCGATTGATGTTGACTTGCCGAGCACACTTGATGGCAGGCATTGGCGTCACAATTTTGATTTAATAATGACATCGACTAACGACGTCATCAGTATTTTCGACGAATTCGGAACTCGCCATGACTTCAACACACAGCATATATTCACACAGAGTTCATTTATTGCAGAGGGACTACGAAGCGAAAGCGGATCAATTCATCGAGATGAAGACATCATAAGATGGGTACGCGGATCTGGTTCGATTATCGAATTTCGTGGGTCACTGCCAATACGCATAGAAACAATTGATGAAGAAATTCTGTCTCTTGAATACAGTGAGGGAGTTTTGCAACGCGTCGTCGATAGCAACAACAATTCACTAGAATTCGACTACAACCAAGGACTGATAAGTTACAACGCTAGCACTACGAACCAAAACTCGTGCGAGCAGCACACGAACAACAGTCAAGATTCAGAAGACTCACCTGACCACGGATGCGACAGTGTAAATAATCCCCCACCCATCGAAACACAAGAACCCAGTTTTAGCGGCGCGTTGGCCATTGATCTTCGCCCTGCCTCTTGCAATAGTTACTTCGTCGACTATTTCGGCACCACACGTGGGCAGCAAATTGAATACGGACTTGATGCCCATAACCGCTATCAAGGCTATTCATCAACAGTACGGTCATTTCCAATTCTCGATCTTATCGGTGAGGATGAGGTTTTGGTCGTTCGCAGCCGTGACCTGCTAAGTACAAGTTATGACGTTGAGATCTACCCCGATGGCCTTTACCGACGATTACTCCAAGACGCAGCTGATATTCAAGGCACATTTACAGATCCACTGCGAAACACAGGTTATCTCGAGACGACTGAAAATCACGTGACAACTCGAGTCACCCAAGACATTCTTGAGCGCCCTCTGGTTCTTGAAGTCATCATCCAGCACGGTGTCGCGATGCCTGCACATATCGAACAGATAGATCGAGCCAGGGGTTTCATACTGGAAAACTATGGCATCGAATTGAGAGTCGTTGAAATTCCGTGACAACACACAATATCCGAAGAAATCTCCCACACTATTCAATTCTGCATATTGCATTTCAGCGTACTTTCACGTAATTTGCTAATCAGAAGATTCAAGCTTCGGGGCGGGGTGTAATTCCCCACCGACGGTAGGGTTCCAGCTAGCAAGGGAGCCAAGCCCGTGACCCGCAAGGCGCTTCCCAGTGCTACGCGGTTGATCTGGTCAGATTCCAGAGCCGACGGTTATAGTCCGGATGAGAGAAGCATGAATACTGGTGTGTGTAGCACTCGCGCGCGGGCAA
>CAZQOI010000084.1:0-7168 GCA_964594905.1 uncultured Granulosicoccaceae bacterium
GCGCCATAAGTAGTCCAGCACCGCCAACGAAATCAACTGCAGCAGTTGATGAATGTGTCAGATAAGCTTGTATAGGCAAGCCTCTTTCTTTCGCCCATTCTTCACTGCATAGCAGTACGCCGGCTGCACCATCGGTCAACGGTGTACTATTACCCGCAGTCAAGGTTCCCGCATCGGTTCTGTCATATACAGTACGCAAACCCGCTAGTGCTTCTGCAGTTGAATCAGGACGCATATTGTTATCACGAACAACACCTTCACACGGGACCAGAAGGTCATCATAAAATCCCTTGTTGTACGCAGCTGCCGCATTGAGGTGAGAACTCAAGGCCAGTTCATCTTGCGCCTCACGTGTAATGCTCCAGGTCTTCGCCATCATTTCGCAATGCTGACCCATGCTCATCAATGTACGTGGTTCATTTACTGAAGGCGGTACAGGTGCCAGCTCTTTAGGACCAAAGCCTTTAAAAACACCCAGTTTGGATTTTATATCTCGCGCCTTACCCAGCGACACAAGTCGTTTGGCAAACTTGTTACTGAACACTATCGGCACATCGCTGACCGTATCGGTACCAGCAGCTATTGCCGAATCAATCTGACCACTGGCGATTTTTGCACCAGCGACCATGGCAGCCTGTAGTGATGTTCCGCAGGCCTGTTGCATGGTCATGCCGGGCGTGGCCGGATTTAGCTTGGTACCCAGAATGGCCTCTCGGGCCAGATTCCAATCTCGAGAATGAGTAATGACTGCACCTGCATCGACTTCTCCAAGTCTCACGCCTTCCAACTCATAGCGTTCAACAAGACCATTGAGTACGGTGGTCAGCATCTTTTGATTCGAGATCGCCGCATAGGATGAATTCGAACGGCAGAACGGGATACGTAAACCGCCAACGATAGCAACCGGTTTTAATGAGTCAGCCATGTCCAGTAAATCTCAGGTTATACAACAGTCAAATAACAGAAATCTGTCGGTTAAAGAGGTTCAACTCTATCAGTACTTATCAAGCATCGTTAGCCTGCGTCTCCAGGTATTTCATCGGTCCACCCAGAAACGGCGCAAAGCCTGTTCCGAAAATAATGCCGGCATCAAGTAATTCATCATCTTCAACAATCCCATCAGCCGAAACAGCCTTACATTCATCCAGAAAAGGCTTCATCAGACGCTCTGCTAATTGATCGCCGTACGGGCTATCAACATCAACGGCTTTGCGATTGGAACGTCCCTTCTCCCAGACATAAAAGCCAGTTCCTGATTTCTTGCCTAGCTCACCACGCTCGAGTTTGTCTTCAAGTAATTTTCGTTGAGCTTCCACATCGCCTTTGGCAAGTGTGTCTGCCACCTTCACGCAGACATCAAGACCAACCACATCGGCAAGTTCAATCGGTCCCATCGGCATGCCAAAACGAATTGCCGATGCATCAATGGTTTCTTTGTCAATGCCCTCAAGCATCATGGTAAAGGCTTCCATAAGATAAGGGGCCAACACCCGATTGACGAGAAAACCAGGCGAACTTTTAGCTGGCAGTGGAAAGCGATTTATCGCTGAGCAAAAAGCACAGCCACGTGTAATCCATTTTTCCTCGGTTCCTTGGCCATGCACCACTTCAACCAAAGGCATCTTTGCAACAGGATTGAAAAAATGCAGGCCTATCAAGCGCTTTGGATCTTTCAGATCCCGCGCCAGTTCTTCCAATGGCAGTGCGGATGTATTAGTTGCAAGCACGGCATGATCAGCCATACGTGGTTCCAAGGTCGCATAAAGCGAACGCTTGGCATCACCATCTTCATAGATTGCTTCGATAATGACATCGGCACGCGGTACGCCATGTCCTTCAACATCCGGCATAAGCCGCGCAACCGCGGCACTCACGGCAGGTTTCTTTTTAAGCCGTTTCTTGAACAAGGAACGTGCACGCTTAAGCGCAGGTTCGACGTATTTTAATTCTCGGTCCTGCAACGTAACTTCCATACCCTGAAGGACACACCACGCAGCAATATCTCCGCCCATGACACCTGCACCAACCACGTGCACACGGCGAACTTTGAAGTCTTCAGCCTTACCAAGCGCTTTCATTCGCTCAGTCATGAAGAACACTCGACGAAGGTTTCTGGCGGTCGGGCTCACCATTAATTCGCCAACCCGCGTCGCCTCACCTTCAAACATGCGGCGACGATTGTCACGTGCCTCTGCCCACAGATCGATCATTTCAAACGGCGCGGGGTAGTGATCGGGATTGGCTTTTTCCGCAGTCTTTTTTCTCATCATTTTGGCAATCGCTGCGCGTGCTGGTTGCCGGTTAGTCATAGAAGCTGTTAGTGATGCTTTGCGTTTCTTGCGTTTTTTCAACACAGCACGTCGTGCACTCCAGCGAAGTGAACCAAACTCACTGACCAGTTCATCAATCACACCCATACTTCTCGCAGCAGGCGCTCGCAACATGCGCGCAGTTAACATCAACTGCATGCCCTGCATACCACCGACACGTTCTGTCAATCGGGTAGTGCCCCCTAGACCAGGGAAGATGCCAAGCTTCACTTCGGGAAAACCTACACGGGTCCCCGATACATTGAGCGCGACAATATAGTCACAACATAAAGCCAGCTCGAGCCCTCCACCGAGGCAAAACCCATGAATAGCAGCGACTGTATGACAGGGAAGATTCTCAAGTTGCGAAAAAACTTCATGGCCTTGACGAATCTTTTCGCTGACATCTTCGGCATTCTCAAAGGCATCAAACTCTCGTATGTCAGCGCCCATGATGAAGCTATCGGGCTTGGCCGATGTGATCACCACTCCTGCCGGTAAGTCTTTTTCAAGATCAGTGAGGATTTCACCGAGTTCTCGAATCAGATCCTCGGACAAGGAATTGGCAGTCTCTCCCGCCCGATCGCAGGCCAGCCACGCGATATTTTCACTATCGCGCTGGAGTTTCCAGTGCTCGTAGGTTTTGGCCGATCCGGTTGAGGATTGGGCGGCAGAAACGTTCATGGCATCACTCGTTGGAGTTGATTCAGTAGCAGAAGTGTATCTTTCGGTCAGATTCGCGACAAGCGTCCTCTCGTATCGACACAACTGTTCACGTGTATTGACTGTCTAGGACATCCTGTTGGCACTTTCGTTTCTAGAAAGTTAGCCGGGTTGCAATAAACGGCCGGAACTTGTTCCGATCCGGGTCCCAGGCAACATCGATCCTCAGATCCGTATTCGTTAACGACTGAAGCTTGTAGCGCAAGCCAAGCCCAGCCCGGAGGTTTTGATTCAAGAGATCAATATCGTTCTTTTCAAATGCATTTCCGATATCCATAAATACAACCCAGCGCCAGGCAGGATAAGAGAAAAAGCCAGAGAGATATTCAACATTCAGCAAGGTCAGGATATCGCCGGTGCTACTGCCGGTATCAAGGCCCCTGAGGATATCGCCACCACCGACCGAGAAGGCGTGCTCACCAAATGGTGAGCCATCACTAAGCCCAAGACGGAGCTGAAAATTCAGATTCTTTAAAGGATCACGCAACGGCAGGAAGAAAGCACCCCAAAGATCCACTCGACGATAAGTAAAATCTGAACCGAGGTTTTCATCAGCAAGGCGCAAGGTAAAACCGTATTCGGTTCCACGACGGCGATAAGTATCGCGACGCACCAACTGGTTCTCGGCACCAAACACAAAGCTCAAATCATTACCATCGGAAAAAGGTCCGGAATCTCCTGAGGTAATGTCGAGTTCGCGGTCGACTATACGAAAGCCACCAAAGTACCGTAGCCCCCTGACACCCTTAGTATGATTTAACCAGCGAGCAACCTGTATTTCAAACAAGGTTGATTTCCGCACGCCTTCACCGAAAATAACCTCATTCCGTGAAAACTCGACATTGCGTCTTTCGGAAGAAACGCCAAGCAACAAACCGTAGTCGGAGCCAAGAAATCGCGGCACGGTATAACGCGCAGAGTGCACGAACCCAGAACGTCCCCGCCCATTATCTTCCTGTCTTTTTTCACTAGTCAGTCTGAGGCGATGCAGTCTGCCTAGAAAATTATCCCACCGAACTTGAATACCTGCGCGCAGTTCACCATCACTGGTTCGGCTGAAACGTGGGATGGGCAAAACAAAGATTTTTTCATCAACGATATAACGAAGTTCGAGCAGTTCATCAATGAGCGTCAGTTCTGCTCGCACAGATTTGAATAAACCAAGATCCTGAATATTCTGGATACCATCAATGATGTCATCGAGCGAGCATTGCTCGCCCGTCTTTTGTAAAAGTTCTCGTAATAGAATTTGATCCCGCGTGACTTTATTGCCAACGAAATTGATCGTGCTGACAATTTGATTGCAATAGTCTTCGCCAGGAATTGGATCGGCCGCTCTGGCAGGTAGCGTAAACAGTCCCAGCACGAGAAGTAGCGCTGGTATCAAGCGCGCGCAGTTGCGCCGCGACTGCTTGGAGTGCAGGCATGGCAACCATCGACGGTATGAGGTCAGACCGTTCAAACGAAAATAGCTCGGTTTTCCAGTAGGCGCATAACACGCCAGACCCCTGAATCGACTCAAGGATCATGCCGAGAGGACGTGATACCTAGAGGTCGGGTAATCGATTTTTCATTGTAGAAGCCGCCCCCCGCGAGCCCGAACCGGCGCGCCGATTGGCTTGCGGACCCGCTTGCGAACCCGCTCGCGGCCCCCCTGATTCACCGCCGAGCTCCATCGCCTCAGCGGCTGAATCCGCCTTGATCGCATCACTCAATGCCCCGGCCAAGCCACGATAACGCTCGGGTTCCAATGAAACTGAATCACCTGGTCGGTAGAGATCGGCGTCCAGCGCGCGTAAATCGTCACTGACAGCATGATCCTGAAACCGCTCCGCCAGTAGCGACAAACTCCTTGGCGGTTGATCAGGAAATTGCAGAGCTGCCCAGCGAAGTACTGCCTCCGACAGCGCGCCAGGATCATCTTCACGGCAGCTGAGCTCCACCTCAGTAAGTGGAGCAAGCCGCAGGCGCAACTGATGAGCTTTGCCTCGCACCGCGCCAAGACGATTGGTCAAGGTCTCGGGAGACCCACTTAAGGAAGCCATGCGTGACCGTCTTTTATAGAAAAAGTACCCAAGTGTTACGAGCCATCCAAGTAACAGAGCGGCAGACGCAAACTGCCAACGTTTGACGCTATCAAGGTAGCCGCTTGCCAGCAGTCGAGATTTCTCCAGTGACTCAGACAAGTCTGAAATTCTGGAATCGTTTTGATCAGCTATCTGACTGACATCGTTGGCAATGTCGCCAGCGCTCGTATCATTATCACTCTCTGCTATGGATGTATCGCTTCCCCGAATTGCGCTTTGGTTTGGATCACTTGTGATGGACCCGGTGCCAGCACTTGCCTGTCCCGACAAACCAGCGACAGAACTGTCGTTTTGCGTCGAGCCATTGCGCGATACAAGCTCATCAAGCTGTCCAGTATTGGCTTGATTCGAACTATTGTTCGACAGAGACACGCGCAAATTTGTCGCAGCGAGTTCTATCGTTTCATTCTGACCAGTCACTGTATTAAACCAATCAATTGAGATTGCAGGTAAGACCTGTTCTCCGGTGGAATCTGGAATGATCGCCCAATTGATTCGCTGCTCGGCAATCAATCCATCATCGGAAAAGCCACTGTTATTAACCGGTTCCTCTGCGTATATGCTCAACCCTTGCACAGTTGGTAGATCAATACTTGGTAACTGAGTTGTCGTCGCACCTACCGCACGCAAGATGAGTGTTCGCGTCAGCGGTTGATCAACCGTCGCTTGATCAGGATCCGCGGACCAGCGTTCTTCGAGCGTTACTGCCCGAGCCGGCAACCACCAGCTACCACCCGTTGCCGGTCGGGCCTTTACATCAAGAACGATTGACTCTGTTTGGCGGCGAATACTTTTGGTTGGCGTAAAAAAACCACGTACCCGATTAGGTTCAGTGGGTACCGATACATTCAAGCGAATCGGATTGATGACAAGCTTTCCACTACGTTGCGGAAATACAGCAAAGCGCCTTTCAGTCACGGCGTAACGTCTGCCATCACGCGTCTGCTCAAGGCGCTTGTCTTCACCAAGTTGTTCAACGTTCAATGCGTCACCTTCTGGTGCACCGAGTGAACCATCAACAATCTCGATGGCTTGAAAAACTCTTACCGTTAGCAGTACTTGGGATTGCACCCAGGGGTTTGAAGTGTCTACGCTTGCTTCAACATAAATATCGCGTTGAGCCCCTTGGCGCGGTGGTGTAACGCGAAGAGTCAATGGTGCACTGTATTCCTGACCTACCCCAACCGGGGGCAAGATATAATTGCCTGCCGACTTCGGCACGAGATCCAGCACCCAGCGTCGGGTTTGTATAAAGTTGGTTTTTCTACCATCAGAACGCGCCTGCGTTTCAATGTTACTGGAACGCCCAGCAATCTCGAAGTCGCGCTCAAGGGCAGAGGTATCCAGCTCACCATCAACGCCAATTGCCACTATCGTCAGCTTGACGCTCTCTTCAATTGATATCGTTGATGCACCAAGTTCTGCGCGCACAGTACTTTGCTGCGCCTGAATAGCTGGCGCAAGGATGCTCAACACTAGCAACAGGATAAAACTACCAGCGCTCTTCACTGCTCTGCACTCCTGGATATTCTATTCGATGACTCTGCATCAATTTTCGCCTTAGCAAACCTGCCGGATCATCCGGGATTTGCCTTAGCCATTGCTCAGTTGCCTGTTGTTGTTCGGTGAGCGGTTGTTGTGACTCGCGCATAGCAAAACCATCAGACTCATCGCCATCAGCGTCTGCTTCAGATTCAGCCCCTGGTGCTTGTTCAGCGTTAGCCTCTTGCTCAGCATCAAGTGCAGCCCGCGCTGCTGCCTCTGTGTTTTCTTCTGAATCTTCAGTAGCGCCAGCATCATCGGTCTCGGAACCATCCGCAGAGGGTGATCCATCGGCAGACTGTTGCCCACCATCTGATGCATCTCCTTGTTGCCCGTCCTGCTGCTCTCCTTGCTCACCATTTTGGTCTTCACTCTGTTGACCGTTCTGCTCCTGACCCTGCTCGCCATTTTGCTCTTCACTCTGTTGCCCGTCCTGTTGCTCGCCCTCTTCACCATCCTGTTGTTCATCGCTTGCTTGTCCATCTTCACCGGATTGCTGTTGTTGCT
>CAZQOI010000084.1:7268-11193 GCA_964594905.1 uncultured Granulosicoccaceae bacterium
TTGTTGCTCCGCTTGTTGTTGAAGCTTTTGTGCAATTTCCTTATTGTGCCGCGCTCGCTGGTGATCAGGATTCAGTTCCAGTAATTCATCAAACTGTTCTATCGCATCATCTAATTGCCCGTTATGCACATTTGTCGTTGCAACATTGAAAAGCTCTCGCTGATAGTCAACGGCCCCTCCAGAAAGCTCAGCTGATTCTTTAGCTTGTTGGAAAGCAGCTGTTGCAGCCTCAAGCTCACCCGCTTGAAAATGACCAAGCCCTTTCCAGCTATCACTTGGGGCTTTTTCAATCAATGCCTCTGCATCGCCTTGTTCCAGATATTCTGCTGCCTGTTGCTCCGGCGTCTTGAACCAATCCTGCCAGGCGGCATGACTGACGGAAGAGCCTAAAAACAGAATCACAATAAACAGTAGCTTCTTGTTCATCTAGGCAACACCTCGACGAAATAACATCAGCGAGGCGATTAACAATACCGGTAGCACCCAGGGCGATCGCTCTATCCAATACAGGGCCAAAGAATTGCCCGAGGAATCGTCCAACGATTTAGTAGGAGCGCGACTGGCAACGGCAGCAAGCGCTTCGATATCACGCTTGCCAGGACTCATTTTCACAGTGATACCACCACCAGCATCCGATAGTTTTTGTAACTGCTCAACGTTAAGCTGTGGGACAACAATCGCACCACTACGATCCTTGACGAATTGTCCATCTGCCGTACGCAGAGGTGCCCCGGACTCAGTACCAACGCCCAGTACTGAGACACCATGACCTTGCGATCTTGCAAAACTCGCCGCTTCAATATCGCGTGGCCCGATTCGGCTATCGGTTATTAAAACGATCGCACCATTCTTGGCTGTCGCTTGTTCAAGTAACTCAACAGCTTGTTCAATGGCCAGATCGACTCGACTACCTTGCACAGGCATAATCTCTGGATCCAGCGATGGTATAAAGGCTGTGACAGTTGAAATATCATCAGTCAACGGACTGATGACATAGGGTCTCTCGCTAAAGGCAATGAGCGCTATCTGTATGTCTTCGCTCTGTTTGAGGAAGTCTTCGAGCTTGAACTTTGCTCGAGAAAGCCGATCAGGTTTAACATCATCGAGTCGCATTGAGGGCGATAGATCAAACAAAGCGACAACCGCTGGATGCGCCTCAAATACCGCTACTTCGGTTTGATCCCAAACGGGGCCTGCCAAAATCACAATTGACGCAGCCCACGCAACAAATAGTGCCAAAGGCGCACGTGTAGCTCGGTCAGACCCTGATTCAATGACGTAAGGTTGTAAAGCAACATCGACATAAGCCGTCCAGTCACTACGTCCAGCCCTGCTGCGCCACCACTTTATAGCAATCAGTGCGAGCGGCAGCAACGCGAGTAACCACCAGGGCCTTAACCATGACAATTCCAGTTCAGTCATTAGCTAGCCATTCTCGTTGAAGAACCGCCATGACGAAACAACGCCCAAAGTAAACTACAGATTAATGCGCCAGCTAGCGGCCACTGATACCATTCAAGCAACGGACGATACTGCTCACCGTCGTCGTCAGTCGGTTCCAGTCGATCGATTTCGCCGTAGATGGTTTCAAGTTCTTGCTGGTTTCGGGCACGAAAATAACGTCCGCCAGTTACGGTTGCTATTTCGGTCAATGAACGTTCATCGAGTTCGTTTCGTCCACGACGGCCGGAACCGATTCCTATGGTATGAATACGAATATCATTCTGTGCAGCCAAGGACGCAGCTTCGATAGGGTCAACGACACCAGCTGAGTTTTCTCCATCTGTCAGAAGAATCAGAACCCTTGAAGCTTCCGGGCGTGAGCGCAGACGTTTCACACCTAAACCAATTGCATCGCCAATAGCGGTGGAACGACCGGCTAAGCCAACCGTTGCTTCATCGAGAAAATGCTGTACTGTTTTGTGATCGAGTGTCAGTGGCGTTTGTACATAGGCGTTTGAACCAAACATGATCAAGCCGATTCGGTCGCCCGTACGTTCCGCAACAAAGCCTCGGGCCACCGCTTTAACTACTGCCATACGCGTTGCACGCTGATTTCCAGCATATATATCAGGCTCGTTCATGCTACCCGAAATATCGATACACAACATCAAGTCTCGACCGTTGACCGGCACTTGCAAAGGATCACCAAAAGATTGCGGACGAGCGGTAGCCGCAACAAGTAACACCCACATCAAACTTAGCAGAAGCAAAGAAAAGCGATGACTGGACTTACTGGCATCTTCAACAAAATCTTCATAGGGCGATAGATCAGGTACACGAAGCGCTCTCCCGGTCACACCTCTTCTGCGCGGCAAGGCAAACCAGGCCAATAACGGTAGTGGTAAAGCGAACCAAACGTAAGGCCATGCCCATAAAAGAGCTTTCACCGTGGCTGTAATGGAAGACGCAGTCATGTTGAGATCAAGCATTCGACTTACCTGCTCGATGAATCACACTGGCACTCGCCTGCAGAAGGGCTTCGCGATCTTGATCTGTCAAACTGGTGGATCTGCGGTACGGGCCTTCGCTCAATAAAGGGCCAAGCTCTGACTGAAAAACATTCTCGCCAAGCAGCGAATCCAGCCTCGCCAGCCATTCATCACCATGCAGGGCGGCAACAGCCGCTCTCGAATCTCGTTTGATCAAAACCCGACGAAGCAAGCGTGACGTTGCAGTTAAAAATTCACGCCCATCACTCTCGGCAGGTAACTGACGAAGCAGTTCAAGTTCCAGCTTGGCATCCCGCAACCACCGTCGTCGCCGATAGCGTTTAATCAAAAATCCAACAAGCACGCAGCATGCGATAAATAGCAACAACAAAATCCACCAACCTAATGCCGGGATTATGCCGACATCAGGAGCTTCAAGAGGATGAAGCTCAGCGAGTAATGCAGAAACGTCGTTCATTCTCGATGCAGAATAGACAGCGTGGTATCAATCAGAGACGCAGAAGTATCTGCCTGTATCGTGGCATGCCGACCTTGAGCAAAGAAATGCTTTACTGCTTGTTGCCGTTGCAGAAACTTAGCTTGATAATCGCGGTGTGAACGTGATGCCTTGGGAGACAATGACAGACGTTCATCGTTAACAGACTTGTTCATGGACGTCATGGCAAAGTGGCCACCCACGGGTAAGGTGTGATCAAGCGGATCAACGATATGCACTGCCACCATATCCAAAGAATGCAACACACCTCCAAGTGCTTTAGTAGCGCTATCATTAAAATCCTGAAAGTCACTGAGCAGCACCACCGTGCTACCCCCGTGCGCACCACGTGCCAGTTTTTTTAACATGTCGGAAAACTGATTGCTGCTTTGAACTGGCACTTGCTTCTGCCCTTGCACAATCGCGCGAAACAAACTCATCAAACCGCGCCGCCCCATAGTCGGCCTGACTTCAGCATGCCATTCGTCGGTAAACACGAAACCACCGACACGATCTCTACCAGCAACCGCACACCACCCAAGCAAGGCTGCCAACCTTGCCGCCAGCACTGACTTATACATGCCCTGTGTACCTATGCGCATGCCATTACGAAAATCCACCACTAACAGCACTGGTCTTTCGCGTTCTTCTACAAACAATTTGGTATGAGCACGACCAGAACGCGCAGTGACCTTCCAATCGATCATGCGCACATCGTCACCCGGTTGATATTCACGCACCTCGGCAAAATCCAAACCGCGGCCAAGTCGATTGGACACTGAATCGCCACCTTGCGGCGAGGCACTACGTTTTTTGACCCGACGTTGCAATGCAGTTGCTGTTGAACGCAATTGCAGGAGCTCATCAAGCGAGGTACTGGCAGGTGACGCGAAACTCAGACCTGCACTGGATTCCCTTTGGCCTGAGGAATTTTTTTTACGTGACGGAACCTCGATCACGGCACCGCAACAATTTGCAGTAGGCGATCAATGGCGTC
>CAZQOI010000085.1:0-5038 GCA_964594905.1 uncultured Granulosicoccaceae bacterium
CGACCCCCACCATGTCAAGGTGATGCTCTAACCAACTGAGCTACGCGCCTGCCGTTAGGCTTAAGTGTAAGGAAGCGCGCGCCTGTGGTCAACATTCGGCTACACTTTCATCCCAAGCACGTTAGCGCGTTTCTGCCAACGATATTTTTCCAATACCGGATCCGGTCCGCTCGTTGCAGTAAGGTGTATAACTTCGAAAATGAAACAGCAAGAGATCACAAGTGGCCACTCGTAGCGGCCACCACTGACCATAAACACGTGGCCTTACGTATGGGTCACCACTGAGATCGAGAACAATGCCAACAATTACTTTGCCTGACGGCTCGAACCGTCAATATCCCAATCCTGTCACAGTGCTTGATGTCGCAGCTGATATCGGGCCTGGTCTTGCGAAAGCCACACTGGCGGGCGTCGTCGATGGCACCCTCGTAGATGCTAGTCACACCCTGGCTGAAGATGTTTCCCTGGCCGTAGTAACGAATAAGAGCGACGAAGCTTTACCGCTGTTACGCCATTCCACCGCACATTTGCTGGCACAAGCTGTTAAACAACTCTTTCCAACCGCGCAAGTGACGATCGGCCCTGTGATCGAAGATGGATTCTTTTACGATTTTGCCTTCGAACGAGCCTTTACCCCTGAGGATCTCGAGCTTATTGAAGCGCGAATGTCTGAGCTTGTAGAGCAAGCAATTCCGCTGGAGCGATCAACACTACCGCGCGATGAAGCCATTTCCTATTTCAAGTCGCTCGGCGAGGACTACAAGTCTGAAATTATTGAAGACATCCCGTCCGGTGAAACCTTGTCTTTGTATCAGCAAGGGGATTTCACCGATCTTTGTCGCGGTCCTCATGTGCCAAATACCAAGCACCTGAAAGCCTTCAAACTGACCAAGCTTGCTGGGGCTTATTGGCGTGGTGATTCAAACAACGTCATGTTGCAACGCATCTACGGGACAGCCTTTGCGCATCCTAAAGAGCTCAAGACCCACTTGCACAATGTCGCAGAAGCAGAAAAGCGCGACCATCGTCGAATTGGCAAACAGCTCGATTTGTTTCATTTGCAGGATGAAGCGCCGGGCATGGTGTTCTGGCATCCAAAAGGTTGGGCCATTTATCGCGCTGTCGAGAGTTATATGCGCGCGCAGCAGCTTCAAGAAGGTTACGAAGAAATCAATACACCTCAAGTTGTTGATTTTTCTTTATGGGAACGCAGTGGTCATGCAGACAAATTCGGTGACGACATGTTTACCGTCAAAACGGATGATCGCCAATACGCAGTGAAACCGATGAATTGCCCCTGTCATGTTCAGGTGTTTAATCAGGGTTTGAAAAGTTATCGCGACTTACCCATGCGTCTTGCCGAATTTGGATCTTGCCATCGCAATGAAATGTCTGGTGCCTTGCACGGCATCATGCGTGTACGTGCCTTCACCCAGGATGACGGTCATATCTTTTGCACTGAGTCGCAGATACAAGAGGAAGTGCTGCGATTCATCGATTTCCTGCATCGGGTTTACAAGGATTTCGGATTTGACGAGGTCATCTATCGGCTGTCCACCCGTCCGCCAAAACGGGTCGGTAGTGACGAGGCCTGGGATAAATCTGAAAAGGCGTTGGCCGATGCGCTTGACGCCAAGGGGCTGGCTTGGGAAGAGCTTCCAGGCGAGGGCGCTTTTTACGGACCTAAGATCGAATTCTCTCTAAAAGACTGTATTGGCCGGGTTTGGCAATGCGGCACCATGCAGGTGGATTTCTCAATGCCAGGTCGTCTGGATGCCAGCTACGTCGATGAGAAAGGTGAGCGTCAGGTTCCCGTCATGCTACATCGTGCTTTGCTAGGCTCTTTCGAGCGATTTATCGGTATTTTGATCGAGAACTTCGAGGGCAAATTGCCATTATGGCTGGCTCCGACACAAGTGGTGATCATGAATATCACGGATAAGCAGTCATCTTTCGTTGTGGAAGCGGCGAAAGTGTTGCAAAATAGCGGGTTACGTGTAGAGACAGATTTGCGGAACGAGAAGATTGGCTTCAAGATCCGCGAATGGACCTTGCAGCGTGTACCGTATTTGCTGGTAGCGGGCGATCGAGAAGTCGAAAGCGGCGCTCTGGCGGTACGTACTCGAGATGGCAAGGATCTCGGCGTCCTTAAATTGGAAGACTTGAATTTGATGTTAAAGAACGAGGTCGCGCTGCGCAGTGCAGTGGTTGGCCAGAACGTGGAGGTATAACCTATCTCTGCGAAAAAGGTTAATCGTAAGAACGAAGAGATAGATGTCACAGAAGTGCGTCTGATCTCTGCGGATGGCGAGCAGATAGGGGTCGTGCCGATCGAAAGAGCGCTGGAGACAGCGGTTGAGGCGGGCCTTGATTTGGTGGAAATATCGCCAAACGTGTCGCCTCCGGTCTGCAAGATCATGGACCACGGTCGATTCAAGTTCGAAGCGAACAAGAAGCAAAACGCTGGAAAGAAGAAACAGAAGACCGCTCAGCTGAAAGAGATCAAATTTCGGCCGGGCACAGAAGATGGTGATTACCAAGTCAAGCTCAGGAACCTCATTAAGTTTCTGGAAAATGGCGACAAGACCAAAATCACATTGAGATTCCGGGGGCGCGAAATGGCGCATCGGGAGCTCGGGGCGCAATTGCTCAAACGAGTCGAAGAGGATTTATCCGAACTCGGCACTGTAGAGCAGTTTCCGAAACTGGAAGGGCGCCAGATGGTGATGGTCATGGCGCCGAAGAAGCGATAACAGTATTTATCAGGGAACCGCATTTAGCGGTTCTCATTTAGTCAACCGCGTGACGTACCGACACTACGACGTCACCGGTTTTTCACTCGCGAGGGCTAGCGCCTTCCTAATCATTGGAGTCAAACAGTGTCCAACAAGCAGAAATCCGTCTCAGGGGCGGCGAAACGCTTCAAGCGTACGGGGTCTGGCGGTTACAAACGCAAGAGCTCACACATGCGGCATATCCTGACCAAGAAAAGCACCAAGCGAAAGCGTCAGCTTCGCGGCCCTGGCATGGTCCACGAGAACGATGTGGTCCTGATCAAGCGCATGTTGCCAAATAATCGCTAGGAGCCGAAGATGCCAAGAGTAAAAAGAGGGGTCACGGCCCGCGCCAGTCACAAGAAAGTTCTGAAGCAGGCGAAAGGCTACCGAGGTGCTCGTAGTCGGGTATTTCGTGTTGCCAAACAAGCTGTCACCAAGGCAGGACAATATGCCTACCGTGACCGCAAAGCCAAGAAGCGCGTCTTTCGTCGTTTGTGGATTGCTCGAATTAATGCCGCTGCACGTGAAAATGGCATTACCTACAGCAGACTTATGCAAGGCCTGAAGGTTGCCGAGATCGACATCGATCGAAAGATGCTCGCTGATCTCGCAATTGCCGATGCACCCGCGTTTAGCGCCATCGTCGATAAGGCGAAGGCAAGCCTGCCACAGGCTTAAGTCTGCTTAACGATACGCCAAGGCTTTAGCCTTTCGTGTATCGACGCTTTATCGACACAGGGAATACCGACATGTTCGGTATTCCCTTTTTTATGGCCAGATTTATTGGGTCAGGGTTTTATCTAACAATGCACCACGGGAAGACACATCATGTCACTCGATCTTGAGAGTCTGATTAGCGAGGCTGGTTCGTTGGTCGCCGACGCCAGCTCACTGGATGCGCTGGAAGCGGTTCGTGTTGAGCTGCTCGGTAAAAAAGGGCGCCTGACAGGCGTACTTAAATCGATCGGTCAATTACCCAAGGAAGAGAAACCAGCGGCAGGGCAAGCGGTTAATCAAGCCAAACTTGTTGTACAAGGTTTGATTGACGAACGTCGTGTAGTACTTGATGACGCGGCGCTTGCCGCAAAACTCAGTCAGGATGCTCTCGACATAACTTTGCCGGGTGCCGGTGCGCCTCGAGGTGGTTTGCATCCAATAACCTTGACGATAGAACGCATCAGTGCGTTGTTTCAACAATTGGGCTTCGATGTCGCGCTTGGCCCTGAAATCGAAGACGATTATCATAACTTTGAAGCGCTGAATATTCCGGCACATCACCCGGCCCGTGCCATGCACGACACCTTCTACTTTGATGTGAATCGTCTGCTGCGTACGCACACCTCAACTGTGCAGATTCGCTATATGGAAGCGACGCCACCACCGATGCGCATCATTGCACCGGGGCGTGTTTACCGTTGTGATTCAGATCAGACTCATTCGCCTATGTTTCATCAGATAGAAGGCTTGTTGGTGGATCGTCAGGTGTCCATGTCAGATTTGATGGGGCATCTAGAAGGCTTTCTCACAACCTTCTTCGATCAGGACGATTGTGAGATTCGTTTCCGACCCTCTTATTTTCCGTTTACCGAACCATCGGCCGAAGTGGATATTCGTATCAATAAAGGTCCTTGGCTTGAGGTTCTGGGTTCTGGTCTGGTTCATCCGAAGGTGTTTCAGTCCGTTGGAATCGATACTGAAGAGTTCTCTGGTTATGCGTTCGGCCTCGGTGTAGAGCGACTGGCGATGCTCCGATATGGCGTAACTGATTTACGTCAGTTTTTTGAAAACGATTTGCGCTTTCTTGCGCAGTTCCACTGATCGGCCCAATAGGTAGCTAGGTAGGTAGCGACGATGAAATTCAGCGAGCGATGGTTGCGCGAGTGGGTTAATCCACCGATTGACACCGACACCCTGACGGATCAACTGACGTTTCTTGGCTTGGAAGTCGATGGCGTTGAATCTGCGATGCCAGGCTTTCAAGATGTAGTGGTTGCGCGTGTTGTGTCCTTAAAGCAACACCCTGATGCTGATCGCTTACGGGTTTGCGAAGTGGACAATGGGCAAAGCGATCTCGTGCAAATCGTGTGTGGTGCACCGAACGTTTATGAAGGTATGTTCACAGCGCTGGCTAACGTCGGCGGCAAGTTGCCCGATGGCACCAAGATCAGAAAGTCGAAACTTCGTGGTGTCGAATCTCGTGGGATGTTGTGCTCGGGTGCAGAACTTGATTTGTCCGAGGAGTCCGATGGCATTTTAGAGCT
>CAZQOI010000085.1:5138-8763 GCA_964594905.1 uncultured Granulosicoccaceae bacterium
GTAGTTCGTGACGTTGATATGGGCCAGAGTTCACCAAGTTGGATGGTCGAGCGTTTGCGCCGTAGTGGCGTTCGTTCGATTAACCCTGCTGTTGATATAACCAATTACGTCATGCTTGAGTTAGGTCAACCTATGCACGCGTTTGATCTTGACAAGTTACAAGGTCCTATTCAGGCAAGACTTGCAAAGACAGGCGAACGCCTGACTTTACTCGACGGACGAGACGTTGTTCTTGATGCTGATACAACTATCATCGCTGATGATCGTGGTCCAGTCAGTATTGCAGGCATCATGGGTGGTACGGATACTGGCGTTGATGAAAACACGAAAAACGTGTTCTTCGAGTGTGCCTTGTTTCTACCAGAACTCGTTATTGGTAAACCAAGACATTATGGTTGCCATACCGATTCGTCGCATCGGTACGAACGTGGTGTTAACCCGGCAGGTCAAGTGGAAGCGATCGAATACGCAACAGGTTTGTTGAAAAACATTTCTGGTGGCAAGGCTGGACCGGTCGCTGATCATGTTAATAATTCGCGTATGCCTCAGCGTCCCTCTATTAATGTTCGCCGACAACGCATAATTTCGATGCTTGGCATTGAACCAGCAGACAGTACGGTAGAGGATATCTTTACGCGGCTGGGTATTGAGCACGAAGCCATTGAAATGGGATGGAGGGTGACACCGCCGAGTTATCGTTATGATTTGTCTATTGAGGAAGACTATGTCGAAGAAGTAGCGCGAGTTGTCGGATTCGACGCCTTGCCTCGAACTTCGCCTTCACATCGTCCCGAGTTTCGACCGGTTCCCGAAACTCGTGTCGAACTTAACGCCATCAAACGTCAACTGGCGCATCGCGGGTATCAAGAAGTGGTGACCTATAGTTTTGTGGATGCTGAAATGCAATCGACCTTGCGTCCCGATCTGGACGCATTGCCGTTGGCTAACCCGATATCCAGTGAGTTGGCTGTTATGCGAACAACCTTGATCGGTGGTTTGCTGCAGACCTTGAAACATAATCAAAGTCGTCAGGTTGCTTCGATGCAGGTTTTTGAAACCGGTCTGCGTTTCCTGCCAAATCCGAACAGTGACAATATCGCCGAGCTAGACGAACACATTACCGCTGGCTGGGGTAATGATTTGCAGATTGATGCGACCTTGCAGCAGCAAAGTATGATTGCGGGTCTGGTGTTCGGTCAGCTACATCCAGAGAATTGGAATAGCGGTGACGTGGAAGCTACTTTTTTCAGCGTCAAAGCTGATGTGGAATCCCTGATCGCGTCAGCCAAAGGCGTTGATATCGCTTTCGTACCCACAGACCTTGCCCTGTTGCATCCTGGACAGCGAGCTGGGATCGCTGTCGACAATGAATTAGTCGGGTATATCGGGGCTCTGAGCCCAGGTCTTGCTGGGTCGCTGGACCTTACCGCCATGCCGATTGTGTTTGAACTGGCGCTTGATGCCATCCAGCATTCCGCCGTTCCGAGCGCCACTGCATTGTCACGATTCCCGCAAGCTCGTCGCGATATAGCATTGCTTGTTGATGAGTCGGTCAGCTTTGCAGAGTTACTGCAAACCATTAGGGAGAGCGCCTCTTCGCTACTTCAGGATGTACGGATTTTCGACGTGTACCACGGTGAAAAGCTGGCTGAGGCTAAGAAAAGTATCGCCATAGGCTTGATTTTACAGGATTTTTCACGCACCCTAGAGGATTCTGAAGTCGAGCAGGTTCTGTCCAAAGTGGTCGATGCACTGGGTGACCAGCACGGCGCAGTACTTAGGGTATGAGATGGCGCTGACAAAAGCTCTTATGGCGGAAATGCTGTTTGACGAGCTTGGCCTCAACAAGCGTGAGGCCAAAGAATTCGTCGAGCAGTTCTTCGAAGAAATTCGCGGCGCGCTCGAATCCGGCCATGATGTTAAGCTGTCCGGATTCGGGAACTTCATTCTCAGAGACAAGAGCCCACGGCCAGGACGCAACCCGAAGACAGGTGAGGAAATACCGATTTCCGCTCGTCGGGTTGTCACCTTCAGGCCAGGGCAAAAACTCAAAGCGCGTGTAGAGGCCTATGCTGGAAATCAGCAACAATAACGAACTACCGACTATTCCCAACAAACGTTACTTCACCATCGGTGAGGTCAGCGAGTTGTGTCAGGTCAAGCCACACGTGTTGAGATACTGGGAGCAAGAGTTCCCGGATCTGACACCAGTCAAAAGGCGTGGTAATCGGCGTTACTACCAGCGGCACGATGTCATGTTGATCCGTCAGATACGAAGCCTTTTGTACTCAGAGGGCTACACCATCGGTGGCGCACGTCTGCATTTGGCTGGCGATGCGGTAAAGGATGATAACGCTCAATCGCAGCAGATGATGCGTCAGCTTCGTTCAGAACTTGAGGAATTACTGCGCATTTTGCGCACCAATTGATGACAGCTTGTCTGTTCACCCACTTCCATTGTCCATTGCGTTATGCTTCTGGGCTTGGACGGGGCGTGGCGCAGCCTGGTAGCGCACCACAATGGGGTTGTGGGGGTCGAGTGTTCGAATCACTCCGTCCCGACCAAATACACTTGCCTGTAGCTTCAGTAGAGCTGGGATCGGCCGATCAAAGCGGGTACATAAGGTAAATTTTGCCCGGAGTTTCACATGCACGCAGACCAGCTGCGCATGGCCGTCACGAAGATAATCGACACATTTATCAGGTCTGATATCAAGAACCTGGTAGATCAGTACCGTGTGGCAAATGACGCCCAACGTACTGCTGCTGCGGCTCGAGTGGGCAACGCTGGGGCCACGATTGTCGGCCGTTTTGACGAAATGTCTGAACTCGAGCAACGAGTAGTCAAGGGCTTGCACCTGGATACGCTTGGTAGAACTGACTACTGGCGAGCTTTGATCAATCCAGACACTGATCCAAAGGTCACCCGCGCTGAGTTGGTAAAGCTGCAAAGCCGGGTTATATTCGCGACCAGCCATCTACCAGGCATGATCGGTTTACTCGCCACTGCGAAGACACCCTCGGACGATCATCCTTATTCACGCCACGCTGTTGCTGCAGGCGAAGCACGACTAATCGTGCGCCTTACCGATGCCTCTGTCGCCGCTGCCGATCCTGATCGAATTGCGCGAGCTGTCGACGGTATTGACATGTTGTACTCAGCTTGCGCCAGTATCGTCAGGAAGAATGCTATCGATCTAAGACTCGACGCGCTGGATGGTGTCGACCCCAAGCGCGATTTGCACTTCACTGGTGATATGGATTGTATTGCGTCAGTGATAACGATTCTTGACTCGATACCGGCAGCGCTTGCCGGAATTGAACCAGGTCAGGATGTTGATGTTGATTCGCTTGTTCAGGGCTTACCAGTGTTCACTGAGCTTGACAGTATTGCCAGTCAAGGCGCTTTCTCATTGACAGATATGAAGGACATTCGCGACTCGGTGCAACAGGGTGCCTTGCTGTCTCTTGAAAGTGGGGCGATTTTGCTTGACCCGCCTGGACATAACAATGCGAGTGCTGCACCGTCTGTTGATATGAATGTTGGTGACGAACACTACGAACGTTACTTGCGTGAGCGTGAAGCGATGCAACATGGCTCGGCAGAGGTAACTGATGGCAATGC
>CAZQOI010000085.1:8863-10989 GCA_964594905.1 uncultured Granulosicoccaceae bacterium
GGCAATGCGGCGGATGCTGCAGCTAACGGTGAATTGTCCTCTGATCAGCCAGAGGTTAAGGATTTACTGAAGTCCTTACTCAAGGAACGAAATCAATAGGTCCACCACGAGCTATTGCCTGATTGTGTGGTGCTAGTTGTAAATGCGATCTGCTAGGTATCAATAGCTCCTTATGTACCCCAGGTCTTATCGCTCCTGGAATCTTTCAATCGTTGAATGCCTGAATGTCAGAAAGCACGGAATCGCCTATTTTATATGGTGTTTTCGTCAAGTGAGCACATAAACCTTGAGTTTACCTTGCTGAAACTTTACAGATAAGTATATAAAGTTTTTGAACGCGATTTGCTGACGAAAAATGTGCTCTGGATACTGATTGCATAGGGTGTCAATTGTTTGTAAGCGAACAATTCCAATCACGTGCAACATCATGAATTTGTTGTTTTTCCGCTGCAGCGATGCCATTGGATTACCCAGTTCGGTACGGAGCTGTTGTATTTTTCGTACGTTATTTTGGTGGTTATTTACGTTCTTTTAGCGATCCTGGATTATTGCGAACCACGATTACTTTGTTGAACTTTTGGTAAGGAGAAATATCCTCAATTACGTAAGTTCATTGATGTGAACACACGTTAACTTACCAATTAACAATCCAAATCCAGGGAGTAGCAATTGAAAAACAAGACTAAGTTCGCTGTCGCCGCGCTAGCGGTTGCACCAGTCACAACTGTCATGGCGGACACTACGGTCAGTTTATCTGGTCAAGTAAATGTGGCAGCTATAGCGGGTGATGCGTTGGATGATCTTACTGTTGTCGATAACAACACGACGGGGTCACGATTTCGGATCAGATCCACAACAGATATTGGAAATTCATTTAAGGCCGGCCTTCGTTATGAACTGCAAGCGCAGTTTGCTCAATCAAATCAAGCTGGGCAAATTGGGCTTAACAGTGGTGGTGCTGAGGGTACCGTGCGAGAAGTTCGCTATGCAGATGTCTATTTAAGCGGTCCTTTCGGTAAAGTCGGTATCGGTCGTGGTGACGGTGCAGCGAACGGCACCAGTGAATCTTACGGCCTACTCAACTTCTTGGGTGGCGCCGAAGCTCATTTACTCTTTGGTGGTGCTGGTGCAGATTTCTCCGACATTGATGGATTGTCCCGACAAAACCGAATCCGCTACGATTCTCCAAGCTTCGGTGGATTCAAATTTGCTGTATCTTTGGACGAGCAAGAGGAAAACGAAGTTGCAGCTTCCTTTGACAGGAAAGGCGGCTTTGGTGCCATCCGCGCTCGAGCTGGACTTACTGTCGGCGAAGGTGATCAGCAAACGACTGACGTCTCTTTCGCGTACAAGTTTCCTTTCGGCTTAGGTCTGGCTGCTTCCGCTGGCTCGGCTGACAACACTGCCGGACTCACCACAAGTGAAAACACCTGGATCCAGGTAAGCTATGACATCAGCGCGTTCACCTTTTCTGTTGGCGCGGGTGTTGAAGATGAGTTTGAAGCCGGTCCAGATGAGGTTGTAGAGCATGAATTGTTGATCCTCAGCGCGGTCTGGAAACCAAGCAAAACTACTTCCATATACTTTAATTATGGTGATTGGGACAATGGATTGGCAACTGGTCAGATAGCGGAAGAAAACGACAGTAGTAACCTTTTTGCTCTAGGTGGCCACTTCAGATTCTAAGGCTGTTTAATTTAGTTACTAAGTGCAAGCCTGTATGGCCTGTTGTGTGTCAGGCCATACTTGTTATTTATTTGAAAGAGAATTGATCTTCATATAATGAGCACATCATGGCGTTGATACAATACAGAGCTATAGTGAGTAGTCACCTTGCGTAATATTCGTTGTCTTCTTATCTTTTGTTTGGTTTTACCTCTAAGCGCTTGTCTGAAAGTAACCGGTGAGGCAAAAGATCAATTTGACCTGGAGGAGGAGGAATACTCGCCGAAGATAGTACGCACGCTTAATCAGCGTGACTCAACGACTGAAGAGAGTAAGCAGTCTCTTGGCATCGCTGAAGCGGTTACTGGCGAGACACCAATCCTTGTTGAACCTTCCACAAACAATTCGTCCTCAATTGAATCTTCTGAAATAGACCCACAAGACTTTGCAGATTTTCTCAA
>CAZQOI010000086.1:0-10939 GCA_964594905.1 uncultured Granulosicoccaceae bacterium
GACTATCTCTGGTACAAAGCGTTCATAGTTAGAAAAAATAATTTCTTGGTATTCTGTAAGCGGTTTAAGCAACTTTACTTTCCGAAGGTTGTACGTTAAAAGGCAGTAAAGCCTCAATGGCTTCCAGTGTCTGCGCTGCTGGTAGTTCTGTCAATACCTGCTTTATGTAAGCATAGGGCTCATGCCCATTAGCTTTAGCGGTTTCCACCAGACTGTACAAGTTCGCACTGGCGTTAGCTCCTGCCACCGAGTTGGCAAAGAGCCATGATTTTCTGCCCATAACAAAGGGTCTTACGGCATTTTCACACAAGTTGTTGTCTATGCGCAGCCGTCCATCGGTCGTGTAGACCGTTAGCTTGTCCCATTGCTTATTCAAATAGTTCATCGCTTTGCCCAATGTTGATCGGGGTGGCACGACTATAATATTGGCGTCAAGCCAGGTCTTAAGCTCGTTTAACACTGGCACTGATCGCGCTTGGCGTGCACGTTTTATCTCTTCACTGCTCAGTAACTTTATCTCGCGCTCAATGCGGTATAAAGCCTGGATCTGTTTTAACGCCTGTGCCGCTAAGGTGCTCTTTTGTTTGTTTGGGTCAACCGAACTTTGCGCTTTTAACGCTTCATCGAACTTTCTGCGGACATGCGCCATGCAGCCTACTGAGATGAGTTCATTTTCTCGGCACACTTGCCCATAACCTTCATACGCATCGGTTTGCAGATAGCCTTTGAAGCCATCGAGCAGGCGTATCGGTACGCTTTGCGATCGACTTGGATCGTAATCATAAAGAATCACGGGTGTGTTTGGCGGGCCGCCACGTTGCACCCAGATATAGGATTGGCTTTGCGGTGTTTTACCCACCTCTTTAAGCACTTGATACCGTGATTCATCCATTGCGATGATGTCGTAGCTTAATAGCCGTTCTCGCATCAGGTTGATCAGTGGCTGTACAAGCTGACCACACAGGATCATCCAGCTCGCCAGCGTGGCGCGCGGAACAGGCATGCCATACCGAGCCAGCTGACGCTCCAATCGATACAGCGGCATACCTTCGAGGTATTTAGCGATAATCAGGTACGTTAAGGTACCGGGAGTGGCGTTGCTCTTGGGGATCGGCTGGGGTGGCAGCGGCGCAGTAATTAGAGCTTGATCGCACTGCTGGCACTGATACGTTTGCCGAGAGTGGCGTAATACACGCACTTGTGCCGGTACGATATCGAGCTGTTCGGTTATCTTTTGACTTATCGGTTGAAGTGCAGTCTGACAATGCTCGCAACAGCAGGCCTCATCGCTCAGTGTGTGCTCTATCTCGACTCTGGGTAAATAATCGGGTAGTTTGCGTCGGCCCAGTTTGGCTCTTTTAGCCGGTAGTGCTGCCTCTTGTGATTCATTCTGCTCATCGTCGATTTCAACAACATCTGAGTTCTGCTTTTGATCATCTTCAAGCAACAGACGCAATTGATCAGGGGAAATGTGTTCGCTCTTAACACCAAAGCGATGATGCTGAGCGAGCTTGATTTGTTCTAGTAGTTGATCGATGAACAAGGACTGGTGAGAGAGTTGATCACGCAGAGAGAGGACCAAAGTTGTTAGATCATCAACGTTCTTGGGTAACGTGTCGTTGTTCGTCATCGTGTTGCTATTATAGCGTTTAACCACGTGGACTGCACTACAAAACCGTATGGTGCGGTAACGTAGCGTGACCTTGCAACAACGTTAAGTCATAACCGTCAAAGAGCCAGTTCACTTGTTGTGCGTTAAGATCAATGACATCCATTGGTAATTGTGCTGGCCATTGGAATCGCGCTTTTTCTAAACGCTTCATCCACAGTGCAAACCCATTACCTTCCCAATAGACGCACTTAATGATGGAACGGTTGTTGTTACAAAACACAAACAAGCCGGCGCTAAACGGATCGAGTGACATCTGGCCTTCAACTATCGTCACTAAACCGTTAATTGCTTTACGCATATCAACGGGTTTACGGTAGAGATAAATGGTGCCGCAGTCCGGTTGTGGTCGTAGCATTAGCTGGATCGGTTAGCTGATAGCAATTTAGACAAGGCGGCAGGTTCTACCGACGTAAAATACTCCAGTACTGAACCACAGGGCAGCGTCAATCGGCATTGAACCGCAGGAAGCGTATCGGGTTCAACAGGATTAGTATGCTCGACGGGTTTTACGGCGACAAAGTCTGTCGCCTCGTGTTCGGTCTTTGGCAGAAAACCTCGCTTAGCTAGCGCAGTCTTCCATTGGTAGATGTCTTTAGTTTTGAGGTTGTGCAACGCGGCGTACTGGACGATCGTGCCCTCGAATGCTGCCGCTGCCAGGACGTGGTCGCGCCAGAATGTTTGGCGTTTGGTGATGGTGCTCATGTTTGCCTCCATTGGAAATCATGGAGAGGAGCATGGTTCATTGGCGCCTGGTGCGCTAGATGCCGTTAATTAACCGCATACGTTTGAAATACCTCTCGAATTGATGGGGAATCTGCAGCGCTATCAAAATACCGTTCAACTCGTACATCACCTGCCTCATCAAACTCAATGATATGCACCAATGGTTGACCGTCTTCCAGTAAATCAACGCCAGTTAGTGTGTTTGCCTCATAGTCAATCGATTAACGAATAGATTCAAAGAGAAAACCACCAGAACCATAACGATCAACTGTGCTCACAAAGTAGCCGTTATTGATACTGTCTCTGGCAAATACGCTCTGCAGGCTAGGGCCAATCACCGGTTCAATAACGGGGTCAATCCCCCCTGATCCGCCCGAGCAGCCGCTAATAAACATCGATGTCGCTATCAGCAAGACTTGAAAAATAACGATTTTCGCGATTACCTTTACTTTCATTTCTAGCATGTCGTTATTGCAGAAGATAACCTTTTACACGTTATCCGATCGGTGTATCTAATTATCTACCTCTTCAAAACCAACGATGCGAGATCGTCCCAGAAATTCATTCGATTCACCCGAGACCACATAGGCGTCAAACGAGCCAACGCTATCCTTTAACAAGACCTTTCCCGCAACAGCGCTTCCTTTCATCCTAATGAGATCTTCACCAGCGCCGGTTTTGATCGTAAGCTCACTGTCAATAGTGTTATTGGAGAATTCAATTATATCCCTACCTGCGCTGGAGTGAATACGATGTTCACCCATGATATCGAGGTTATAACTTTGTAAATAATCATCCCCGAGGCCAGTATAAATATTTGCGTTTTTGGCAAAATTTAAATTAGCTATGTCGACAAAATCAGACCCATCGCCAGTGATCAGTCGAAATGAACCCTCGTAATATGAATGGGCTGAAAAAATATTGTCCATGCCTTTGCCGGTGTTTATCGTTGTGCGTCCGTGTATGACTGCGTGTGAAACGTGAACGAAATCATACCCATCTCGAGTCACGATATTCAGATTTCCGCCAATGACACTGTTGACCAGATCAATAGTATCGTTCGACGATCCAGTTATGATGGTCAGATTGCCTTCGATGTTCAATGAGCTGAGATCGATTAACATGTCTCCACCCCAGGCCCTTATCTCGATGTTTTTTGGTTGGTCCAATGGCCCACGTATCTCTTCAAAAATACTGAAGCTATAACCCAATTTACCGTCCTGTCCAGTGGCTCCAAGGCCGTTTAATTCTCCCAACACAAAATCCTGTGAACGACCGGTCATGAGTACCTTCAGCGTATCGTCATCAGACACCAAGGAAGTGACTGGACCCGCCTGCGCATGGGCTTGATGAGACAGGAGTAATGCGGCTAAACAAGACATGCAAATCGACACAAAGCGCAAGTTCGCTGTGATTGATCGTAGCTTTGAGTAAATCATCTAAATGTGTACCAATAAAGTTATAAAAGTGGTTGAGAAGGTATGAGTATTTTATTTTCACCTTACGTATACATAATAAGGTTGTATTCAAACGACTTAGATCGAACACAACACATTCACGTAGACTAATTGAACGCTGCTATATAAGAATGAGAATTGACCCACGTAGCAATTTGGGTAATGTGCTGTCTTTTCTGGCTATTATCATTGCCAGAATGTGCCGCACTCAACAATCACCAAACCCACGGGTTTCATCCGCAAACTGACTGAAATCCTGAAACGCCGCACCAATGGCACTGTCTTGCGGAAGCACCGGAAAAAGTATATTGAACATCGACTCGAACAACGGTCCTGAATCGCCTCTTTGCGCTTGTTGTCCAGTTAACACGAGATCCGCACCATCGAGCACGGAAGCAAAGGTGCCGTAGTTTTGTATGAGTGGATTGTTCGCACCTGATGTGCCAGTGCCCAACACAAAATCTATCGTCTCATTCGTCGTTGGAATGCCACCGTTCTCGGCACAATTCGAGTCATCGTTACCCGTCTCATCATATTCCGGCAATCCATCTGTCTCATCGTTAGTGCCCCTATTCTCTTCGTCTTCCGGTTCAACGTACTGCGGTAGACCACACCAGCGCGTGATGTACTCGCCGGATTGTTTGCACTTGGAATACCATAAGCGCCTTGTGACCATGTACGTCGCATCTTTATGGCAGGTGGAGAGTCCCGGCACGACATTGTTTTCTCGATACGCCTCTGTACAGCGCTCATAACTTTGCGCTGATGCGCTCAAGGCGAGCAGCATCAATACGCACAGCACAATTAATCGCCGCACACTCATTACCCCTGCCCTCGTCGGATGGCGCTCTCCAGGACACACGCAATTTTTCCGTGAAGCGAGCTGATGGCACTAATGGTGTTGCTACCGGTCTCCATGATATCCGTCCATCGCACCTGAAGTTGTCGATCGGGAGAATCGAGTAAGAGACTGTCACCACTGGTGGCTGACCAGAGAAATCGCGTTTGCGCTTTCATCGTAGGCTTTGTCGGATCAAGCTCAAGGCCCATTTGATGATGTGGGCTCAACCCCGTGATCGCACCTTTGGCTAAAAAGAGATACATCAGATTGGTATCAGCGCTGGTACACAACCAACCCGTGCTGGTTTTTTGGTTCAACGGGGTTTCCATCCGTGTTTCCAATGCCAAGGTCGCTTTTGAAACCGATGCCGAGTTGGTGTTTGGCGCGATTGTTTTGCTGTCCGCACAGGCATTCGTTAACCCGAGCAGTAGCGCCGCAGTGAATACCATCGCGAGTGTGTTGTTCCACATCATTGTCAGCCTCGTCCTGTTGCGTTTGTCGGTTATGCGTGTGCGTGTGAAGTTAGCGCGGTGCATGACTTATTTTTTGCTCTGAGCACGACAAACCCTTCCGGGAATAACGTGGTGATGACTGCCCTGCCCTCACTCGATAATCGCCAGTGACAGTATTGCTGGTTACCACCAGCGTTAAACTCTTCGTCACGGGTAATCAGTCCCCAGGTGGTGAGCGTTTTCAATCGGCTTCGAACCGTTGCCCGATGATCGCCTGTGTGTTCGATAAGATCGGGCACGCGAACGGCATCGCCAGCGGCCATGTACACCAGTGTTTTCAGATGGGACGCATTAAGCTGACGGTTACCGAGTAATTGTTGAACGGTATTGCACGCATGCACCATCTCTAGATTGGAACGCCCACGGGCGAGCGTTCGCGTGAGTATCTGACCCTCTGCGCTCAAAGCGTAACGCCATCGAGGGGCGTCGCCCCAATAACGTTTATCGACGTTAATCAATTGATGGTTTTGTAAATAGATAAGCCGCTTGTTGACAACGTTCATGTCGGCCTGGTCTCGTTGTTCGAGTTCGGCGCGACCAACGTTCTTTAATTGAGCGATGCGATAGAGAAGACGTAGTTGAGCATGATCGATCGCATTGGAGCGAGGTTTACGCGGCAGGGAAAGCGCGTGATCCAGTGCATCACTGACGTCGCTCCAACTCATATTTGATTAGAGTGTGCGTCATGTGTGTTTGGCGCGTTAAGCGTACGAGGCTCGTTACCCTGTATGCGCTGATAGATTTCTTCTCGGTGAACGTCTACATCATCAGGTGCAGTCACACCAATGCGGACCTGTTTGCCCTTGATACTAAGTATTTTTATGATGACATCATGACCGATGCGAAATTGCTCATCGAGAGATCGCGATAGGATTAACATCTTTGACTCCTTTCAAATTGTGGGTTTTTAACTTATCTCATTGACCGCTCAAGCTCAATAGGGTGTGATTACGTATCCGGTAAATTGAGCTGTAGCGCTACAAGCTCTGTGCGATTGCTCACGATATTCGCGTTCACAATCGATGGAATCCTAATCCGTAGTACTGTGAAGTGATCGAGTCATCGAAACCTGTTTCAGACAGCCGCTCAATTCGCCGATACCACCAGCTAAGCACGTGTACTTACATCGCGCGTCTAAAGGACTAGCTCAAAATGGCGGGAAAACTGATAAGCGGCGTCGCGATTATCGTCGCTGTACTCATAGGGAAGGTATTTGGGAGCATCATTGGTGGCGCAGCTGGCGAGAAACAATCGCCCACTCTCACTGGCGAGAAACTCTACAGTCATTTGGCGAATACGGCGAGACAGACGAACCAGTCTCTGCCTATGATGGTCGATGATGAAACTCGCCTGGACATAGTCACCACTGATAAAAACCTCGTTCAGTACCGATACACACTTGTCGATATCGAAGTGTCAGAGGAAGTAAAACGCATAGCACAAATAGAATTATTGCCAACAGTGGGCAGCAAAGTGTGCACAACAAAAGAAACACGATCAATGCTGGAAAATGCTATATCTCTGGGCTTTTACTACAACGACATGAATGCACACCCAATCCTGGATTTTGAATTTTCTATCTCCGATTGCAAACACTATGAAGGCATTACATTCGATTGAGTCTGGAGATCTCTCATGAGGATAGAAAGCGCTTAGGCTGGGGACTGTTTCCGCGCCTTTATTGCTGGACCAGGGCTTATGAAGCGATTACGGGTCAACCCTGGTTTGAAAAGGTTGTCTGTCGTGACTGAGCTGATTGTTGTGTCATTAAATCGCTTCACACGTTAACCGCATTCACAACCAACACTCCATATCAAAGCTCATAAAAATATCGGCAGTGCCCCTTCCGTTGTTGGAGTATTCCGGATTCAGCGAATCACACGTTGATGCACGTATTAATAACTCCGTGATCGATGACGCGATGACGCGTCGCTCGTCCTCATCGGGTCCCATTACAATAATCTGACCATAGGTACCGCCCTCAGGCGGATCAAAGTCAACGGCAAACGAATTGCCACCACCATCACTAGATATCGGAAGCCACCCTTTTTTAAAATAGGCTCGATCAACGGCATGCCCTGGTCGAACGGTGATGAAGCTGTGGTTGAGTTCTTCTTCGGTCAGTTCATCGGCTATCTGAAGCCAACCGGCGTAGGATTTGATCGATAGGGCCAGACTGTCAAAGAAATAGTGACCGAGGAGCGGACAGAGATATTGTCCCGGTGACGGATCAAGATCGTAGATCATGTCTGCCCCACCGTCCTCGTAGTGAACGATTCTTCGATCGGCATCAGCGAAATACTCTTGCTGACCATCGGCCCAACTGTAAAGTGCTTTTAAATCGTCAGTAAACTCATACCCGATCGACGACTCAACGGCTTTAATGTCGTCGATCGATGCGCCAGGATTAAGAAAGTACGATATCTCACAACCATGCGACGACAAAACCTTAAGCCATGCTGCCATTGCAGCGTCAAGTCCGTTCATATGTTGATTTAACCGACCACCTATCCGGTGACTCTTTCCGATTTTACGCTTGGGCGTGACCACTGATATCTTAACGATTCCGGCATACAAAGCCGAGGCCTTCTCCTCTTTTGATCGTTTCGGTTAAAAACGAGTAAACACGATCCAAAGAAGCTCTCATCATTTTCAACATGATCACCTTAAAGTCCACACGGAAGAACAAGAAAACGCCAATAAAACCGTGTTAGCACTCTGTCTACATATATTATGTTAAATACACAATCTAACCACCGAGTCAACTTAAATGGCTGACAACAAGACGGGTAAGTCAGAATTTATGGTCCGGGCATATCCGGCTCGTTAGCCCATCCAGGATATCCAGATCATTCGAATAGTTGATCACCAGCGTGCCTTGACGCTCATTGAGTACAACCTGACAACCAAGATGCTCACTCATCACCCGTTCAAACTGTTCCAAATGCGCTAAGCGATTATCTTCCCTTCCCTGCCCTCTTTCGCCATTGATGAAATCCCGAATCTGTCGCTCGGATTTATTCACGGACCATTGGTGCTGAATTATTTTCACGCTGAACTGAGCACGGTGTGCAGCACTGTCCAATGACAGCAGTGCCTTTGCATGCCCTACTTTGATCGCACCGATCTTCAGTGCCTGTTGCAGTTCCGGAGAGAGAGTCAATAAGCGAAGCGCATGGGCGATATAGGAGCGACTGACACCGTAGGATTTTGCCAATGCGGCGACCGCGCCATGAGCTCGCCTTATTCCAAGACGCTGCTCAAACAGACGTGCCTCGGCAATAGGATCCAAACGTGTGCTCATGTTAACCAACAAGCTTGCCTGATGATCGGAAAGCTCATCTCGAACGAGGATATCAACGCGATGCAGTCCGAGTCGTTGAACGCCGAGCCAAATCTCAGCATTGCGAACGATTTCGTAGCGCTTCGGCGCGAGGGTTCTAACAATGACCGGATCGATCTGCCCAAACGCTTCAAGCTGTTCAACAAGAACAGGCGATACACTCGGCACCTGACGTTGACGCCGCAGTTCGCTTAAACGCAATTGATCGATATCGACAAGCATGACTGATCCGTGACATGTGTCACGATCAGTGTAGCGGATCGCTATAGTGAATCAAGAGATTTCTTCACCATGATCAGCCTAAAGCTCAGTCAGTTCTTAATAAAAAATCCTTTAAAGACCGGTACCACTATCACGGTTACTATTTATAAGTACTACAAAAAAGGACTACCCAATTTAAGGGTGTTTAAAAACATGTATAAAAACAATCGCATAGCGTCTCTTTTACCGAGTCAAACGATCAAATAGTGCGACATACACGATCAGTTAATGCGGCCCTCACGATCAACTAGTTCGGTGCTGTCGATCAAAAAGCGCGGTGCCTGTGGATAACTATTGACAATCACCTGCTCTGTTCCAGTCAACCTTCACAGGCTTCACGATCAAATAGTGCGGCGTAAGCCATTTTCTTGCTTTAATGTTGATTTCAAACAATGTTTCATTTAATAATACTATATATATCAATGGTATACGGCATTTACGATCAAAATATGCGGTGGGTTTTTTGAAGAGTACTCAGGATTCGTTGGGAGCGTTGTGCGGGGTCAGAGTCGCACCGCACGCACCAGCCGTACGTCTTTAACGATCAAAATATGCGGTCAGATAAACCGTCAGTCGATCTGTTTCTTTTGCCGGAACACGTGGAGCACCACCGGTTTGGATCGCCCACTGCCCTTGAATTCGAAATGACTTAACCACTTAATCTCAACGAGCTCGGTGCAGGCGAGCGTGAACTTTCGCTTCATGTGTTCCTGTCGCCCATCAAAGCCCACGGTCACGGCAAGCTTTTTAAGTTCGATCGCAAAGTTCGGACGCTGACTGGACAGATAACGGTGAACCGCTTTACCGAGGGAGGTCAGCTCTCGGCGCACGGACCAGTCAATATAGGTATAAGAGTGCTTGAGCCAGTGCGCCATGATCGGAGGGAAGATCACATCCACGAGGCCGTGGTTTTCGTAGACCAGCCACTGCACCTTGATCAAATCAAACGCGCCCCCTACCCGGCTCCCGTCGGCCTGAATTTTGTCGAGCTCGATTTTCGACGCGTTCAGTCGCTTGATGCTCGCCAGTGTATTCTTAAAGTTCGTGCCCGAATCCGATAGCCCGAGCTCGTTATTGATCTGATCAATGGTGCACACCACGCGGTGCACTTCAGTCTGCCCCGACTTTGCGTTATAGATATCGCGCACGTTCGCAGGCAATTTTGACTGTGGTCCGGAGAGCGCCTGATCACGCAGGCGCATCAATGCAATTAACGTGTCCTCATCGCGAATCGTTAGCGGTGGTCCAAGTCGTCGCCCTGCTCCGTATGGTGTGTCGAAACTCACCGCGTTATCAAGATCCTGAATCGACTGTTGTTTGCGTCGCTGGCTTGGTCGAAAGATCGGTAATCGTGTCAGACTCGTGGGGAATTCGTTTTGCGCGGTAATCGGGTAACTGTCGAACACGCCCTGCGCATCGAACTTTTGCAGATCCCGTGCCGCCGAACGCAACCGTGCCTCGAGCGGCAATGATCGCTGAACGGTCAACGGGGCTGGTGGCGGTTCGACAGGTTCGTCAGTGACGGTGGAGATTTGTGTGTCAACGCCGTCGACCTCGTTCACCGCGCTAGTGTTGTCGTCAGGCTTTTCCTGCTTGGCGAGCGCCTGGTTGGTTCGGTCCCAGAGCTTGGCCATGTTGGGGTCGGTGGGACGTGCTCCGGCGAGCCAAAGACGTCCGTGTTCGTCCAACATCTCGTCTGTATTCACACGCAGACCTGCGAAAAATGATACCCAGTTGGCTATTTTAGGCCAATTCGTTCAAAATATGCAAACTGGTCTACGCTTTTGAATGAACACACACCCGAGTACTCCTATGGCAACCCCAGATTCATCCACGAAAACAGCGTTTCAAAACAGTGTCACGCTCGAGGCCATTGGCCTGATTGCTGACGAAAGCGAGCGTATCATCGCGCGCTTGCAAGATGTACCGAATGACGAGGCCGACAGAGCCGACTCGACTGGGAAGAAATACACCATCACCGAAGTGGCCCGTATGTTGAACAAAACCGCTGACGGGATCCGCAAGGTGGAAAAGCAGGGAAAACTCGAAGCGCCAGCCCTAAAAGACAATGGTAGACGCTCACCGTACAGCTTGCAGCAGATCAATGCGATGCGCGAGTACTGGGATTGC
>CAZQOI010000087.1:0-10627 GCA_964594905.1 uncultured Granulosicoccaceae bacterium
GGTTAAGGTTTAGAAGATAGCTGCCAGCAAACGAAGCTCAAACAGGCAACTCTGTCAGGGGCAGCTGTCTTCTAGAGCCCCATGTAGGAAACCGCGGTTGTTTGCCGCGATGTTGATATGAGCTGGTGAGTTCGGGCTATGGGGTTTTGATTGTCGATGTTGTGATTGTTGTGAGTCATCATCACTAAGTTTTCTCCAGAACAGCGGTATAGGGTATTGAATTTTACCGTAGCTATCACATCTGAAGCCTGATATCGGGGTAAAAACAGGGTGATAATATTTCTCAAGCAATACGATAACGCTACCGGCTTATAACAGTAGAAGAAAAGGGAGTATATTTCGGATTGTTTTCTCATGCAGGCATTTTCGATTTCATTGGTGGTGCTCTCACCCGCCGATAGGGATTACTGATCACATCGATAATGTGTAAAGGAGTCCCACACTGCCTACAGATAAAAGTATCGCTCTCTGATTCATCGTCGAGGTCAGATTCTGGAGCAGAAACAGATAGAGCCTTACGAGCAGCAGCCAGTTTTTCGAGTCTGACCGCGTTGGCAAGAAAACCATAGTGTCTAATACGATGGAGTTTGTCTGGCAGAATATGTATTAAGAATCGACGGATAAACTCATCGGTACGCAGTGTCATCGTTCGGTAGCGTGCTCTGTTTTTTATCCGATAGTCCTTCCACTTGAATGTGACGTGATGTCTATCGGCGGAGATCAGCCTTGAGTTGGAGATGGCCACACGATGTGTGTAGAGAGATAGATACCTCAAGACAGCCTCCGGTCCATTGAATGGACGTTTGGCGTATACGACCCATTCTCGCTGTCGTGCTGGTGCGAGATGCTTTTTGAAGTTGTTGCTGTCCTCAAGCGAGGACATTGACGTATGAAACTTCAATAGCCCAACATCGTAAGCGTGTTGTAGTTGCTCAAGGAATAACCTACGGAACAAGCGTGATAGCACTCGCACCGGCAAGAAGAATCCCTTTTTGCAACTGATCCAGCGCTTCCCGTCGATTGATAGCCCGCCACCTGGAACGATGCAATGCAGATGAGGATGATGAGTCATTGCCGACCCCCACGTATGCAGTACCGCTGTCAAAGCCGTTTGCACTCCCAGATGTTTAGGATCTGCTGCAATGGTCAGAAGCGTTTGTGAAGCGGCTCTGAACAAGATGTTGTAAACAACAGCGGGATTCTGAAAGGCGACATCAGCGATCTCTGCAGGTATCGTGAATACGATATGGTAGTACTCGATCGGCAATAGCTCTCGTTGCCGAGCATCAAGCCATCGACGGGCAGTGCTAGACTGACACTTCGGGCAGTGTCGGTTACGACATGAGTTGTAGGCTATCTCTGTGACTTCGCATTCCGTGCACCGTAGCACATGGGCGCCGAGTGAAGCGGTACGGCAACGCTCAATAGCCGACATGGCTTTGAGCTGTCGCAAGCGCACGCGCCCCTTGTTTGCCTGACGCCAAGATGCACCGAAGTCACGGAAGATATCCGCGACCTCTAACGTGGTCATACGTTAGAGGTGTGTATGGAGGTTGAGTTGCTCCAATGGGCCTTTCACGTCACGTAAGGTGCTTGAGGCTACTTGCGTATAGCGAGCAGTATGTTCAAGCTTTGCATGTCCCAATAACGTTTGGATGACTCGGATATCAACGCCATCCTCCAGCAGATGGGTCGCGAATGCATGACGAAGGCCGTGCATGGCAAAAGACTTCTTTATTCCAGCATGGCTACTGGCAAAGTGGATAGCACGATTGAGTTGCCGGTTAGACATGGGGTTAACGGGGTTCTGTCCTGGAAACAGCCATCCACCTGGTAGCATCTTACGTTGAGTATTGGCATGACGATACCACTGGCGTAAAAGCTCGAGTAAAGACGGTGAAAGAATGGCAAAACGATCTTTATTGCCTTTGCCCTCATCAACACGTAATACCATCCGGTCACTATCAATGTCGTTGACTTTTAGGTGGGTGATCTCATTCGTACGGAGACCCGCACCGTAGGCGATAGAGAAGGCGGCTCTGTACTTCAACGATCCTGCGTTCTCAATGAGTGCGGCAACTTCTTCACGGCTTGGAATCACTGGTAGCCGCCTGGGTTCGTGGACAGCAGTGATCTTTTTAACTACTTCTGGTTTAGATAGTGTTGTCTCGAAGAAAAACCGTAAACCAGAAACGGTGACGTTAATCGTTCCGGGGGAAGTGCCTGTCTCAGATAAATGGAGCTGAAATAAGCGCAGATCTTCCGCAGTGGCTTTGTCTGGGGAAAAACCAAGAAACTCATTTAACCGTCTAACGGCTCTGATGTAGCCAGCCTGAGTCCCAGGCTTCAAGTTACGCATAGTCATATCGTCGATCATGCGTTGACGCAAAGGGCTGATAGGTTTGCTAGACTTCCTCATGGGTCTGTACCTTGTAAATGTTATGTTGTAGGAAACACAACAGATGCAGGGGACAGGCCCATTTTTATTATTTATAACGGAATATCAGATCTAGTTTCTATTGAGAGTTTATTCGAAGGGAATACCGCGCGAGCGGTTTAGTACAAGGGCACAGTCTCCCCGTTCGCTGGTTTGACCTGGTAAGGTGATATCGGTAGCCTCAAATCAGCTGGCAGCTACTGCTGCAGTCGGCCATTTGCGGAAGAATGTTCCAACCTTACCAATGTCCGCTTCGAGAGAACATGGGGTATATTTTGGAGAGAAACAAGGTGCATCTTGAATACTATGTGCTGGTTGTGAGCATCGAATACCATGGTTCTTTTATGCAGACGAAATAAGCAACATCCAGACAGCCATAGCTACCATCATTACGTTTTCTGTCAGAGATACAAACCCAAGTGGCACGCGACTGCTGCCTCCGACGCAGGCACATTTTAATTCGCGTTTGTCAATGTACACGGCTTTAAATACAGATACAGCCCCTATAATGCCGATGAATAGTGCAACTGGCGCGGCAAGCCAGATCAGTGCACCTGCGATCATCAATACACCCGCAAACGTTTCTGCAAACGGGTAAATATAACCGTAGCGAACAAATCGACGGGCAAGCAAATCATAGTTTAAAAACATGGTGCTAAACCGTTCAATATCCTGCAGCTTTTGAACACCCAGTAAACACATAGACACTGCAATGAACCATTCAAATGTTCGCATCGTCAATAGCTGTTGTGTGGAAGACCAACTGAAAGCAAGAGCAACCAGTGCCGCCACAAAGAAAATAGCTATCACGGGCTTATACGACGTGGTGTCCGATTTCGCGACCTGCAATCCCAGATATTCACGAGTGGCCTCATAGCCACCAACTCTTTTATCATTTATAAACACCTGCGGGGTACTGGTAACATTATGTTCGATCTTGAATGCGTCTGTAGCTTCACGATTCTCAAGCCAGTTGTCCTGCACATCATATCCATGGCGTTGCAGCAGGTCTTTCGCCTTCAAACCATACGGGCAAAAATGTTTCGGCATTACCATTCGATGCAAAACAGCTTTTTTTCCAGCGTGATTTGAAGGCGCAATATATTCTTTGGTGCTCATAGCTGCTCACTTTATATTTCAGTTGATCCAGAACTACATGTTCGTACACTAAGTAAATAACATCTCTAACGAGAGTATGGTCCTTACAGTAACGGAAAGGTCAAACGCTGCCAGACGTTGATCCCGATTCGTCTCATGCCTCGTACGTGCGGCTCATTTTCAATCTCTACCGCTGCGTTGTCCGGCAAGATCTTCAAGAATCGGGCATTCAGGTCGGCTATCTCCACGACAGTTTTTTGCAAGGTGAGATAATGTGTCTCTTAGGGCTTGTAGCTCGGCGACCTTTTGGTCGATCTCCACTAGCTTCTCTCGAACCATGCTTTTCACACTTGCACTCGCACGGGAACGGTTTTCGTACAAAGAGAGCAGCTGGCGGCAATCATCCAACGAGAACCCCAACCCTCGCGCGCGAGCAACAAATTGAAGGCGATTTAATTCATTTTTGGAGTACTCACGATAGCCGCTTGCACTTCGAGAGGCTGAGACTATGCCGATCTCGTCGTAGTAACGGACGGTTTTTACCGGGAGTGCACTGTGTTTTGCCGCTTCACCAATATTCATCCAATGCTCGATAGTAGACAGTGTTCTATGCGATAATTCCCCCCTGAATCTTAAACCTTCCAGTAAGTGGAAGATCAATAATCTTCCCTCAGATTCACCCTGTCACCAGGTTGAAAGGTATCTCAATGACCTAAACCTGTCGCTATTTGTAAATGATGTAGCTGGTGATGAGCGCCAATGGTCATGAACCCGAAGAAACCCAGACCCTTCAATTTTTCGAGCGCTTGTGGAGATCCAGGGTCGACGACAAGCGTTAAACCGTCAGGCTTTGGTTTCACATCAATCTTCCAGTCTGTCGATTCGCTGACCATAGTGGCGTGTGCGGGCAACATAGTTTGTATAGCTTTCAGCGTTCTACCTACGCCTGTGACCTGAAACGAAATACGTTGATCATCAAGTATTTGAGTATTAACGGTGCTCGACAATGTCAGTCGATCCATATCGACTAGATGCGCTCGTAAAGTATCGATACTCACAGTAGACCAATCAGTCTTGGGGTCCGCTTCGAGGAGGCTTACGACTTCTGCCAATGAAGCAAATGCTGCCTGGCCTGTCTCAACCGGTAACAATAACGAACCGTGAGACATGACGGGATCGTGGTTATCGTGACTTTGCCCACATGCAGTGACAGATATACTGTAGGCAAGTAACGCAATAAGAGTTGGGTGAGGAGGTCGAATGTGCATATCTGAAACTATCTGATGTGAAATTGAGATCGAAGCTTACTGATCCTCAATGGTTTCGAGTATGATTTCGATCATGGTCTCTCGATTAAACAAACAATTACCAGAGCCGCTCAATCAACTGAGTCTGGGGGCAGTCCGTCATCGTAAATTCATGACGGGAGAAGCGTTGTTCTATCAAGGCGATAAGTCTCGAGGACTCTTCTATGTGCTTAGCGGAGTTGTGGAGTTACGACGCACATCAGAATCGGGGCACGAGGCGTTGATGTTTCGTGCTCCCGCTGGTAACACATTTGCCGAGGCTTCGCTGTTCCACAACACCTATCATTGCGATGCAATAGCCACCGAACCATCTGAAGTGATCGAATGTTCCCGTAGCGCACTGCTTACGCAGTACCGTACAGATATAAATTTCGCTTTGTCGATGGGCGAGCGCTTTGCAACACAAGTACAACAGTCTCGGGTGAGGCAGGAAGTTCTTTCGATTAAAAGTGCCGAGGAACGGGTATATCGCGCAATTGATGCTGGGATGCATTATGGCAGTGCGCGGTCTCTTGCCAACGAGATAGGTTTATCACCAGAAGCTGTGTATCGTGCATTGAGCGCGCTTTCCAAATGTGGCCGGGTTCAAAAAAACCACGACGGCCTGTACGTGACAAGCTGAGCATAGCTTCGTACAGCAGATCGCACCCGAGACGTCTTACGAAGATAAAGTGACTTACGCCCAGGAAGGCGTTGAGTCGGGACGGCGAGATTCTTGCGTTCCCTGGGTGAAAAGATACATGGAACTAAGGTGAAAAGCTGTTGTCTTCCGTTAACATGCAACAGGATTGCTTGACACAATCGCCGTTCGTGGCCATATTACCGCAGAACACTACAGTCTTTACAAAAACCACCGCTATTCGATTTATGAGAAATCTGTCCCTCCATAACAAGGCTTGTGCCTTACTTGTCTGTGTAGCGCTACTGTTCGCTAACACGGCGAGTGCTATTGTTATGGCGTCTGGCGGTCATGCAGGAATGGGATCTGATTCTGCGCACAGCATGCATGTACCATCGACTATGGACGTGGGTTCCGTTGCCAGTGACGATTCACATCATTCTGACCATCAGCGCATGCCTGCGCCGTCAGACACTGATTGCATGGACGATTCATCCTGCGTAGCGGAATGTGCTTCACACTGCACAAGCAGTGCGATGTCTGGCGGTCAGCGACCGGCTACCACCTCACTCATGGCGTTGTACGTGCCACTTGTTAAGCACTCACCGAAATCTGCAGTGATTTCGGGCCCCTACAAGCCCCCCAAAAACCTCCACTAGCAAACCGTTACGGCATCCCACGCACCGAGTCTGCGTGCCGAGCGTTGCCGTGCAATTCTAATCCGACCAAAGCACTTTTGTGGCCTAACTGCGTCTTCGTGCGCTATCGGATTCTCAATTTTTCAGGTTAATTGCTTTCGGGCTGTGCCCGAAGTGGAGAATAATTTATGAGCCAATCGCTCAACGTCAAGCGACTTTTGGTGCTCGCATTGATAACCGCGTCTGCTGCTGTAGCGCATGCCAATTCCCCACCTGCCCATAGCTTCAGTGATGAAGCGCTTAAACAGGCTGGTTGGACTAACGAACAAATAGCTGAACTGAGAGCTCAGACACCTCAGCAACCCGTCAAAAACAAGCCGGAAACGCGCTCTGAATATAGCTATTCCTCGGTTTTTAAAGACTACAAACCACACGATTATCTACCTGATTTAGATTGGGCAAGCGCTAATGAAAAGGTGGGTGAAATAGGTGGTTGGCGCAGCTATGCCCGAATAGTGCTGGAGGCACAAAGAGCAGAGCGTGAAAGCGCGGGAGATAAACAATGAACATGGCATTCAAAAGCCGCAGGTTCCGTTTGTTGTTCGTGATCTCAACAGCATTTACGCTGTCCGCTTGTGTCCGATTCGATCTTGATCGATCTTTGTCAGAAGCGAGTAAAGCCTCGGCTGAATTCACACAAGGCGAATTAGTCCTACAACGGACCGATCGACAAAAAGAAGTAGCTAACGCTCGCGCGGAAGAATTGTTAGCTCAGGCTCTGGATCAATCGGCAGCGATTGAGCTTGCTCTTGTGAACAGTCCTGCTTTGCAAGAGTTACTTGCAAACCATTGGGCCAGTTCTTCTTCGGTTGCGCTGAGTGGCAGTATTCCCAACCCGGTGTTCGGGTTCGCGCGTCTTACCTCTGACACTGAGCTTGAGATAGAAAGATTGCTTAGTATTGGGCTGCTGGATCTTATCCGTTTTCCGATGTTGCGCGAGCGCGCGATACGTGGGATTGAAATGAACCAACTCCAATTGACTTCAAGTATTACGGATCTTGTTACGCAGATTCGCAATGCCTGGGTGTCAGCGGTGGTAGCGCAGCAACAGGCAAGCTATGCCGAGCAGGTATTTTCCAGTGCCGAAGCCAGCGCCGAACTGGCCATACAAATGCAGGCAATCGGTAACTTCAATTCCATCAACCGAGCACGCCAGCAAGCATTCTATGCCGATGCCGCAACCGGCTTAGCGGCATCACAACACAATGCGTTGGCAACGCGAGAGGAGCTAGTAAGACTACTGGGATTGAACAGGTCACAAGCCAGAGCGCTAAAACTGCCAGACCGACTGCCAGATCTGCCAGACGAACCGATCCCGGCAAGCACAATATCAAATTTAGCTAGTGAAACCCGTCTTGATGTTGCGATGGCATCGGCAGAGCTTGAAGCAGCAACCAGGCAGCAAGGCATTGAGTTGGTGTCCAGTGTGACTGATATAGAGCTTGCAGGTATTAGAGACACTGTCTGGGACGATGGGGATAGAGAAACGATTACAGGTTATGAACTTGAAGTGGAATTGCCTTTTTTCAAAAACTTCAATGAAGTCAAAAACCGTCTTAATGCCAAGTCACTTGCTGCAAGCAATGCACTGGAACAAGTAGTTCGATCTGCCAGTTCTCATTTGCGTGAATCTTACTCGGCTTATCGAACAAGCTACGATATTGCCAGACACTACCAGGATGAGATCGTGCCTCTACAGCAGCTTGTGTCAGAAGAAAATGTGTTGAACTACAACGGCATGATCATCGGCGTCTTCGAACTGCTTGCAGATTCGCGCAGGCAAATTCAGACCGTGCAAGCGTCCATTGACGCGTTGGGCCAATTCTGGATGGCCGATGCTTCGTTGCGATCTTCAATGACCGGCCAGCCGGCTTCAATGCAGGTTGCTATGTCCAGCCCTGGTGGTGGGGACGAGGAGGCTGGACACTAACTATGAATACTAATTACGTATCCCACAATTATGTTTCATTGGCTTTATTCAATATTGAACCATCAAATAAAAAAACCTTGCTGCTAACACCCGGAGAATCTTATGAGCTCACGTAGACAATTTATAACTCGTGCCGGTATCGCGGCAGCAGCGGCAGCAACGGCTGTCAACCGGAGCGCACTTGCGGGCTTGCCAGAGATCGTACACCAGGACTCGCCCGAGACCATGCCACCACTAGTACCAGCGACTGGTCGACCATACCAGCCTGTGGTCACGCTCAATGGGTGGACACTGCCTTGGCGTATGAACAAAGGGGTTAAAGAGTTTCATCTGGTGGCAGAGCCTGTTGTACGTGAGATGGCAGAAGACTTTTATGCCAACCTATGGGGCTACAACGGTCAATCCCCCGGGCCAACAATTGAAGTCGTTGAGGGAGATAAAGTACGCATTTTCGTCACCAACAGGCTGCCAGAACACACCAGTATTCACTGGCATGGTCAGCGTCTGCCGAATGGTATGGACGGTGTTACCGGACTAAATCAACCTGGTATTCCTTCAGGCAAGACATTCGTCTATGAATTTACTGCTCGGCGTCCAGGTACTTTTATGTACCACCCCCATGGTGATGAAATGACACAGATGGCGATGGGTATGATGGGGTCGTGGGTAACACACCCACGTAAGTTTGTTGAAAGCGAAGCAGTCGATCGCGACTTTTGCTTTCTACTCGCGGGTTACGACATCGACCCAGGCAGTGCAACACCCAAAGTAATGACCATGCTCGATTTCAATCTCTGGGCCTGGAACAGCCGAATCTTCCCTGGAGTGGACTCTCTCAATGTTCGTCACAACGACCGCGTACGAGTTCGCATTGGTAACCTCACCATGACCAATCATCCCATTCACTTACATGGCCATGAGTTTGAAGTGACAGGCACTGACGGTGGTCCGACGTCACCAGGCTCGCGCTGGCCGGAAGTGACAACGGACATCGCAGTAGGCCAGATGAGACAGATCGAGTTTCTCGCAGACGAAGAAGGTGACTGGGCATTTCACTGCCACAAAAGCCATCACACCATGAATGCTATGGGTCATAACGTCGAAACATTGATTGGAGTTGATCACACCAACGTCGCCAAACAGATCACCGACTTAATACCCGACTACATGGTGATGAGCGAGCGTGGCATGGCAGATATGGCAGAAATGGACATGCCACTACCAGACAACACTGTACCCATGATGACGGGAGAGGGCCCGTTTGGTTCAGTTGAAATGGGAGGCATGTTCTCAATGGTCAAAGTGAGAAAAGACCAGCCGCATGGGGACTATTCTGACCCTGGATGGTTTGAGCACCCTGAAGGAACCGTTGCCTTTGAATATGAGGGCGATGATCTTCCCGTACCAACTCGGCAGGAACAAGTATCCGGACAATCCATGCCGCGAGCGAATAAACCGGATGAAGCCACAGAGGTCTACATCGTTGGTGTAGAACCTCAGAACTCGACTAACACAACCCAGGAAAACTAAAAATGAAAAACACTATAGCCGCAATGATTATTGCTATCTCTGGCTCTGCCATCAGTCTGTCATCTTTTGCCGATGAATCATCGACACACACTGACACAGACCTTCCTGTCATCAGTGGTGAAGTCAGAAAGGTTAAACCAAAGTCTGGAAAAATAACCATCAGACACGAAGAGATACCCAATCTCGATATGCCCGGCATGACGATGGTATTCCGAGCCGACGACGATACTGATATCAGTCAGTTTGAAAAAGGCGATAAGGTGAAATTCACTGTGGTTGAAAAAGACGGAAAGATGGTGATCGTAACGATTGATGATGCCGAGTAATCCACAGCTTGAAACTTAACCTTAAACTTTAGTCAATTGAGATAAAAACATGAAAACCAACCTAAAACGTATATCGATTCTAGTCGCAGCTGTTGCCACCATCTATAGTGGTATGAGCCTCTCTCACGGTGAGAAAAAGGAACACGAAGAAGAAGCAGAATACGATGCCGTCAGCAAACCATTTGGGGAATACGCGCCAGGCCTTGAACCTGTAAAAACAATTAATGTATCTATGGCAGACACCATGCGGTTCACCCCTTCGGAAATGTCAATTGAAGCTGGCGATGTCATTCGTTTTGTTCTTTCCAATGATGGTCAAATTCAGCATGAATTTGTGCTCGGTACCCAAGAATCACTGTCTGAGCATGCGGAAATGATGATGAAATTTCCAGGTATGGAACACGATGAGCCCTACATGGCACATGTAGCTCCCGGGAAGACAAAGGAGATGATTTGGAAGTTTTCAAAATCCGGTACCTACGAATTTGGATGCTTACTACCTGGGCATTTCGCTGCCGGTATGAAGGGTTTAATTGACGTTAATTAAGTTTGGATAGCTCATTGCCATGGGAGTACGTTGCCATATGAGCAACGTACTCTACGTGAGCTTCGGTAATTCTCGAATATTTGATTGATGGCGATGATGAGAAATCCTTTCTAGAGTCAGGTATTCTCGATAGTC
>CAZQOI010000088.1:0-10351 GCA_964594905.1 uncultured Granulosicoccaceae bacterium
CCGTGAGTCGAGATGAAGTACTGAAGTACGTTCAAACCTTCACGGAAGTTAGCTGTAATCGGTGTTTCGATAATTGAACCATCCGGCTTAGCCATAAGACCACGCATACCGGCAAGTTGTCGAATCTGCGCGGCAGAACCACGAGCACCGGAATCGGCCATCATAAAGATTGAGTTGAACGAATCCTGCTCAACCATTTCACCTTTGGAGTCAGCAACCTGCTCGGCGCCAAGCTTATTCATCATGGACTTGGCTACCTGATCGTTTGCTGCAGACCAGATATCAACGACTTTGTTGTAGCGTTCGCCGTGTGTAACCAGACCTGACGCGTATTGATCTTCAATTTCACGCACTTCAGTTTCTGCCGTACCAATGATGGTGCCCTTATCATCAGGTACAACCATGTCTTCAATACCGATAGATACACCAGCAAGCGTTGCAAAACGAAAACCGAGATACATCAACTGATCAGCAAAAATAACACTCTCTTTTAAACCAAGCTGGCGATAGCACAGGTTGATTAACTTAGAGATGTTTTTCTTGGTCAGGTTGGTATCAACATTCTCGAACGCCATCCCTTTAGGCAGAATTTCAGACACGATCGCACGGCCAATGGTGGTTTCAACCCGGCGTGGAGTCTCAATCATTTCACCAGCTTCGTTAGGCACGTAGTCGGTGATACGCACAGTGACTCGCGCATGCAGATCAGCAATCTTGTTCTCATACGCACGATGACACTCAGACACGTCCTGGAACACCATACCTTCACCTTTGGCATTCACTTTGGTTCTGGACATGTAGTACAGACCCAAAACGATATCCTGCGATGGCACGATAATCGGCTCACCGTTCGCAGGTGATAAGACGTTGTTGGTGGACATCATTAGCGCACGTGCTTCTAACTGTGCTTCGATGGACAATGGCACGTGTACCGCCATTTGGTCACCATCAAAGTCAGCGTTAAACGCTGCACAAACGAGTGGATGAAGCTGGATAGCCTTACCTTCGATAAGAACCGGTTCGAAGGCCTGGATACCAAGGCGGTGTAGCGTCGGTGCGCGGTTAAGCATTACCGGGTGTTCGCGAATGACTTCTTCGAGAATATCCCAGACTTCTGCGCCTTCACGTTCGACCATTTTCTTGGCCGCCTTGATGGTGGTTGCCATGCCACGCATCTGCAACTTCGAGAAGATAAACGGCTTGAACAACTCAAGCGCCATCTTTTTCGGCAGACCACACTGATGCAAGCGAAGCGTTGGGCCAACCACAATGACTGATCGGCCAGAGTAATCGACACGCTTACCCAAGAGGTTTTGACGGAATCGACCCTGCTTGCCTTTGATCATGTCTGCAAGAGACTTCAATGGACGCTTGTTGCTGCCCGTGATGGCACGACCACGACGACCATTATCGAGAAGCGCATCAACCGATTCCTGCAACATGCGTTTTTCGTTACGCACGATGATGTCTGGTGCGTTGAGTTCAAGCAGTCGACGCAGACGATTGTTACGGTTTATGACTCGGCGATACAAGTCGTTCAGATCAGAGGTTGCGAAACGGCCACCATCGAGTGGTACCAGCGGACGAAGATCAGGCGGCAATACCGGCAGGATCGTCATGACCATCCACTCCGGGCGATTACCTGAAGCGATAAATGACTCAACCAGCTTCAGACGTTTTGTCAGTCGCTTGAGTTTGGTTTCTGATTTGGTCGCATCAATCTCTTCACGCAAGTTGATTGCGTCGCCATCCATATCGATATTACGCAGTAAATCGTGCACCGCTTCAGCACCCATTCGAGCGTCGAATTCGTCGCCGTGTTCTTCGATCGCTTCCAGGTATTGCTCATCAGAGAGCAGCATTCCTGTTTCAAGCGTCGTCATGCCCGGATCGATAACCACATAGGCTTCGAAATACAGGACACGTTCGATTTCACGCAGCGTCATATCCAGCAGCAATCCAATGCGACTTGGCAGCGACTTCAAAAACCAGATGTGCGCAACCGGTGAGGCAAGATCGATATGACCCATGCGTTCTCGGCGAACTTTGGTCTGTGTGACTTCAACACCGCACTTCTCGCAAACAACGCCACGATGTTTTAGTCGCTTGTACTTACCGCACAGACATTCGTAGTCTTTGACTGGACCAAAAATTTTCGAACAGAACAAGCCATCACGTTCCGGCTTGAAGGTTCGATAGTTGATGGTTTCAGGCTTTTTGACTTCACCGTATGACCATGATCGTATGGTCTCTGGCGAGGCAAGCTTTATGCGGATTGCATCAAACTCTTCAGTCTGGCCCTGCATTTTGTACAGGTTCAAAAGGTCTTTCATGGTTTAAATCCCCTTCGTCTATGCCCGATTATTGATCTTGTTCCAGCTCGATATTAATACCGAGGGAGCGAATTTCTTTCAGCAATACATTGAATGATTCCGGCATACCGGCATCCATTCGATGATCACCATCGACGATGTTCTTGTACATCGTGTTACGACCTTTCACATCATCCGACTTAACAGTCAGCATTTCGCGCAAGGTGTAAGCAGCACCGTAAGCTTCCAGTGCCCACACTTCCATTTCACCAAATCTCTGTCCACCGAACTGCGCCTTACCACCAAGCGGTTGCTGAGTAACAAGACTGTATGGACCAGTCGAACGCGCATGCATCTTGTCATCAACAAGGTGGTTCAGCTTGAGCATGTGCATATAGCCAACCGATACAGGTCGTTCGAATGAATCGCCGGTTCGACCGTCGTACAAAATAGCTTGCCCGGATTCTGGCAAATCGGCCAGCGCCAGCATTTGTCGAATTTCTTTTTCCGCCGCACCATCAAATACCGGTGTTGCCATTGGCACGCCACGAATCAGGTTCTTGGCAAGTTCCATGATTTCGGCATCCGACAAACTCTCGATAGCCACATGTTGGCTTGCACCCTCATGGTTATAGACCTTGTCGAGGAAGCCGCGAATATCAGCCACTGCCTGCTGCGCCTGGATCATGCGATTGATCTTGTGTCCAAGACCTTTAGCCGCCCAGCCAAGATGCAGTTCGAGAACCTGACCGACGTTCATGCGTGATGGAACACCAAGCGGGTTCAAACAAATATCAACCGGCGCACCGTTCTCATCGTATGGCATGTCTTCCGTTGGTACGATCATCGAGATAACACCCTTGTTACCGTGACGACCAGCCATCTTGTCACCCGGCTGCAAACGACGCTTGACCGCAAGATAGACCTTGACCATTTTCAGAACACCTGGCGCGAGATCATCACCTGATGTAATTTTTTCTTTCTGCTCAAGAAAACGCTGCTCGAACGCTTCACGCTGATCTTGCATCTGCTGGCTCATTTTCTCCAGCTGCACATTCAGCGCTTCATCTTGCATCGAGATCTGGAACCACTTTTCCTGCTCAAGACCAGACAAATATTCACGCGAGACCTTGTCGCCCTTGTTGAGGCCTTCAGGTCCCTTGTCCGCTTCCTTGTTTACGATCAGACGTTCGATTCGCGCATAAACATCACCTTCGATGATTCGCGTTTCATCATCGATATCTTTGCGCACCTGCTTGAGCTCTTCTGATTCGATCTGCTGAGCGCGAAGATCCTTGTCAACACCATCACGAGTGAAGACACGAACGTCGATAACCGTTCCATCCATTCCAGGTGGTACCCGCAATGAAGTGTCTTTGACATCAGATGCTTTCTCACCAAAGATAGCGCGCAGAAGTTTCTCTTCTGGCGTCAACTGGGTTTCACCTTTCGGTGTGACCTTGCCGACCAGAATATCGTTGGGTTGAACTTCCGCACCGACATACACGATGCCCGATTCATCAAGCTTCGATAGAAGCCCTTCACTGACATTCGGAATATCAGCAGTTATATCTTCAGGTCCAAGCTTTGTGTCTCGTGCAACACAAGTCAGCTCTTCAATGTGAATCGTGGTGAAACGATCTTCCTGAACAACACGCTCGGAGATCAGGATTGAATCTTCGTAGTTGTAACCATTCCACGGCATGAAAGCGACCAGCATGTTCTGACCAAGGGCCAGTTCGCCCATATCAGTAGAAGGTCCATCAGCAAGTACATCGCCACGAGCGATGAGGTCACCTACTTTCACTAACGGCCGCTGATTAATGCAGGTGTTTTGATTCGAGCGCGTGTACTTTGTCAGTGTATAAATATCTACACCACCATCAGCATCACTCGCCTCGTTATCGTTAACACGAACAACAATACGCCCGGCATCAACGGAATCAACAACACCACCGCGTTTCGACACAACCGCAGAACCTGAATCCACAGCAACGATCCGCTCGATACCGGTACCAACCAATGGTTTCTCAGCACGCAATGTCGGCACTGCCTGGCGTTGCATGTTTGAACCCATCAATGCGCGGTTCGCGTCATCGTGTTCAAGGAACGGTATTAGCGCTGCCGCAACCGATACGATCTGCTTTGGCGATACATCCATGAACTCAACGTCGCTTGGCGGTGCCATGGTGAATTCATTGTTGTTACGTACTGAGACGAGATCGTTAACGAGTACACCACTATCATCAAGCACTGTGTTCGCCTGCGCGATGACGTAGTTGCCCTCTTCAATTGCCGAGAGGTATTCGATCTTGTCGGTTGCCTTGCCACCTGTAACCTTGCGATAAGGTGTTTCGAGAAAGCCGAAATTATTCGTGCGCGCATAGACCGCAAGCGAGTTGATCAGACCAATGTTTGGCCCTTCCGGCGTTTCGATCGGACAAACTCGACCGTAGTGTGTTGGATGTACATCGCGCACTTCAAAACCAGCACGCTCACGCGTCAGACCACCCGGACCAAGTGCCGAAATACGACGCTTGTGCGTAACTTCCGACAATGGATTGTTTTGATCCATGAACTGCGACAGCTGACTTGAGCCAAAAAATTCCTTGACCGCTGCTGCTACTGGTTTTGCATTGATGATGTCTTGCGGCATCAAGCCTTCAGACTCAACCATGCCAAGACGTTCTCGCACAGCACGTTCAACACGTACCAAGCCAACGCGGAAAACATTTTCAGCCATCTCGCCGACACTTCTTATCCGGCGATTACCCAGGTGATCGATATCATCAACCGTACCGTTGCCGTTACGAATATCGATCAACACCTGCATGACTGACAGGATGTCTTCCTTGTCGAGCGTGCCAGGACCTTCTGTGCTCTCTCGAGACAGACGGCGATTGAATTTCATTCGTCCAACCGGTGACAGGTCGTAGCGATCAGGTTCAAAGAACAGATTGTTGAACAAGTTCTGTGCGGCTTCCTTGGTAGGCGGCTCGCCCGGGCGCATCATGCGATAGATTTCAACCTGCGCTTCAAGCTGCGTACGAGTTGGATCGATTCGCAAAGTATTGGATACATAAGGCCCGCGATCGAGATCGTTGACGTAAAGCAATTCGATCTTTTTGATGCCGGCTTCATGGATCTGCTCGACCAATTCAGGCGTCAGCTCTGCATTGGCTTCTGCCATCAGCTCACCAGTTTCTGGATCCGCTATGTCGTGAAACAAGACCTTTCCAACGAGGTACTCAGCTGGAATTTCAAGTTTCTTGACCTTGGCGTCTTCAAGTTTTCTGACGTGACGCGCTGAAATACGACGGCCTGTTTCAACAACAACTGTCTTGCCTGCTTTGATATCGAAGGCAGCTGTTTCACCACGTAAACGCTCCGGTACCAGATCCATCTCGATCTTGGTCTTGGTGAAGGAGATCTTGTGGGTATCAAAGAAAGTGTCGAGGATATCGGCAGTTTCATAGCCGAGGGCTCGCAACACGATGGTTGCTGGCAGCTTACGGCGTCGATCGATACGCGCAAAAATGCAGTCTTTCGGATCGAATTCGAAATCGAGCCACGAACCGCGATACGGAATGATACGAGCACTGAACAGTAGCTTGCCAGACGAATGAGTCTTGCCACGATCATGGTCAAAGAACACACCCGGTGAACGGTGCAGCTGCGACACGATAACGCGCTCGGTACCGTTGATGATAAAGGTGCCGTTGCCGGTCATCAGTGGCAACTCACCCATGAATACTTCTTGTTCTTTAATGTCTTTGACGACTTTATTACTTGCCGGTGCAGTCTTGTCGTAAATGATCAAACGGGCCAGCACACGCAATGGCGCGGCAAAGGTCAATCCACGAATCTTGCACTCACGCTCATCAAACGCGGGTTTACCCAAACGGTAACTAACGTAATGCAACTCGACATTGCCTGAATAACTGACAATCGGCATGACACTGTTGAACGCACCATGCAGGCCTTTCTCAATGCGATCGTCTCCTGCTTTGTCTTCCTGCAGAAAACTGCGGTAGGAATCCAATTGTGTTTGCAGCAGGAAAGGCACCTCCAAAACAGGCGCGCGCTTGCCAAAATCCTTGCGGATGCGTTTCTTTTCAGTGAACGAAAAAGCCATCAACGTTCCTCTTTGCTCTCGAGGGCATGCAGGATCTGCACGCCAAAATTATTTTTCATCACTTCACGGCTGTCATTTAGCAAGCCGTCAAACGACGAATGGCCGGCAATCGCAATGACTGCCAGCCGACTGACGCTGCGGTAGCCTGACACTGATATCAATCAGGGCCAGGCCGCCACACCGGTACTGACAGGCCTTACTTGAGTTCGACTGATGCGCCTGCTTCTTCGAGCGCTTTCTTGAGCTCTTCTGCTTCGTCTTTAGATGCGCCTTCCTTGATCGGTGCTGGTGCACTTTCAACAAGGTCCTTCGCTTCTTTAAGTCCAAGGCCAGTAGCGCCACGAACTGCCTTGATAACGCCAACCTTGTTGTCACCAAAACTAGCAAGCACAACATCAAACTCTGACTTCTCTTCAGCGGCACCACCAGCATCGCCACCAGCAGCAGGAGCTGCGGCAACAGCGGCGGCAGCCGAAACTCCAAATTTTTCTTCCATTGCACTGATCAGGTCAACGACTTCCATCACTGACATGTTGGAAATGGTGTCGAGCATGTCTTCTTTTGAAACGGCCATTCTTTGTATCTCCGGTGAGTGTGTTGTACACACTCTGATAAATTTTTAAGTGAACAGATAAAACGTAAGGTTGTTGCAGCCTAAGTCCATCGATTATGCGTCCAGCGCTTATGCGCCTTTCGATAAACGAACCGCTTCAACAGTACGTACCAGTTTTCCAGGAACTTCGTTCAGAGTGCGTGCGAGTTTCGTAACCGGCGCTTGCATAACCGACATCAATTGAGCAAGAGCCTCGTCCCGAGTCGGGAGGTTGGCAAGCTTGCCGATATCTGCAGCGTCGATCGTTTCACCACCAACAGCGCCAATAGCGATCTTTAACTGATCGTTATCTTTGGCGAAGTCGCGAAACAGACGAGCAGCTGCACCAGGATCCTCTTTTGAGAAACCCAGCATCAGCGGTCCCGCCAATGAATCGTTCATGCACTCGAATTCGGTTCCCTTGACTGCCAAACGAGCTAACGAGTTCTTGACCACGCGAACATACACACCGGTTTCACGCGCCTTGGCACGCAATTCGGTGAGCTGACCCACGCTCAAGCCTCGATACTCAGCAGCCACAGCCGACAGCGCCGAACCCGCAACATCTGCGACTTCTGCAACTACCGCCTGTTTCTCTGTATAAGTCAGAGCCATAGAGCACCTCTTTTTTGCTGTCCCCACCATGGGGACGGCCTAGCCTTTGTGACTTGTCTGTCTATACAAGACGTTGAAGCCACCCCTATCTACGCAGGCAATTAAGCAACACAACCAATAAGACCAGTTATGTCACACCTGCGGTCTTCGATGAGACAAGGCGTACTCAAACCACCTGCTCACTCAAAGTTCTCCAATCACATCAGAGCATCAGATCAATGCTGCGTGATCGATTGTTAATCCAGGCCCCATAGTCGTAGAGACAGTGACCTTTTTCATATAAATACCTTTCGCTGACGACGGTTTCGCTTTCACGAGATCACCAAGCAATGTGTTGAGATTTTCCAACAATTGCTGCGGCTCAAAAGTCGCCTTGCCCAGCGTGCAATGAACGATGCCGCCTTTATCCGCACGATACCGAACCTGTCCAGCTTTGGCATTGGTAACCGCTTCGCCGACGTTCGGCGTTACTGTTCCAACCTTCGGGTTTGGCATCAGGCCACGTGGACCCAGAATGGTTCCAAGTGCGCCAACAACTCGCATCGCATCAGGTGCAGCAATAACAACATCGAAATCCATATTGCCTGCCTTGACCGACTCGGCTAGATCTTCGAAACCAACAATGTCGGCGCCAGCTTCTTTGGCTGCATCTGCTGCAGCACCTTGAGCAAATACGGCAACACGAACTGTTTTGCCAGTACCGTTAGGCAGCACGCTGGAACCGCGAACGACTTGATCAGATTTACGCGGATCAATACCTAAATTGACTGCGACGTCTACTGATTCAGCAAACTTGACCGACGATAATTCTTTCAACAGAGCGAATGCCTCGGAGACCTCGTACTGCTTCTCAGGATCAACCTTCTCGCGAATGTTGCGAGTGCGTTTACCAAGCTTGGCCATTTACACACCCTCCACGTCAAGACCCATACTACGGGCGGTACCCGCGATGGTGCGAACTGCGGCGTCCATATCAGCTGCTGTCAGATCTGGATCTTTGGTGGTGGCGATCTCTTCGAGCTGAGCACGCGAGACCTTGCCAACCTTTTCAGTGTTAGGCCGACCACTGCCTTTCGGAATGCCAGCAGACTTTAGCAACAGTACCGAAGCCGGTGGTGTTTTTTGGATATAGGTAAAACTACGATCGTTGTAGACCGTAATGACAACTGGAATTGGCAGGCCTGCTTCGACACTTTGGGTCGAGGCATTGAACGCCTTACAAAATTCCATGATATTGACACCATGCTGACCGAGCGCAGGACCAACCGGCGGACTCGGATTTGCCTGACCTGCAGGCACTTGCAACTTGATGTACGCCTCGACTTTCTTGGCCATACTGTTTCAACTCCTAATCGGGTGCGAACGCTCCATGGAAATCCATGCAAGCTCCCCGACGACAATGCCGCGTCAAGCGGCGAACCTCGTGACCCTTAAGAGTCACGACACTAATAAATCAGGCTTTCTCGACCTGACTGAATTCAAGCTCAACCGGTGTTGACCGGCCAAAGATCTGCACCGCAACCAACAGGCGGTTCTTATCAAAATTGACTTCTTCAACGACGCCATTGAAGTCATTGAACGGTCCATCAGTGACTCGTACCACCTCGCCAACATCGAACAGAACTTTCGGCCTCGGCTTCTCGACACCTTCTTGCACACGCTGCAATATGGAATCAGCTTCCTTGTCTGATATCGGCGCGGGCGTAGACGCCGTGCCGCCGATAAATCCAAGTACTTTCGGCACGTCTTTTACGAGGTGCCAGGTTTCATCTTCCATTTCCATGCGCACCAGCACATAGCCTGGGAAGAACTTGCGCTCAGAACGGCGTTTCTGGCCGTTGCGAATTTCAACCACCTCTTCCGTTGGCACGAGAATCTCGCCAAACTTCTCGCCGAGACCAGCACGCTCAATGCGTTCTTCAAGTGACCGTTTGACGGTTCCCTCGAATCCCGAAAACGCCTGCACAACAAACCATCGCATCGCCATGTCAGATCCCTGTGATTAGCCGGAACAGCCAGGACAGGAACATGTCGAACAACCAGAGAAATATGCCAACAATTACGACGATGATAAATACCGTCAGAGTTGTCTGGAATGTTTCGGCGCGACTTGGCCAGACGACTTTTCGCACCTCGGTGCGCGCATCACGAAAAAACGCAACCGTGCGCTTGCCGACGGCAGTTTGGTAAACGAGGAAGGCAGAAATGCCCACCATCACGAGCAGGCCGATGACCCGGAATAATAATGACTGTTCCGCGAACACATAAAACAGTATTAAGCCAGCAAGCAATACGATGCCTGCCGCCGCTAGTTTTAGTGTATCGGCGCTATTTTGAGTTACTTCGGCCTTGGCGACCATGGTATATCCCGCTGCGTACGAACTGATGTACTTTAGGTTGACGACAAAGCTAGAGCGACGACAATCACGGACTGGCAGGCCAGGAGGGAATCGAACCCCCAACCTGCGGTTTTGGAGACCGCCGCTCTGCCAATTGAGCTACTGGCCTAATCCGACTCGCTACCTTACTACGTCGAGCCCGAATTTGCTTGACTTATGCGTAAAAAACACATAAGCCAGTAACAAATTCGGTCCCTTCAACCTGCCTGTCTTGCTTTAACTTGCTTTCGGTATCGATCCTACTCGAGGATCTTGGCAACCACACCGGCGCCAACCGTTCGACCACCTTCGCGGATCG
>CAZQOI010000089.1:0-10114 GCA_964594905.1 uncultured Granulosicoccaceae bacterium
CAAGTTGCGAAAATCCACATCAAGTGCGTTGGTTGGTACGTTTGGATTCTCTGATAGCCCAGGGTTGTCGTAAAAATCGATAACATCGTTTAGGGAATTTCGTTAAATTAGTGACCGTCTTCAGGAATTCTCGAACGCTTCGCTCGCGGGTGCGATTCGTCGTACACCTGGGCAAGATGCTGAAAATCCAGATGCGTGTAGATTTGCGTCGTACTGATATCAGCATGACCCAGAAGCTCCTGTACAGCTCGTAGATCACCACTACTTTCCAGCAGGTGGCTGGCAAAGGAATGCCTCAGCATATGAGGATAGCAATCACGGTTCAGTCCTTGAGATTCTGCGAGCTTCTTTAATCGCATCTGCACAGTACGTGGTGCGATTCGCTTACCACGCGAACTCAGAAACACAGCTCGCTCATCACTTCCCGGCATACTGCGGCGATAACCTAACCACTTGTTGATTGCTTCTATTGCGTGTTCACCAACTGGTAAATCCCGCATTTTTCCGCCTTTACCAGTCACGCGAACCTGACCGACGCTCAAGTCGAGATCAGCAAGATCGATACTGACTAATTCTGCAAGACGCAATCCTGACGAATACATCAGTTCAAACATCGCTAGATCGCGGCAGATCATTGGGTCATTGAGATTCTGCGATAACAGCCTGCTCACTTCATCCGGATCAAGTGTTGCCGGTAGAGCTTTCTTGTCTTTGGGGGCTAATATGTCGACCGCGGGGTTCACATCAACGCGCCCCAAGCCGATTAGATAATTATACAAACCACGCAGAGCCGATAAACGACGAGCAAGACTGCGACCAGCAATACCCTCACGATGTTGCTCCGCAATGATGGCGCGCACATCGTTACCCGTCAGATCCCGCCAGTTCTCGATATGCCGCTCAGCCGCTGATTTCGCAACCGCTTTCAAATCTCGCGAATAATTACTGACGGTGTGAGGCGAACAACGTCTGGCGACTCGTAAGTCTTCCAGGTAATCGTCGATAGCGGGTTCGAAAGTGCTCATCAGCTTGTCAACTCCAAGGTATGCAAACGTCTACTGAGCATCTCGCCTAACTGATTCAGGAACATGACACCCTTACCGTGGGCAAAGCGTGACTCATCTCGGCTGGTCAGCATCACCACACCTAATTCACGCTCATGGTAAAGAGGCATAATGGCTGCCGATGCGATATTGGCGTGATCCTTCCCCACCAGTACATCCATGTGATCGGTGCTGGGTAGTCCGCACAAGGTTTCGCGTTTCTCAAAAAGCTCCTTGAATACATCAAGTTTGCTATCGCCCGCTAAAACGAGCTTGTAGTTACTGGCCTTATTTCCACCGCTTACTTTTTTGCTGGCAGTTTTGCTACTTGCAGCTTTACTGGCCCGATTGGAAGCAGTCTTCTTTTTAGAGGCCGCTTTTTTCTTTCCTTTAGGCTTACTGGCGTTAGCGCCAATCACCATAAAGTGCACTTCATCGGCGTTGAAGTTTTCTTTCAGGCTTATCCGTGTCAGTGCGACGATATCCTCCATAGACATGGCGGAGATTACATCCTGAATCAGCAGGTGCAGGCGCTGATTTAATTGTTCGTTGTCGCGGGCAACATCAATAAGATCGCGTAAGCTGTGTTCGAGAGTGCTGCACTTACTGCGAAGTACACTGACTTGCTTCTCGATCAGCGAAACCGCCTTGCCAGATGAATGCGGAATGGACAACTTCGGTAATATGTCCTGATTAGCAACGAAGAACTCTGGGTTCTGCGTCAGAAACCGGAGTACAGCTGTGTCACCGATCTCATTGGCAACAGTACCGTTGGCCTCATTTTTTTCCGCTTGCATCTTCTACATTCTCGTGTGTCCCTCAAAGACTGTAGAACATGGGCCAGTCATTTCAATTGAAGCATCAGTTGATGGCCATACTATTTGAAGGTCGCCACCGGATAAGGTCACAGTGGCTTGATTGTCAAGTAAACCTTGACGATGGGCGATAGCAACGGCTGCACAGGCCCCTGTGCCACAAGCTAGCGTCTCACCAACACCTCGTTCAAAAACCCTGAGACTGATATGCGATTTATTGTGTCTTTGCATAAAACTCACATTGACCCGTTTCGGGAAACGCTGATGATTTTCGATAGCAGGGCCCAAACCAACTACATCAGTGGAGGCAAGATCCGGTACTTCAATCAGCACATGAGGGTTACCAATTGAGGCTGCACCAACCTTGAAAACAGTGCCATTAACCTCGAGATCATAAAAAGATGACTCAAAATCAGCGACAAATGGCACATCAACTGGTGCAAATTTTGGCACGCCCATGCTGACTGTGACTTGTCCATCGGCCTGCGGTATCAAGGTAATGATGCCATTCGCTGTATTCACATCGATGGCCTTTGATTGCGTCAAGCCTCTGTCAATAACAAAGCGTGCAAAGCAACGCGCACCATTGCCACAGTGTTCAACTTCCCCACCATCGGCATTGTAAATTCGGTAATCAAATTCAGCACCTTCGACAGTGGCTTTCTCCACAATCAGAAGTTGATCAAAACCCACACCCATTCGGCGATTCGCAAAGCGGCGGATTTCCTCTGAGCTTAATTGAATATCTCCACCAAGATTGTCAATGACCATAAAGTCATTGCCAAGTCCGTGCATCTTGGTGAAAGGAAATGTGTTCATTAGCTCGGCAATACGGCTTCACTTTTGAAAAGATCATCAATGACTTCACGTTGTCTGACGACATGGGATTGTTCGCCATCAACCATGACCTCAGCGGCACGCGCTCGTGTGTTGTAATTGGAACTCATGACAAACGCGTATGCACCACTTTGACGCACAGCTAACAAGTCACCGTCGCTTATTGCCAAGGACCGTGACTTGCCGAGAAAATCAGCAGATTCACAAACTGGCCCTACAACGTCATAGATCTCGGCATCCACATTATTCGTCTCCACCGCTTCGATATCCTGCCAGGCACTGTACAAAGCTGGCCTGATCAGGTCATTCATCGCAGCATCAACGATGGCGAAATGCCTGCCTTCATTGCTTTTTAAATATTCCACACGTGTCAGCAGCACACCAGCTGGCCCAGCGATATAGCGCCCGGGCTCAACCAGGATTTCTATATCGCGCTCACCGATGGCGTCCACAACCACCGCTGCCCAATCGGGGATACTTAATGATTCGGGATTATCGTATTGAATGCCCTGCCCGCCTCCAACGTCAAAGTGCGAAATGCGAATGCCTTCTTTAGCTAGATCATCAACAAGTGCGATTACCCGCTGATAAGCGTCTTTATAGGGTTCGATATCTGTCAGCTGTGAGCCGATATGACAATCAATACCTTGGACATCAATCGACGGCAGAGAAGCAGCACGCTTGTAAACAGCCAAGGCCTCTTCGGTGCCAATGCCAAACTTGTTCTCCTTAAGCCCCGTGGAAATATAGGGATGCGTTCCGGCATCTACATCCGGGTTGATCCGCAAAGACACCGGTGCAATGACATTGAGCTCTTGAGCCAGCACTGCCAGTCGTTCAAGCTCTGCTGATGATTCAACATTGAAACAACGAATACCGACTTTCAAGGCTTGCCGAATCTCATCGCTGGTTTTACCCACACCAGAGAACACGATGTGGTCAGCTTTGGCGCCCGCAGCCATCACGCGCTTGAGCTCACCACCAGAAACGATATCGAATCCTGCGCCGAGTCGCGCCAGAATATCGAGTACCGCCAAATTCGAATTGGCTTTGACGGCATAGCAAATCAAATGCTTTTGCCCCGCGAGTGCGCTGCTGAATTCTTGATAAGCAGATTCAATAGCGGCCCGGCTGTACACATACAGAGGGGTACCATACTGTTCTGCCAGCGCACTCAGCGGCAGACCTTCGGCCATCAAGGAGCCGTTGTGTCGCGAAAAATGACTCATCGCTCAATTCTCTTCGTTTTTCTTTTTGTCGCGCTCGGACTCGCTAATTGAGTCATCGAGTTCTGTGTTATCGAGCGTTTCCTGATCGAGGGCATCGATAGCGTCATCAATGGATTCGAGAGTTTCCTCAGTGGCGCCAGTTGGAACCAGAAACAGGTCGCCCTTGTTGCCGCAACCGCTCAACAACAGAAGTAATAATCCAAAACTGATTAATTGCGAAAACCGCATGCCATAAATCTCGCGTCAATGCTATCGAGTATACTCGGACCAGCAACTCACTACAGAAACACCCCCCGCACATGACCGAAAAACTCCTCGACTGCGTCGAAATCACGACCGGTTCGCCTGCCGAATACACGGTAATCTGGCTACACGGTCTTGGCGCCAGCGGTCATGATTTTGAGCCGATTGTTCCGGCACTTGAACTGCTGCAACGCCCTGGTGTGCGATTTCTGTTTCCACACGCACCGGTACGCCCGATAACGATCAACGGTGGCGCAGCGATGCGCGGTTGGTACGATATTATGAGCATGGATATAGGCAGTCGTGGTCAGGATCAAGAGGGCATTATCGCGTCAGCCGATGCGGTTGATGCACTGATTGCCAACGAGGCTACACGAGGCGTAGCTTCGAAAAGGATCATCCTCGCAGGCTTTTCACAAGGTGGGGCCATTGCCCTCTATGCTGGTCTTCGAAATGCCCAGCCATTGGCCGGAATTCTCGCATTATCAACATACCTTCCATTGCAAGAAGAACTCTTGCCAACACTGGATGAATCCCGCAAAAATCTGCCGACGTTTATGGCACACGGTCAGCAAGACGACGTCATCAGTATCAACTATGCAGAGCAATCACGCGACGCAATGATCGAGCATGGCATGCCAGTCGAATGGCATGACTACGCAATTGCCCACAGTGTCAGCGCTGACGAAGTCGTTGATATCTCAACCTGGATGAAGCGTCAGTTCGGGATGTAATTCGACTAGAGATCTAATCAAATACGATTACCCGCGGTCAAATTTATCTCGGCAATTTTCATATTGAGAAGCACCACACTTTTTACTCCATGTAGAAGCTATCGATAGTTACTTGGATTAAAAAACACTAATACCTTCACAAGCTACGACCAATCTCTGCCTAACACGGCAAATGAAAGTCATTGCCGAAAAGCACCATCGATCCATAACTTAACAATCTCAGGGCAAGTTCAGTTGCACTAAAACAACTGACGAGAACACTATCGAGACGTTGATAAACTAAATCTTCATCGTTAAATATCCCTCTATTAACAATAAATCGTTAAAAATTAGTATTACGTTGAATTCATATTGCGAAATCTACGCTCTTCATTGTTACTAACGAATACTTAGTGAAATACAAAGGTGTTTCGTTCAAAAAATAAAAATAATATTTATTGGAATAAATCATATTCCAGAGGTGTTACTGCTTTTGTAGACCATCTTTTGCCATGACGGCCTTCAATTGATGGACATAGTTGTATATGTCTTAGTGAAATTGATGATAGATAAATCGACGTTCTCACTTCAAGTGAAGTTCGTATTTTATGTACACAATAACGGGGAGTACCCATGTATTCGTATAACGCACGTTTAAATAAACCACTTAGAAACGCTGTTGCTGCATTTGCGGTCATGACGTTAGCGGCTTGTAGTAGTAGTAATGATAATGCCATCATCGAAGAAGAACTCGACGAACAGTTCATCTCAGTAACATTAGACTCAGCGCAAGAAATACCAGCTCCTAATGGTGTTCCAGTCGGTGCGACAGGCTTAGCCGATGTGTCGATTGACGCTGACGGTAATGTCACCGCGTCACTAGGTGTCAGTAATCTTACCGGTACGGCAACGATGGCACACATTCATCGAGGTTTTGCAGGCTTTACTGGTCCTGTACTAATAGGATTGACCACTGATGACGGTGGCAATTCTTGGACGGTGCCCGAAGATGCAAGAGCCTTGAATGAAGATGAAATTGGCGCTTTCAATCGAGGTGAACTGTACTTCAATGTGCACACCGAGGCTAACGCACCAGGTGAGATTCGAGGCCAGATTGATCCTGGTAACGCAACTAGATTTACAGTTCGCTTAGAGAACATATCAACAACGGAAACACTTGTGATTGCCTCCGACAGCACAACACAACCAGTTCCTTTGTCTCCTGGTGTCTTCCTGATTCACCGCAACGAAATTGATAGTCCGCTGTTACTGCCACGAGATGCGGCTAACGCTGGTCTCGAAGCTGTGGCCGAAGATGGTAATACTGGACCTTATGCCGAAGCCGTTCCAGGTTCAGCGGTGTTCAATACGCCGGTTGATTCAAATGCGCCAGGACCGATAGGTCCAGGCGGTGCTTATGAATTTACTTTTCAGGCTGTAGACGGAGACAAATTAGGCTTCGTGACTATGTTCATTCCATCAAATGATTGGTTCTATACACCTACCGATGCCGATAACAGCCTTGATTTATACGTAGGCGGACAACCAATATCGGGTGTAGTGGCGAGTGGTGATATAGCCATATGGGATGCAGGTACAGAAGCTGATGAAGAACCTGGAACCGGCCCAAATCAGGTGCAGCGTCAAGAGCAACCCAACACCGGTGCTCCAGATACAGACACACGAGTCAGCAGTCTTGGCGGTCGAGGGCAGTCGGTGAACCTCAATGGTCCTGTACTACAGGTGACAATAACGCCTCAACCGTGACGCTCAGTAATAAGATGTATCAATAGTTGTGAATAGAGTTTACAGATTGCCAAATCAGTGGATGATAATTTTCATCGAATGATGGGAAGTGAGTTCGGTGTTATAAGAACTTGCGGTAATCAATTTAAATCTCAAGAGACGCCAGGACGGCGTCTCTTGTTTTACTCAGTTACACTCAGTCTTGAGTGAGTCAATGTGTTCTTTCTCTCGCCGCGGTATTTCGTCAGCTTCCGCGTGCTGTATTTCCTTATGATAAACGTGCTCGCGCACGGGCTATTGCATCTTTGACTGCCGAAGGTGCTGTGCCACCAATATGTGAGCGACTGGCAACCGAGCCTTCAAGTGTTAAAACCTCAAAAACATCCGCATCTATATCGGTGCTGAAACCTTGTAGCTCCTGGAGATCAAGTTCAGCGAGATCCTTATTTTTTTCTACGCCATAGGCAACAGCCTTACCGACGACCTCGTGCGCATCACGAAATGCCAGCCCTTTTCTGACCAGGTAATCGGCAAGATCAGTTGCTGTTGAGAACCCGCGCAAAGCAGCTTCTCGCATGACGTCTGCCTTAACCTCGATAGCTGGCAGCATGTCAGCAAAGGCGCGAACACTACCGATCAAGGTATCGACAGAATCAAACAGAGGCTCCTTGTCTTCTTGATTGTCCTTGTTATAAGCAAGAGGCTGCGACTTCATCAGTGCGAGTAGAGCCATTAAATTGCCAAAGGTACGGCTGGACTTACCACGTACAAGCTCTGGTACATCCGGATTTTTTTTCTGCGGCATGATTGATGAGCCAGTGCAGAATCGATCAGGTAGTTGGATAAAATTGAATTGAGCCGATGTCCACAGCACGAGCTCTTCAGCAATTCGCGACAGGTGCATCAAGCAAACCGCACTCGCTGCGCAGAACTCGATGGCAAAGTCTCGATCACTGACGGCATCAAGAGAATTTTCGCACACGCCATCGAAACCAAGTAATTCAGCGGTCATGTGCCGATCAATAGGATATGAGGTGCCGGCAAGTGCAGCAGCGCCGAGTGGCAGTACATTAAGACGCTTACGCGTATCGGCAAGCCTGCCTAAATCACGGACGATCATTTCATGCCAGGCCATAACGTGATGACCAAAGGTTACCGGCTGTGCAGTTTGCAAATGGGTAAAGCCGGGCATGATGGTTGATGCTTCTCGCTCGGCAAGATCAAGCAATCCGGCAAGCAGTCGCTCGCATTCAGCACTGGCAGCATCTATTGCATCACGCAAGTACAAGCGGATATCGGTTGCCACCTGATCATTACGCGAACGCCCGGTGTGCAATCTTTTGCCCGCATCACCAATGCGCGCTGTCAGCGCGGCTTCAATATTCATGTGGACATCTTCAAGTGCTACCGACCACTCGAAATCGCCCGCTTCGATGCTTTTCTCGATCTCATCGAGGCCTTTAATGATGGAATCACGATCGGCATCAGTGATGACACCTGTATGAGCAAGCATGGTCGCGTGAGCCCTGGAGCCTGCGATGTCCTGCTTGTACATGCGCTGATCAAAGGCAATCGAACTTGTAAATTCCTGTACAAAGGCGTCGGTCGATTCACTGAAACGCCCACCCCACAGGGTGCTGCCCGAAGCTGACCCCGAGCCACCCCCTTCCAAGTCATTGCTTGCTTGATTGACGATTGTGTTTTCTTTTTCAGACATGTACTGATCTTCAAGGCACAGGCGCTATCGCGCATTTGACTCATATACTAACGTCAATTCACGGGCTCAATGAAACATTGACAGCCCTCCAGTGTAAGCTTCCGAGTTGAAAGAGAGAGAAAACCCTGAAAACCACGCATGTCTGAAATCATTCGCATCGCAACTCGGAGCAGCCCTCTAGCCCTTTGGCAGGCCAATGCGGTCCGTGATCGCTTGCTGGCGCTCGACCCAGAGACTCCGGTAGAGCTCTGCCCAATGAAGACCAAAGGTGATTTGTGGTTAGAGACATCACTTGCCAAACTCGGCGGCAAAGGTCTGTTTGTAAAAGAACTCGAACGTGCGTTAATTGACAAGGAAGCGGACTTGGCCGTCCACTCAATGAAAGATGTCACAGCTGTTATGCCCGAGGGTCTGATGATCAGCACGGTACTCGAGCGCGAAGATCCTTTCGATGCACTGGTATCAAACAACTATCAGAGCCTCGATGCATTACCGCGCGACGCTGTCATCGGAACCTGCAGCCCAAGGCGCCTTTCGCAGATCAAGCACTACAACTCAGACTTTGAAATTCGGGATCTGCGCGGCAACGTAAATACGCGCTTGAAGAAACTAGATGACGGACAATTCGACGCCATCATTCTTGCGTGTGCAGGTCTTAAACGTCTTGGCTTCGATGACCGCATCGCCGCGACCCTGCCGGTAGAAACCTCCTTACCGGCTGTTGGTCAGGGCATTATCGGTATCGAAGTGCGTAGTGACGACACAGCATTACAAAAACGACTTTCAGCGCTCCACGATGATCCGGCTGCTGTGAGGCTTCGCGCTGAGCGAGCAGTCAGTGCCACCTTGAACGGCGGATGCTCAGCACCGATTGCTGCCTACAGCGTACTGAATGGACAACAACTCACTCTCGACGCTCGCGTGATATCCCTTGATGGCAAAACCCTGTTGAGAACGAGCGAAACCATTTCACTTCGCCACTCACTGGCTGACAACGCATGTTTGCAAGAGGCACACGATCTAGGCGTCCGTGCAGCTAAGCATCTGTTTGAACAAGGTGCTCAGGCCATACTCGATAGCGCAGATCTCACTCACGCAACGACTTGATGGACAAGCCCCGCCCTCGCCTGCTGGTAACCCGCCCCAAGGGACAAGCAGATGGCTTGATTGCAGGGGGTCAAGAGCTGGGTTTTGATGTGATGCATGTGCCCTGTCTGGAGATCGTAGCTACAGATATCGAGATTCAGCAAAGTGATATCAGTCCTTATGACGCGATCGTATTCAGCAGCACCAATGCAGTAGTTCACGCCAATAAAAAACTGATCTTGCCGTGGGAAGAAGCCGAAACCTATGCGCTTGGCGAAGCCACGTACCAAGCACTCTGCAATTTAGGCCAAGCGGTCGTCAGTAAACCTCTCAAACCCTACGACAGCGAGAGTTTCACTAAGCTTTTTCTTCAAAGCCCAAGCAGTCCTGACAATTTACTTGTTATCAAAGGCACCGGTGGGCGTGGATATATAGAGACAGAACTTCGATCCAGGTCGATTTCAGTGGGCACTCTCGATGTTTACAAACGACAGTGCCCTACCCCTTCTAAAACATTGGCATCAAAACTCGCCAAGCAATTCGATGTTGTTAGTGTAATGAGTAACGAGACACTCGATAACCTGGTTCATCTTGCATCACCACACTGCCCTACCCTGCTAAGACATAGCTTGATTGTGAACAGCGAACGTACTCGAATGCATGCGCAGAAATTAGGGTTTACCGG
>CAZQOI010000090.1:0-10071 GCA_964594905.1 uncultured Granulosicoccaceae bacterium
GTGATGCCCACGCTGTCGCCGACATTGGCGCTCTCCAAGACTTGATCAGCGTTAGCGTCCTGATCTACAGGAGTTGTTACGGAGGATTCGCTAGCATCGGAGACATTGATATTGAAATCAGCGCTTGTAGTGCCGCTTCGTGTCGAGCTAGCTTGTACCGTAATGGTATGACTGGCAATGGCTTCGGCGTCAATAGCACCAGCCACTGTAACCACACCAGTTAGTGCGTCGATGTCGAAAAGTCCACCTGCATCATTGCTCAGTGAATAGTTGACCGTGTCGTCTCTATCGGGGTCAATTGCGCTCGCGGTAATACCAACTGTAGTGCCAATGATGGCGTTCTCGCTGACCAGATTGATAAGTCCGTTGCTATCGGTCAATGGACTTAAAGGCGATTCATCTATATCCAGAACATCAATAATAAACGTACTTTCATTAAACGTTCCATCCGATGAGCTTGCTCTGACAGTGACAGAGTGTTCGCTGTCAGTCTCAGCGTCAAGTGTGCTTGCTACTCTTATCACGCCACTTGCATCTATACTGAATCGCCCGTCAGCATCATCTGTCAATGAGTAACTAATCGTGTCTGAAGCATCGAGATCGTTTGAGTATATGGTCAGACCGACAGTGTCGCCAATGGATGCGTTCTCCGCCACTTGGTTAGTGTTTGGCTCTTGATCTGTCGGTACGGAGGGCGCGTGCTCATTTACGTCAACGACGTTGATTGCAAAGTAGCCGGTGCTGGAATTTGATGGCGTGCTAGCAACCACTGCAATCAGGTGACTGTTTGCTGTTTCCGCATCGAGTATGCCTGACACCCTGACGACACCAGTCGCAGAGTCGATGGTAAACAAACCGCCAGCGTCATTGGATAGAGAATAACTGACGTCTTGGCTTACGTCTGGATCTGTAGCAAATGCCCGAAAACCAGTGAAAGAACCTATACCGGAAGTTTCGCTAACGCTGTTACTCATTGGATCCAAATCGGACACCGAGCTGACATTGAATTCGTCAATGTCCAATACTGTAATGTTGAAACTATTCTCGCTAAATGTGCCATCAGTTGAAGTGGCTCTCACCGTTACTGTATGGCTGGTGGCTGTTTCGGCATCCAGACCGGCAGCTACCGTTATAACGCCTCCCGCATCGATATTGAACAAGCCACCCGCATCATCGGTGAGGGTGTAACTGACAGAGTCTGATACATCTGCATCGGATGCCAGAATTGTCAATCCTACGGTATCACCGATACTGGCATTTTCGGCTACTTGGTTTGCATTTGCATCTTGATCAACGGGTGTGGATGCAGTGAACTCATTGGCGTCGGTAACACTGATAACAAAGTCAGCGCTAGTTGTTCCACTTCTAGTTGAGCTTGCTTGTATGGTTATCGTGTGGCTACTGGCAGCTTCAGCATCGATTAGACCAGCGACAGTTACAATCCCGGTGGAGGAGTCAATCGTAAAAAGACCACCGGCATCATCGGTCAGGGAGAATGTCACTGAGTCCGATATATCTGCATCGCTTGCGGTGGCGGTTATTCCAACGTTGCTACCGATGGTCGCGTTCTCGTTGATCGTATTGGCTGTCGCATCACCATCGGTGACCGCGCTCAACGGGAATTCGTCAACATCGCGAATCGTGATGCCAAAATTACTTTCATCGAACGAACCGTCTGTTGATGTGGCTCTAACTGTTACTGAGCTGCTGACGGGTATATCCGCATCAAGGGCTCCAGCGACTCGAATGACGCCACCAGCATCGATAGAGAATCGTCCACCAGCGTCGTTAGTTAGCGAGTAACTGACGGAGTCAGGTGCATCTGCATCTGTCGCGGAAATTGTGATTCCAACCGCATCGCCAATCGATGCATCTTCATCGATTTGATTAAAGGCACTATCAATATCACTGGGCGACGTAACGCTGAATTCATTGACGTTGTCAACGGTAATAGTGAAGTCGGCTGTGTTGTTGCCTCCATCACTAGAAAGCGCTTGCACTGTAATATTGTGACTGCTTGATGTTTCAGTATCCAGTGAACCGGCTACTGTCACTATGCCGCTGTTTGGATCAATCGCAAATAGACCGCCTGCGTCGTTGGTCAGTGAATACGTGACACTATCGTTAGCATCCTGATCAATCGCGGTTGCGGTAATCCCGACAAGGGTGCCGATGGAGGCTCCCTCACTTATATTATTGCTTGTGGCGTCAGTATCGGTGACTGCAGTTAGCGTAAATTCGTTTTCATCTAGAACTGTAATTGTAAAGAAAGCTATGCTGTTTGACGCTCCGCCAGAAGATGCCTGGGCCATTACTTGATGAGAGGAATTGGTTTCGGCATCAAGCGAACCGGCAACGCGAATGATGCCATTCGCATCAATAGAAAAACGTCCGCCTGCGTCTTGAGGGAGACTGTATGAAACAGAATCCGTTGCGTCGTCATCAGTGGCAAATGCGGTTATGCCTACTACATTGCCTACAGCTGCAGATTCGCTTACCTCGTTGTTCACGAAATCCTGGTCTACGACGGTGGACACTACGAATTCATCGACATCGTTGACAGTTACAGACAAGAGTCGAGTTGTTGAAGCGGTGCCATCAGAGGCGTAAACTTCCACTTGATAGACACCATCAGTCGGCGATTCCTTGTCAGGTGCCGTAATGAATGCCAGTGTTCCGGAAGTTGCACCAATGCTGAACAAGGAAGCATCAGCACCGCCTGTAATTGAAAATGTGTGAGTGTCCGGATCAGGATCGCTGACGGTTACGGTCGTCACGAACGTTGAATTTTCGTCAATGTTCTGAGCAGCTGGTGTAGTTATAACCGGCGCAGTATTGGGCGCTGGAATCAGAGTAAAACCAGTGGACAGCTCTGAGGTAGAGCCAAAGACAGTTGGCCCCAGAATTTCCGTTGCGGTAGCAACAATAAGATCACCAGCGGCTACATTCTGCACAAAAGATACCGTGCCAGATGCGTTTCCTAAGGCATCGGTAGTGATATCAACTGATCCAAGATATACCTCGGCGTTGTTAGTATCGGTGGTTGAGAAAAATTCTAGTCGGAAGTCGCTTGTTACTGCGGAGTCGACTACATAGGTAATGCTGACATCGTTTGACTCATTGGTGGTTGCGGCAGTAATGTCTGGATAATTTTGTAGGTCATTTGACCCGGTGTCCGCGTCAGCGACACCTACGTCGTTCGCAGTCGGGCCTGATAATCCAATATCAATTGACGTGTATTGGTTATTAACAAATGTATTTCGCAATATGGAATTGTCAACAGACTCGGCGGGTGGGATGTAGACTCCACTTGCGTCGTGATTTTGAAAAATGTTCTCGGTAATACTCGTGTTATTAGCGTTGTTGAGGTAGATGCCTTCTGCGTTTTCCACAAATAGGTTATTTCTAACTACTGTGTCGTTGGTGTCGATCAGATAGATACCGTTTCCATTCATACCATGGTTGATAGTTCCGTTAGTTCCAAAGTAATTGTCTTCGAACAGAACCCGATCAACGCCGTTCAGAAAGACGCCATTGCCAGTGAATCCAGTAATCGCGACACCCCGCAAAACACTATCGTCGGCATTTGCGTAGAAGACAAAACCATCACCCGTAACAGAAGCACCATTGATATGTACCAATGGTGTTCCTGCATAACCAGGGACTTGTGTGCCATCGATAACGACCGTTTCTGAAATGGCCTGGGTCGATGAGGTGACAATGAACTCACCACCGATTTGAAAGGTTATTGTGCTGGCGTCCGGATCGCTGTTTGCATCCGCGATTGCCTGGTTGAGGGATCCAGCGCCGGTTTCATTTGTTGTCGTGACAAAGTAGTTGCCTAGAGTAGACACCAGTGTGTCTTGTACTGTTTCAGACAGAGCACTGTCTGCGTCAACATAGCCCACACGGTATTCAAGTTCCCAATCGGCGTTATCAGTCAGTTGGCCCGTGGCGTCATCGGATGCAGCAACGTCGGCACCGGTTAGATGGGCCAGACTGTCAATCAACGCTTTACCTTCATCAGTCGCTGCGACATCGCAACCGTATACGAGGATATCGGCATCTTGTGCCAACGCATGGCTCCAGGTACTTATTTCATCGGCCTGCCGTAATAGAGACAGCGCATCTATTGATTGTCCACTGAAGCTCAGTTCGCCATCATCGCCATGAGTAATTAAGTGGAGGGCACCAAGGTTGGTATGACCCGCGAGTATGGTGGAGATGGATCCGATTGGATCATTGCCATTGTCAAGTACGTGGACTGTCCATTGTCCGTCGGTTCTGGATTCGATAGCTTCCTTAATCGCCGCGTGATTCTCTACATCCTGATCTATGATGACCAGATTGGAAAAAGAGCTAACAATAGATGGCAGGGGGCTTAACTGACTCAGAGACGCAGTGCTATCGATTTGACTAACTAATGCTGATTGATAAGGCTCGTCGGGAAACAATGGCTCATTGGCAGCCTCAGGTGCGACAAAGGGGAGATCTGCTGAGAACAACACCCGTTGCTCGAGTTTTTCGAGTTTGAATCCACCCGTTTTCCTCGGGTTGGATTTTGAGTTGATTTTCTTCCTGAGCACCGTATAGGTATCGGCCGTGCAAGCCTCGTCTTTTGAGATGCTGGCAGGAAGAGTGCGAACCAGTCATCATTGACTAACTGTAATAGGCTTGGGTACTACTCATTAAACTTAACTAATTCAATTTATTTTTTTGCGACCAAAGTCCGTTTGAAGCTGTTGTCGGACAGAACACGTTATCTATCTGAAGAGCGTCTATCCCAGTTTTCTTCCTGACCACGATTGACAATAACTGGGATTGGGTCGATTGAGCGCCACAATGGTGATGTGGTCAGGGCTGTTGCCAACAGTGATCCTGAGTTCAGTAACCAGGTAACTAATCCAACTGAAAGAGTTCCGGTTATAACCGTCACTGAAGTAACGACAAGCTCTTTTGATTGCGTCTCCTGCTCCAGGGCGTTATCGAAACCGTCATTTAGCTTCTTCAAAGCATTGAGAAGCTGTGGGGACAGATCAAGGTCCGAAATTTGAGAGTTGAACGATACTGAGAACGCTCCTAGGGTGTTTTCACTTTCTCCGTTACTATTTAAAAGTGTATCCAATAACAACTGCTTGCCACGAGAATTTGAATTTTCAGAGCCTGCGGCTTTATCGCTGGTTGATGGCTTAGTCGCGGTAAATGATTGACCAGCAATCAAATTGGCTTCAAGCGCTATTTCGTCCAGAATGCTATTGACGTCGAAAATATTTTTTGCGTTATCATTTTTCTCACTGCTTTCAGGTTCATTGGCGTTGCTGGCGCTTTGCAGTTGGTCAAATACTGAGTCTGTACTATCGGGTTCACTATCGTTGTTTGGTGATGAGCCGCTAAAGCTTGGTGACGAAGTTTGTCCCTGATTAATTGTATCGATAATATTGTCTGTCAAGATGTCCAGTGGGTTGCTGCTAAGATCGGTGTTGGGAGTGGCAGCACCCAGGCTGGTGACTTGATCATTTATTGACCGAATGTTAAGTCTAAACACAACTTCACCGCCCAGTTGATCGCGTACCGACACATCCAGGTAGTAGCTTCCAGCGACCAATGGGCTTAACTGTTGAACTCTTCCCTGGTCATCGATCTGTAATGCGTCGCCAGCGTTGCTGTCGATTATTGTATATGTATAAGTGTCGCCAATATCCTGGTCCTGAACATTGATCGAACCGATTATGTCTGTGTTGAATTCACCGATCTCTATAGTATCAGCAGTAACTGTGTGCTGATCATTGGTGTTCAGTACTTCGATAGAGACGGATTCAGCGGTAGAAGCTCCTTGATTGTCACTGGCCACAATGCTTAGGTCATAAATATTGTCTGAGTTGCTGTCTCGTGGGTTTTCGAAGTCAGCCGTGTCTCTGAAATGAATTTCACCGCTTTGCTCATCGATTGTAAACAGGGAAGCATCGTCTCCTGCAAGGCTGAATTGCAGGCTGTCTCCATCACTATCGGTTGCTTGTATATTGGCATTGACGACTTCATCATTTTCGTTGATTGTTATTGTTGAGGCAATCAATAGTTCAGGTGCATCGTTAGTTGAGATAACTAATATCTCTACGACCCCAATCGCTGTATTGCCTTCACTGTCGCTTACGGTGTATTGAAATTGGTCCACACCATGATAATTTGCATCCGGCGTGTAGGCTATCTCGTCATTACTATTGATTTGAACCGTGCCGTGAAGGGCTGGGGTTGTTTCGATTAGTGTTAGGGGGTCGCCCTCTGGATCCCTGTCGTTACCGGTGATCAACGATGATATTGCAAACGTAGTTACGGTATCTTCATTGGCGATCACTGAGTCCGACACAGTGATAGGTGCTTCATTGTTGTCGATAACTTGTATAATCACTTGTTCTGTCGCACTTCGATTCGTTCCGTCACTAACCGATACGTCTAGCGAATAACTTGACAGAGCTTCGAAATCCGCCGACTGACCATTGGCAAGATAGAGATCGCCGTTGTTGGTGTTTATCTCAAACAAGGCCGAGTCGTTTCCGCTGTCGATCTGCCAGTTGCTCAGGTTGCTTAAAGTGTCGTTGTCTGTGGCGTTGACTGATCCGACTAAAAGTGGACCGATTACGTTTTCGTTGATAGAAAAGGACTGCTGCTGTGCTATGACAGGGGCATTATCTTCAATGTCGTTCACTTGAATATCGAAAGTGGTAGACATCGCGCTACCGTCAGAGCTTTCCGCGAGGACGATAACCGTATGCTGATTCAGGATTTCCGCGTCCAATTCACCCGCAACTAGTACGCGCCCAGCACTATCGATTGCAAATAGACCGTTTCCACCGGTCAGCGTATATGTGACGTTATCGCTAATGTCCAAATCAACTGAATTTGCGTTAAGCCCGACATAACTTCCCAGTTGGCTATGCTCATCGATGATGTTATTAGTGGCGTCGACATCCACTGGTGCTGTAATTGTTGATTCATTGAAGTCAGTGATTGCGATGATGAAATCTGTTTGCGATGAACCGCTATTCACTGAGTTTGCTTGTACAGTTACTGTATGGACCTGGCTTGTTTCGGCGTCCACATTTCCAACAAGACTGATAATGCCAGTGTTGGAATCGATACTGAATCTACCACCAGCGTCGTTTATCAGTGAGTAGCTAATAATTTCGTTTACATCCAAATCTACCGCTAGTGCCTGGATGCCGGTGTCAGTGCCCGGTGTGGCATTTTCGATAATACTATTGGCAACCGCATTTGAATCACTAATTTGGCTCAATGAATTGTCATTGACATCGAGGATAGAGATCGTCACATTCAGTGATGTCATTGAACCATCGCTTGACTCAGCCTGAATGCTAATCATATGGCTGTCTGCACTTTCAGCGTCAAGGTTAGCGGCGACTCTTACGATACCGTTGCTGTCTATCGTGAACCGCCCACCGCCATCGTTAGTTAGCGAATAACTGACCGAATCGGTGGCATCGGCATCGGTGGCCAATGCCGTTATGCCAAGCTGATCGCCGATAACAGCATTCTCCAACACTTGATTAGGGCTTGCGTTTTGATCAATCAGTGTCGATATCGAGAATTCATTGGTGTCTGAAACATTAATATCAAAGTTAGCACTCGTAGTTCCGCTTCGGGTTGAGCTTGCTTGAACTGTGATCGAATGACTATTTGCTGTTTCGGCGTCAATAGCGCCGGCGATAGTGACGATGCCTGTGTTTGGATCTATAGTGAACAGGCCACCAGCATCATTGCTAAGCGAGAAGGTGACAGTATCATCTGAGTCAAGATCAGTTGCGCCTGCTCTAATTCCTACAGCGGTTCCGATCAACGAATTTTCAATGGCAATATTGTTAGCTGCATCAGAATCAGCAACACCGCTTAGTGGGAATTCGTCAATATCCTGAATGCCGATAGTAAAACTGTTGTCATGAATAGAGCTGTCGGTAGAAGTTGCTCTGACGGTGATAGAGTGACTTGTAGCTGTTTCCGCATCAAGTCCACCGGCAACCCTGACAATGCCACCTGCATCGATACTAAACAAGCCACCAGCATCATTGGTCAGGGAGTAGCTTATCGTGTCAGAAACATCAGCATCCGTAGCGACGATCTCCAGGCCAACGGTGTCACCAACATTTGCGTTCTCAGCGACCTGATCAGTATCTGCATTCACATCCAGAGGTGTGGTGGAAGAGAACTCGTTAAAGTCAGTCACGTTGATAACAAAGTCTGAGCTGGTCGTTCCACTGCGCGTGGAAGTCGCTTGAACCGTTATCGTGTGATTAGTTGCGGTCTCAGCACTGAGTGTATTCGCAACTGTGACGACCCCAGTGTTTGCATCAATGGCAAACAAACCACCGGCGTTGTTAGTCAGAGAATAGTCGACTGTATCGCTGACATCTACATCAGTCGCTCGTGCTTGAACACTAACTACGGTTCCTATAGCCGCATTCTCACTGACTGAGTTAGGCACTAAATCGACATCGCTCACTGCACTCAAGGCGTACTCATCAATATCCTGAACATTGATGGCGAAATTACTTTCTTCGAAAGAGCCATCCGTTGAAGTTGCTCTGACGGTGATGGCGAGACTGGTTGCAGTTTCCGCATCAAGTCCACCGGCAACCCTGACAACGCCACCTGCATCGATACTAAACAAGCCACCAGCATCATTGGTCAGGGAGTAGCTTATCGTGTCAGATACATCAGCATCAGTGGCGACAATCTCCAAACCAACAGTGTCACCGATAGTGGTGTTCTCGGCGACCTGGTCAGTATCTGTATCTACATCCAGAGGTGTGGTGGAAGAGAATTCGTTAAAGTCAGTCACGTTGATAACAAAGTCGGAGCTACTGGTTCCACTTCGGGTGGATGTCGCGTGAACGGCAATTGTGTGACTGGTTGCGGTCTCGGCATCGAGAACACCTGCAACTGTGACAATGCCAGTGTTTGAATCAATAGTGAACAATCCACCGGCGTTGTTTGTCAGAGCGTAAGTGACCGTGTCACTGAGATCCGCATCAGTAGCTTGTGCTTGAACACCAACTGCTGACCCGATAGCAGCATTCTCACTGACTGAGTTAGTGAGTGGATCACTATCGATAACCGCACTTAAGGCATGCTCATCAATATCCTGAACAGCAATGGTGAAATTACTGTCTTCAAAAGAACTATCACTAGACGTGGCTCTGACGCTGATAGAGTGACTGGTGGTTGTTTCTGCATCAAGTCCACCGGCAACCCTGACAATGCCGCCTGCGTCTATGCTGAACAATCCACCAGCATCATCGGTCAGGGAGTAGCTGATCGAGTCAGAAACATCAGCATCGGTGGCGACGATCTCCAAGCCAACGGAGTCGCCAACACTTGCGTTCTCTGCTACCAGATCAGGATCAGTATCTGAATCTACGGGCGTTGTAATGGAGAACTCGTTAACGTCAGTCACGTTGATAACAAAGTCGGAGCTGGTTGTTCCACTGCGAGTGGAAGTTGCCTGAACGGTAATTGTGTGACTGGTTGCAGTCTCGGTATCGAGTGCACCTGCAACTGTGACAATTCCAGTGTTTGAATCAATGGCGAACAAGCCACCTGCATCGTTTATCAGAGCGTAACTTACCGTATCGCCGACATCAGCGTCAGTAGCTTGCGCTTGAATCCTAACCACGCTACCTATCGCAGAATTCTCAGCTACCGAGTTCGCCAGGAAGTCACTGTCGCTCACCGCGCTCAACGTGTGCTCGTCAATGTCTTGAACACCGATGGTGAAATTACTGTCTTCAAAAGAACCATCAGTAGAGGTTGCTCTGACCGTGATGGAGTGGCTGGTAGCTGATTCTGCATCAAGTCCACCTGCGACCCTGACAATGCCACCTGCATCGATGCTGAATAATCCACCAGCATCATTAGTTAGTGTGTAGTTTATCGTGTCTGAAACGTCAGTATCCGTAGCTACAATCTCCAAGCCAACGGTGTCACCGACGCTTGCATTTTCAGAAACCTGATCTGGATCAGTATCTGTATCAAGAGGTGTGGTGGTGGAGAACTCGTTAA
>CAZQOI010000091.1:0-6243 GCA_964594905.1 uncultured Granulosicoccaceae bacterium
TACGAAACAGACACCGTCGCTCTAAATGCAGAAATCGGCGACCTCGAGGCGCGCAAAGCGGCTCTCGAAGCTGATGTTCAGCAGTTGCAAAGCGATGTCGCGACACTTGAGACTGACAAGGGTGATCTGCAGTCGACACTGGATGGTGTCCAGCGCCGTCTGGAAAAAACTCAAACTGCGTCAGCCTCCGCTGGCACTCTGGCCGCAACACTTGCTAGTAGCAAATCAACGCTTGAATCTGAAATTGGTGCCCTGCAGTCCGAAAACGCGGAGCTCTCAAGCACTCTCGCATCTCTGGATGCTGAAAAGCAAACGCTGGATGCTGAGCGCGTCGCGGCGGCCGAGTCTCTTGTTGAGATGGAAGGTCAGGTCAGTGAATTTGAAGGCCAGATTGCAGAACTGCAGGCCACTATAGATTTGCAAAATCCAGCCATTGCTGAGCTTCGCATGAGAAATTCGCAGCTCGAAGCCGATGAGGGAGATGCCGAGCAGATCGCCGCGATGCAGCTTGAATTAGAAGAATTGCAAGCAACCATAGATTTGCAAAAACCAGCTCTAGCGGAGTTGCAGCAGCGCAATGAACAACTGGAAGCTACCAGTAGTGAAAGTGCAACAGCAGTGCAGGCCCAGCTCGACGAACTGCAAGCCACCATAGATTTGCAAAAACCAGCACTAGCGGAGCTGCAGCTGCGCAATCAGCAGCTGGAAGGAAGCAGTACTGAAAGTGCTGCGGCGGCACAGGCCCAGTTGGATGAGCTGCAGGCAACTATCGACTTACAGAGCCCAGCGATCGCAGAGCTGCGCCAACGCAACGCGCAACTGGAAGCGAGCATAGAAAGCTCGCAAGCGGCGGGTAGTGAAGCCGCTGAAGAGTTGCAGGCAACAATTGATTTGCAAAAACCCGCAATTGCCGAATTACGTCAGCGTAGCTCAGCGCTCGAGACAGAACGCGAGTCGTTAATGGTTAGAGTCGGTGAGCTTGAAACCGAACTTGGTTCGGCTGAGGAAAAACTCGCCACGCTTGAAGCGGAGGCGCCTGTGATTGCGACATTGATGGATGAGAAGGACCTGATGATCGGTCAAATTGGCTCTTTGGAGTCCGATAATGCTGGTCTGGCTGAACAGATCACGTCACTTCAGGGCGAAAATGGCGACTTGCAAGGTGAGCTTGTCGAACTTGGTGCCCAACTCGGTGATCTCGAAGGTCAACTCACAGTTGCTGGTGACACGATCGTACAGCGCGACGAAACCATCGTCTCTCTGACTGCAGCCAAAGATTCGGAAGCTGAAGATCTGGATATGCGGATCAGCTCGCTGGAAACAGAGAAAACAGATCTTGAAGGCCAGGCCCAGACGGCCATGGCACAGGTGAGCACTCTCGAAGAGCAGTTAGCAGCAGCCAATGCCGATTTCGAGGCGCAGTTGAGCGAAGCTGGGAGCGCGAACGCTGCATTGGAGACTCGTCTGGCAGATCAGATGAGGGCGACGTCAACATTGGAAGCTCAACTCGTAGATGCGAACAGCGCCTCATTGGCCCTTGGGTCGCAGCTTGCTGATGCGGGAAGCGCGAGCTCCGCGTTGGAAACTCGACTAGCGGATCAAATTCGGGCGACATCAACTGTGGAAGCTCAGCTTGTCAATGCGAATAGCACCACCTCGGCATTGCAGGTGCAGCTTGCTGATGCAAACAGTGCCAATGAAGCCTTGGAAGCTCAGCTCGCAGAGGCTAGCACTGCGTCGTCGGCACTGGAGACACAGCTTGCTGACGCAGGCAGTGCAAGTGCAGGTCTGGAAACTCGATTGGCGGATCAAATTAGAGCCACGTCAACCGTAGAAGCTCAGCTTGTAAATGCGAATAGCGCTACCTCGGCATTGCAGGTGCAGCTTGCTGATGCAGGTAGTGCCCAGGACGCATTAGAGGCTCAGCTGGCAGATGCGAATAGCGCCACTTCAGCGGTGGAAGCGCAGCTTGCCGATGCAAATAGCGCGAAGGATGCCTTGGAAGCTCAGCTTGCGGATGCGAACAGTGCCACTTCTGCGTTGGAAGCTCAGCTCGCCGATGCAAATAGTGCGAAGGATGCCTTGGAAGCTCAAGTAGCCGATGTACAGAACCTCAAAGGCAGTGTCGACACACAACTTGGTGATGCGCAAACTGCTAACCAGGCGTTAGAGGCCCAAGTCGGTGAATTAGAAGCATCTATCGAAGAGCTGCAGGGAGTGAAGGCTGATCTGGAGTCCCAATTGAGTGAGCTAGACACCGCCAAAGGCGATCTCGAATCTCGTCTTGCATCTGCCGAATCTTCGAAAGGGGATTTGCAGAGCGATCTTGAGGAAGCCAAGTCGATGGCTGCTGAACAGACGGCATTGGCAGAAAACGTCGCCAGTAAACTGGCATTGATGCAGCAAGACACAGACGGTCAGTCGCAATCAGCTGCATCGTTGCGTGATCAATTGGAAGCTCAGTTGAACGCTGATGGTGTCGAAAATCCTGAAGTGACTATTCGAGATGACAACAAAGTCGTGGTGAATTTGCCGAGTCAAGCGTTGTTCAACTCTGGTCGTGCACGTCTCAGCGCATCTGGTCGTGGCTTAATGGGAAGGGTCGCCAATACACTGAACGGTATCGATAATCTGATTCTGGTGGAAGGGCACACGGATAGCATACCGGTCACTGGGGAACTGTTGAACTTCTTTCCAAGTAACTGGGAGCTTTCAGTTGCGCGAGCAGCTAATACGGTTAATTTCCTTGAAAATCGTGGCGGACTGGATCCCAAGCGATTGTCCGCGGCAGGTTTTGCAGAACAACGACCTGTAGCGCCTAACAATACCCGTGCAGGTCGGGCGCAGAACCGCCGTGTGGAGATTGTTGTTACACCGTAAGTCAATAATGAGGTAGTCGGCGGTAGCGCAGATGATGTTCAAGAAAACGGTCTGCGTTGCCATGACAGGCGCATCAGGTATTCAATATGCCTTGCGCCTGATCGAATGCCTGGTTCAGGCTGACTGCCAGGTCTACGTGCTCATGTCCAAGCCAGCACGTATTGTTATGGGGATGGATACAGACATCCCGGTACCAAGTCGAACCGCTAATGTTCAAACGGAATTCTCAGCACGGTATGGTGCGCGAGAAGGTCAGCTCAAAGCATTTGGTCAGGAAGAGTGGACTGCGCCGGTTGCCAGTGGATCGGGAGCGCCTGATGCGATGGTCATTTGTCCATGCACAACGGGTACCCTGGCAACAGTTGCCTCTGGTATTTGCCACAATCTGATTGATCGGGCGGCTGATGTCGTGCTTAAGGAAGGGCGTAAGTTAATCGTTATGCCCCGAGAAATGCCGTTTTCATCTATTCACCTTGAGAACATGTTGCGTCTGACTCGTGCTGGTGCGGTCATCATGCCGCCAAACCCGGCTTTTTATAACTTACCCAAAACCATTGATGAGCTCATTGATTTCGTCGTCGCACGTGTGCTCGATCAACTTGAAATAGAACAGACATTGATGCCTGCCTGGGGCCTGGATGATTCGTCTGCTCAAACTGGAGAAACCTAAAGCACTCATGCAATTACCGCTATTCCCCTTGTCGAGTGTCGTGATGCCCGGCGGTCTTATGCCGCTGAGAATCTTTGAGCCGCGTTACATCGATATGGTCGGAAATTGTTTCAAGACTGACACGGGTTTTGGTGTATGTCTGATCAAGGAAGGAGGGGAGATTGGTGAGCCTTCAGTGCCCTATCCAGTGGGTACCCTCGCGCGAATTGTTGACTTCGATCAAGGTGCCGATGGCTTGCTGCAAATCACAGCAAAAGGCGACCAAGAGTTTCGTGTACTGACCCACGCTGCCAATGACGCAAAGTTGATTATTGCTGAGGTGGAATTATTGGACGAACGTCCGCCAACGCCGATGAGTAAACAGGCTGAGGATCTGGCTTCGAAACTTGATCTGATTTTGAGTTACATTGATACCGAGACCCGCTTCGAAGAGAAGGAACTCGATAACCCTGATTGGGTCTGTTTTCGTCTATTGGAACTGTTGCCACTGGAACCGAAAGCTAAATATGAAATTCTGCAGATGCCGAGTAATGCAGAACGATTGAAATCTTTATCTGCATTACAAATAGAAATCGCCGAAAAAAAATAACGCTTAAAGTGTTTTGACGTACACCTTGGAATTTCGCAGCAGGTTATAGCTTTCCTGGCGGTTTGCGGGTAGTGAATCAGGTGAGACTTCTTTATAGCCGCGTTCAACAAACCAGTGCCCTGTGCGTGTACTCAACAATCGAACAGAGTGGCAGCCAGCTCTTGCTGCTGTTTCTTCAAGAAGTTGCATGATGTGATCGGCTCGACCCTCTCCACGGTAGTCACTGTGTGTAGCGAGGCAGGCTATTTCAGCTTGCTTTTCTTCATCGATAAACAAAGCGCCGCAAGCAACAACGGTTCCGTCGCGCTCGCTGACTACAAACTGCTCAATATCAAGTTCAAGCTGTTCGCGCGATCGAGGTGCGAGCGTACCATCTGCCTGCAGGGGATGGATGAGTTCGGTGATACCGAATACATCATGCACTGTGGCAACACGCACATGTTCCCATCGTTCGCGTGTTATCAGTGTCCCACTACCATCACGGCTGAACAATTCACGCAGTAAAGCGTCGGGATCATCTCTACGTAGCAGGTGAACGCGTTCCACGCCGTGACGACACGCTTGTACAGCATATTGGCAACTTAGCCAGTTGGAAGAAGGCTCTATGAGTCTCTCAACATCACTTGCACTAGCCTGACGAATCTCATTGCCATCTTTGTCCAAGGGGAGTGCATCGACGAAGATAACCAATTTGTCTGCTTTAAGCGCACGCGCGCATTCGCTACTGACCTCATTGACTGTGATGTTGAACACATCGCCCGTCAATGAAAATCCAATGGGCGGTAGTAGTACAACATTGCCGGCATCCAGCAAGGCGTTTAGCGCGTCTCCGTGCACCTGACGAACCGAACCGGTTTGTAGATAATCCACACCGTTATGCACACCAAAAGGTTGCGCGGTGACATAGTTGCCTGAGGCAACGGACAATCGCGCACCAGCCATTGGTGTGTTCGGTAAGCCCATCGATAACCTTGCTTCAAGATCATTGCGTGCAAGTCCGGCTTCGGAGACGATGGTTTTCAGCGTTTCCGCATCAGTGATTCGTCGACCATCTACGATATCGCTATCAGAGCCGGTATCTTTCAGAGAGTCCTCAACCTGAGCGCGTAAGCCAAAACAAAGCACGATACGCAATCCAAGATGGTTTAGAAGTGTCAGGTCATGACATAAGGTCGACAGTAATTCGCTTTGCAGCATTTCACCCGGCAGAGCGAAAACAATGGTTTTGCCACGATGTGCATTGATGTAGGGCGAGGCCTCACGAAACCAGCGTATCGCAGCCGATTCCGAGTCCTCTTGTGCGAGCTTTGGCGCTTGCTGTTCTTGTTCAGGTACTTTATTCATCAATGGTACTGCCGGTTCGGGACGATCGTTGCCTATATTCCTCTATAGTAAATGATCGCGAAATGATACTTCCGATGAGTGCAATTCACGATCACCTGTCTATTGTCATGCATGAAACGTGAAAACCCTTGATAAAGTGGGTTCTGGAACACTTGTTGCGCCGATATTCAGTCAAATTCTGGTCATGTACGTGGAGCCCTTAGCCTGTGAGCCTGTTCAATAGCGTATCCCTGCGCTCATCTACCCTATTGCTGGGCCTGGGACTGATAGTTGGCGCCACACTGGGACTCACCAGTAGTACCGTCTTTGCCGCCGAAGAGGATTCCTGGGCTGAGACCGTATCAAAAGCTGCCAATTCGGTTGTGTCCTTGCAGCTTTCGCAATTGCGTACTTTCGACGATTCGCCTCAAGGTGGCAGTAATGCAACCGGGTTTGTGGTCGATGCAGAGCGCGGAATCGTGTTAACCAATCGACATGTGGTTGGCTCAGGTCCGATCCGATTGTCAGCAACTTTTCAAAATCAGGAGCGTGTTGACGCCGTACCTTTATATCGAGATCCGGTACACGACTTCGCTTTTGTTCGCTTTGATCCAACAGCGCTTGAGTATGCCAAGCCTGCGACAATGAATCTCCGCCCGGATAAGGTTCGCACCGGTATGAATATTCGCGTCATTGGTAGCGATGGGGGAGAACAGTTGTCAATCCTGCCAGGAACGATTGCGCGCCTTGATCGCGAAGTGCCTTCTTACGGGCGATATGG
>CAZQOI010000091.1:6343-9326 GCA_964594905.1 uncultured Granulosicoccaceae bacterium
CCCAAGCGTTTACTGGAAATCGGGGACGCTGTATTGCAGAACATGTCAGTACAGCACGCTCGTGCCATGAATCGTCCTCAGACTGGCGTTGTCGTGATGAAACCAGGGTATTTCTTTACTCGAGATGGTGTGCCTAGAGGTTCTGTCATTACAGAGCTCGATGGTGAGACAGTTACTGATATTGATCAGTTTGTTGAGGCTATTCGCAAAGCGCCAAAAGATGAAAAACTCTTATTACGGTTTGTGGTGCCTGGTCGGGAGTTCAGCAGCGAGATTGCGCAAATCACAATTAACAATCGTTGGTTTGGCCATCGTTTCTGCGAGCGGGTCGATGATGCTCGTTTTTGGGATTGTCGTGAAATGGAGTTACCCGAGCTGCAAGCTACACAGATCGATGGTGTGGATGCCGTGCCGCGCTATGATGATTCGCTTTTAAACGCTGTAGCGCCAGCGATGGTGCGCGTTGATTTCAGTATTCCTTACTCCGTCGACAACGTATACGCACGTCACTTCAAAGGTGTTGGTTTAGTGATAGATCGTGAACAAGGGCTTGTCGCGGTTGATCGCAATACAGTGCCGATCGGTCTTGGCGATGTCGATATTACGTTCTTTGGTTCGCAGGTGCTGGAAGGCCAGGTTGTTTTTCTTCATCCGCGTCATAACATCGCGCTGGTTCAATATGATTCATCGCTGTTGCTTGATGCCGAGTTCGAAGAGCTGACACTTGCAGATAGTGACTTTGCTATTCCTGACGATATCACTATGGTTGCCTACCGAGAAGATGGTACGTTCCGTCCCCACCAGATCGATGACATGAGTCGACTGACCATCAATTTCCAGCCGCCAGGGTTGCCGCGATTTCAGCAAGCCTCGCTTGATGTCTACAACATTCCAGATGTTCCAACATCACTCGGTGGCCCGCTGGTTGATGAAAATGGCGTCGTGCATGCCGTTTATATGAGCTTCGCCTACGAAGAAAGTCGTGAGATTCGTCAACGAGAGTGGGCTATGCCGGCATCAGTTATCGCTGAAGCGTTGCGCCAATATCGCTCTCAAAGTCCATTTTATTCACTCGATATCAGAATGAACTACCAACCACTGTCGAGTGCGCGCCAGCTTGGCCTTCCAGATGACTGGTTGCGACGCTACAACGCGCTGCCTGCGCAGCAACGTCGTGTCTTGTATGTTGATCAAGTGATACCGGGTACTGATGCCGAGGGAAAACTATATTCAGGTGATGTTGTTCTCGCGATAGACAACGAATTGGTCTCAGAGCTCTTTCAAGCTGAGCGGCTCGCGCAACATCCGGCAGTGAGTTTGTTGGTACTACGTCGAGGCGAAGTCATGGAGATTGAGCTTGCCCCTAGCATACTCGACGCTCTCGGCACCGATCGAATGGTCAGTTGGGCTGGTGCTGTCTTTCAAGAGAGTTTTGATGACATCGGCTACCAGAAAGGGGTTGATTTTCCTGGTGTCTATATCGCCAGCACAGAGGAGGGTTCGCCGTCGTTATGGGACGGTCTGTATCGCAACCGCTTTGTTGTTGCTGTAGATGGTGTTGCAATTGAAACTCTTGATGACTTTCTTAGCGAAGTCAATACTCGTACTCAGGATGAAATAACCCGTCTGACGGTGGTCTCCATGAGTGGGCGCAAACGTATTGTTACCGTGCAGCCTGAATATAATTTCTGGCCAACCTTCGAGATCAAGCGCACAATAGCGGGATGGAAGCGCGTGAATTATCTGAACTAGCTTCAGAAGAGGAAACAAACGAAATCGAGTCATCATCCTACGATGTTGTGATCGTTGGCGGTGGAATGGTCGGTAGCATGCTGGCCTGTGCGCTAAGCTGTTCAACGGAAGCGCTAGCATCGTCTCGTCCTTTAAAAATCGCCGTTCTTGAAGCGGCTCGCCCGCATTCCTTCGCAATTGGCAGTCAACCTGAATACGCTATTCGCGTGTCTGCTGTCAGCGTCGCGACTCAGCGAATGTTCGAAAGTGTTGGCGCCTGGCAGGGCGTCATTGAGCGTCGAGCCTGTCCGTTTAGCACGATGGCCGTCTGGGATGGCGAGGCTGGAGGCAAGACTGAATTCAATGCAGCTGAGATAAGTGCAGACCACCTTGGTCATATCGTTGAGAACGATGTGCTTCAACTGGCCTTGTTCGAACAACTTGAACATTCAGACCAAGTGGATCTTTATTGCCCAGCGCGTTTGGAAAGCTACTCTCAAAGCCACGGTTTGTTGCAGATCACGCTCGATTCTGGTGCCTGTCTAAGCACTCGACTATTGGTAGGTGCCGACGGTGCGCAATCCAAAGTTCGTGCCTTGGCCGATATTGATATAGAGCGCATGAGCTACCCGCAGCATGCGCTGGTCGCGACTATCGAAACTGATATACCACAACAGTCGATCACCTGGCAGCGTTTCCAACCAACGGGTCCGGAAGCCTTCCTGCCCTTATGTGGGCATCGCGCATCGATGGTGTGGTATCACAGTGAGGAAGAAGTTGCCCGGCTCAAGGCGCTTGATGATGAATCATTCGCACGGGCCATGGAAGCTCAATTCCCTGAAGAACTAGGCACAATCAACAGCATCGTACAACGTGGCAGTTTTCCAATTGCCAAGGCTCATGCGCGGCAGTACATCAAAGAGCGCGTCGCGCTGGTAGGTGATGCGGCGCATACTGTGCACCCACTTGCAGGGCAAGGGGTTAACCTGGGTATGTTAGATGCTGCGGTGCTGGCTGAGGTGATTCACGATGCAACAGCTGCCCATCGTGATATTGGTAGCTACAAAACCTTGCGTCGATATGAACGCTGGCGACGTGGCGAAAATGCTTTGATGATCAATGTACTCGATGGTTTTTATCATTCGTTCAAACCTCAACCATCACTCGTACAACGACTCCGTTCTGCTGCTATGGACGTGGCTGATCAAGCAAAGCCGGTCAAGCATTTTTTGATGCGCCAAGCGATGGGAAC
>CAZQOI010000092.1:0-2155 GCA_964594905.1 uncultured Granulosicoccaceae bacterium
TACTTAGACGCGAGAAAAACAGGAATCCAGCAGTGAAAGAGGAATCTGGAGACCGCACCTTAAGAGCAAACGCGACCGCCCTGTGGGTTTCGAGCCTTTGGCTAGCCTGAGGGCGGCCTTAGGGTGTCGATAAGTCGGCGTCGTTGGAAAGGCGCTCGAGAGCACTACGGATTGGGCGTAGTACCAGCTTCAGTCAACATCAATCAAACCCTCACGGATTGATCTGGCAATTGCCTCAGAGCGATTGGTGACGTTTAGTCGTTTGAAGGAGTTGGATAAATGGTTGTCTACTGTACGCGTTGAAATGTTCAGAACTTTCGCGATTTCTGAGCCAGTTTTACCGCGCGCTGCCCACTCAAGACATTCCTTCTCGCGACGCGTCAGACGACCTACCTCGTTCGGATTGTTAATTAATTTTACAGTTTCACCTTCAACCATTGAAGGTTCGAAGAGCAACGTCGGCAATTCACTAACCGTTGAACCTTTACCATCACCAATCAGAGTCGAAGCGATCCTTGCGGCTTCCCGACCTATAGATCGCAACGGTTGGCGAATCGTCGTCAGCGTTGGATATACGAAGCGGCTACTTCTCAATCCATCAAAGCCAACAATGGATATGCCGTTTGGCACATTGATACTGTGTTCGTGGCAATATCCCAATGCGCCTATCGCCATGGCATCATTTTGAAAAAAGACCGCACTGATAGGTCGCGGGTGTTCGCAGATTTTATCCATTGCCAACAGGCCACCGACTTCAGAAAAATCGCTTTCCAATAACAATGGCTCTGGTATTCCATCACCTTTTTCCTTGACAGCCTTTAAAAAACCAGCAGTACGCAAACGCACTTCGGAAGATGTGCTTGGCCCCGCAACCATGGCGAGCGCGGTGTGGTTATTTTTTAATAGATATTCGGCAGCTAGCACTCCACCAAGTTCACTGTCGGTACTGACACAACGGTCATGATATTCAGAAATTCGACGGTTCAGTAGTATCACATTGGGGTTTACATCCATGAGCTCAGCCAGCTCTTGGTCAGTCAGAAAGTCTGAGTGCAAAATAAAACTGTCAAACCGCTTGCTTTTAATCAGCTCACAGGCTTCAAGTTCACCGGAGCGTAAGTGGGCACTGAGATGAACAGAGGCGCTCATACCTCGCTCCCGAAGGTACAAAATGATGCCGTCGACCAGCGCGCCATAGTAACCAGACTGAAGCTCGTTTATGGAGATCCCGACACAAGGAATATCGACAGGTGACGCAGGCGTATTGTCGATATTAGAATCAGTGGTTTCATCAATCAGATTTGCGGGGTTGAGGTGCCCGATTTTTTTCGCCGCTGTGTAATTAATGGCGTTCTCCCCGGTGAATTGTTCCCAACGTGTAGCTGAACAATCCTAAAGCATATAACAGTTGTAACAACACAAGATTAATAATAAATCTAGCTTGTGCGAAGTCGCACATATGCATTATATAGCATGCGACATTTGAAATAAAATTTGTACAACAGAAAGATTTGTACTTCGTAATCACAATAGTCAATTGCGAACACAGCAAAAACATCTGCCAAAAACTGTTTGCCTTCGCCCCGAACCAGGTAACCCCTCAACTGCCATTGCTAACACCAGCGCAACGACTTAGACTCATTCCCGCGTCAGTATCCAAAGCGCCATCAGCTACAAGCTCTATTGTAAATAGCGGCTACGAGTACCGAGTTCTGCATCCGCAATGACAAAAGATAATCCAATACTCAACCGCACAACGAGTCAATTGGTCACCGATGGTCGTTTTTCGCTCAATGAAGTGAATCTGGCGAATCGCAACAGTGGTACACCCGCAGAAATGCTGCGTCGTGATATCACGCCTATAGGCGCTCACTATTTGCTCAATCATTTTGATGTGCCACAGTTCGATGAATCTCAAGCGAGTAATTGGTCAATCGCAATCAGTGGTGAGGTGGATACGTCGCAGGAATTTCGTCTAGAGGAACTCAAATCCCATGCGACACAATCAATTCCCGTAACGCTGGAATGTGCTGGCAATGGACGAGCGGCGATGTCCCCTCGTTGGCCATCACAACCATGGGGACTGGATGCAGTCGGAACGGCTGAGTGGACTGGCACACCACTTCGCCCACTGCTGGAACGCTGCGGATTAAAG
>CAZQOI010000092.1:2255-5654 GCA_964594905.1 uncultured Granulosicoccaceae bacterium
GAGTGGATGTCAGATCTGCGTCTTGTCGATCCGGGTCTGAACAAGATCACCGGAAAAGCCTGGTGTGGCGCAGGCGTGCAAATAGATCGCGTTGAATTTTGCGATAATGGGATCTGGTCTGACGCATCTGTCAGCACATCGCAAGGTCAATACGCTTGGTCATCGTGGACAATCGACTGGGAAGCAACCACTGGTAAACACGTGCTTCAGTGCAGAGCAACTGATGCCAACGGTATAACGCAACCCTTAATGCCTGATTGGAACGCGCGGGGTTTCTGCAACAATGCAATCCAGACACTTGAAGTCTGGTGCACCTAAGCCAGAAAACCCGTTCTAACCTATCGGCCGTAGCCATTGATCGCGCTTGTTGATCTAACGTAAACAGGATATTTCAATGCTCGATGTTGAGTTTGCTCGTTCCCATTTTCCGGCCCTGTCCGAGCCTTCGCTTGATGGGTGGGCGTTTTTCGAAAATGCCGGTGGTTCCTACGCCTGCCGTCAAGTCATTGATCGGTTAACGGATTTCTACACGCGTTGTAAAGTGCAGCCTTATGGCCCCTATCCCGCTGCGCAAAAAGGCGGTGAAATGATGGACGAGTCTTACCATCGTCTTGCAGGCTATCTCAACGTCGATCCAGATGAAGTTAATTTCGGCCCTTCCACTTCACAGAATACGTATGTACTGGCAAAAGCGTTTCGTGAATCCTGGCGCGAGGGAGACGAAATTATCGTCACCAATCAAGACCATGAAGCGAACGGCGGTGCATGGCGACGTTTGGAGAATAGCGGCATCACGGTTCGTCAATGGTTGGTAAATCCAGAGACCGGCATGTTGGACATCAACGATCTCGATTCACTAATCAACGATAAAACCAAACTCCTCGCGTTCCCACACTGCTCTAACATCGTCGCGCATGTCAATCCAGTTGCGTCCATTTGCGCCAAGGCTCGTGATGCTGGCATAACCACTGTTGTCGACGGCGTATCGTACGCCGGGCATGGTTTACCTGATGTTGATGCGCTGGGCGCAGATATTTACCTCTTTTCCTTGTACAAGACCTTCGGCCCTCATCAGGGTTTGATGGTGATTCGTAAACCAACACTCGACAAGCTTGAAAACCAGGGCCATTTTTTCAATGCAGAATTCCCTCACAAGAAAATGGTTCCGGCCGGTCCCGATCATGCGCAGATAGGCGCGGCTGCTGGTATCGCCGATTATTTTGATGCAATCCACGCGCATCATTTTCCAGACAAGGGTAATGCAAGCGCAGCTGAACGAGGAGTAGCAGTACACGGCCTTTTCCAAGCGCATGAACAAAAGCTCGCCCAACCGGTTCTGAGTTACCTTGATGCACGGAACGATGTGCGCGTGTTGGGTCCGGTAGATGCCGCTATTCGAGCACCGACAATTGCTCTTCAGGTAAGAGGCGACGCTGAAGCTGTAGCGAAGTCACTCTCGGAGCACAAGATCATGTGCTGGAGTGGAAATTTTTATGCTTACAGATTAATCGAAGCCTTGGGACTGGAACCCGAAAACGGCGCTCTCAGGTTGTCATTTGTACACTACACCAATAAAAACGAGATTGATCAGTTGCTCAATGCGCTTGACAGCGTACTATCGTGAATCGCTATTTATAATGAATCGATGAACAATCCAACAACCAGACTCGGCGTCGATATTGGCGGCACCTTTACTGATCTCGTTCTTGAGGTGGGTGAACGCCACTATTCAACGAAAGTTCTGACAACCTATGATGCGCCGGAAAACGCAATACTCGATGGCCTTCGGCAAGTCTGCGATAAGGCCGGCATATCTCCAGGTGAGATTGGTCAGGTCATTCATGGAACGACGCTTGCCACCAACGCCTTGATCGAACGTCGTGGTGCCAGGACTGCGTTAATCACAACCAAAGGTTTTCGTGATGTCATCGAGATGCGTACCGAATCTCGATTCGAACAATACGATCTTAACCTTAACCTTCCTGAGCCTCTGCTACCTCGCAATATGCGTTACACGGTTACGGAACGCGTCGATGCGAAAGGACAAGTGCTGATCGATCTTGACACGGCAGAAGTTGAACAGCTCATAGAAGTCATCCGCAAAGCAGAATACGACAGCATCGCTATTGGTCTGGTGCACTCATACGCAAACGATGCACACGAAAGAACAATTCGCGACATGCTGGCTGCAAAGTTACCGGACCTGATGATATCAATATCATCCGAGGTATCTCCGCAAATGCGCGAATATGAAAGATTCAATACCGTTGTTGCTAATGCTTACATCAAACCGTTGATGAAATCGTATTTAAGCCGGCTCGGGGACAAGCTTCAACAAGCTGGCGTGCACTGCCAGATTTTTCTCATGCATTCCGGTGGCGGGATTATATCTATCGACAATGCAGCTGAATTTCCAGTCCGCCTCGTTGAGTCTGGCCCCGCTGGTGGTGCCGTCTATGCGGCGCATATTGCATCCCGCTATGGTCTTGAGAAAGTATTGTCATTCGATATGGGCGGCACTACTGCCAAGATTTGTTTAATCAAAGATCAAACACCGAAAACAAGCCGCGTGTTTGAAGTAGCCCGAACCTATAGATTCAAGAAAGGTTCCGGTATGCCCATCTCTATTCCAGTCATTGATATGGTTGAGATTGGTGCAGGCGGTGGTTCGCTTGCACACGTGGATAGCTTACGCCAAATCAGGGTTGGACCTGAGTCCGCAGGCTCCGAACCAGGACCCGCTTGCTATGGACGCGGTGGCGATAAACCCGCCGTAACCGACGCTGACTTGATCATGGGAAAGCTCGATGCCAATAATTTTGCAGGAGGCTCTATTGTTCTGGACGCTAACAATTCCTCCGATGCCTTGATGGCGGAACTCGGAAGCGTACTGGACATGGATGCACCCACCGCAGCCTTTGGTCTTGCCGAGGTTGTTGATGAAAACATGGCCAATGCCGCGCGTGTTCACGCAGTGGAAAATGGTGAAGATCTGTCTGAATACACAATGATTGCCTTTGGTGGCGCAGCACCCTTACATGCAGCCCGCCTTTGTGAAAAATTAGGCGTCGATAGAATGCTGGTGCCACCCGGTGCGGGCGTGGGTTCCGCCATAGGGTTTCTCCGTGCACCATTCAGTTTTGAAGCTAACCGTTCTCTGTACATGAAGCTCTCAGACTTTGCGCCAAAACGCATAACCGAACTGCTAAAAGAACTCCAGACGGAGGCGACCAGCTTTGTACGACAATGCGATGCGGATGCCGAAATCCTGTCTGATTTCAGAGTCTATATGCGGTACTCAGGCCAAGGCTGGGAAATTCCAATCACCTTATCGGCTGAGCAAGCAATGCAACCAGACGCGGAAATTTTTCTACAACTGTTTGAGAAAGATTACGCGAA
>CAZQOI010000092.1:5754-7370 GCA_964594905.1 uncultured Granulosicoccaceae bacterium
CAGGCAATCTGTCAAAGCGACGGGTGTATCGATGTCAATACGCGACGCTAAGGAGAGATTCACATGACAGATCAACAATCGCAAGTCTCCTATCAAGTGATGTGGAACCGATTAATTTCGGTTGTCGAAGAGCAAGCGCAAGCGCTCGTTCGCACAGCCTTTTCGACGTCAGTTCGTGAAGCGGGTGATTTATCCGCAGGTGTTTATGATGTTGAAGGACAAATGCTGGCCCAGGCGGTTACAGGCACACCCGGGCACGTCAATGCCATGGCCGATGCTGTTGCCCATTTTATCCGCCGTATCGGCCCTGATAATATCCACGAAGGCGATGTCTACATCACCAATGATCCATGGGAAGGAACCGGCCACCTTCACGATATCACCATGGTCACACCATCATTTTACCGTGGCAAGCACGTAGGCTTTTTTGCGTGCACCGCACATATTGTGGATATTGGCGGTCGTGGCTTCGGCGCGGATGCAGCCAGTGTTTACGAGGAAGGCTTGTATATCCCAATAATGAAGTTCGCTGATAACGGCGAAGTCGACAAGACGCTGTTACGTATCGTTAGAGGCAATGTACGCGAACCCGATCAATTGATTGGCGATATGTACGCGCTGGCCAGCTGCAACGAGATTGGTCATCGTCGTCTTGTCACCATGATGGATGAATTCGAACTAACCGATCTCTCCGGCATAGCGACGTTTATTCTGGACAATTCAAGACGGGCGACCATCGACTGCATCGCAGCACTACCGCGTAAAAGTGCAAAAGGCGAAATGACCGTTGACGGTTTTGACAAACCCATTACGCTCAAGGTAGAGCTACGTATCGAAAAAGACAGAATCATCTCTGATTTCACCGGAACCACTGGAATCGATAAGAAAGGTATCAACTGTCCCCTGGTTTACGCCAAGGCATATGCTTGCTATGCACTCAAGTGTGCTATCGCCCCAGAGATTCCAAACAACGCAGCCTCCCTCGCCCCGTTTGAAATCGAGGCCCCGATCAACACCATCGTTAACGCAGTGCATCCAGCACCGGTAGCGCTACGGCACATCGTTGGCCACTTTGTTCCAGATGTTGTCTATGACGCACTGGACAAAATTCTTCCTGATGTCGTGCCCGCAGAGGGCGCAGGTTGTTTGTGTAACTTTCAGGTTTCAATACGCCCAAGAAGTGACGAACCCGCACCAGCTGATACAAAACGCTCTGAAGTGCTGACATTCAACTCCGGCGGTTCCGGCGCACGTCCGCTACACGACGGCTTGAATGCAACGGCATTCCCCTCTGGCGTTATGACTATGCCCATAGAGGCGACCGAGCATGCCGGGCCAATTATTATCTGGCGAAAGGAACTGCGTCCCGATAGCGGCGGCGCTGGCAAGCAACGCGGAGGGCTTGGTCAATTTATGGAAGTTGGGGTTACTGAAGGTCACGAGTTCGATTTCCAAGCGATGTTCGACAGAGTTGATCATCCCGCGCGTGGACGCCAGGGAGGCGAGAATGGTGCACCAACAACCATATCCCGAGACGATGGTTCAGCCATGCGTGGTAAGGGCAAACAATTTGTAGAACATGGGCGCAAGGTGATGCTCGCGTTTCCAGGTGGTGC
>CAZQOI010000092.1:7470-9323 GCA_964594905.1 uncultured Granulosicoccaceae bacterium
TCAGATGACAAGGACTTTAACGGGCGCGTTCTCGTTGTCGAGATGGATTCGAGCTACTCAATGTGTTCAACGGCTCATACGAACTCATGCATGCGTCAGCAGTTCAGTACCGAACTGAACGTTCGAGTCTCACAGTTTGCCGCCGATTTTGTCAAAAATATTCGCAGCTATATGGGTAACGACGAAAGAGTCCCTGAATTATCCATACAAAGCTACGGTTATATGTACCTCGCAGACAACGATGATTTCGCCAACGTTTTACGCGAAAACCAAAAAGTCCAACTAGCAGCTGGCGCTGCAACGCAATTGATGACACAAAGTGAAATCAAGCAGAATTATCCGTTCTACAACGTAGACGATATAAAGCTCGGCTCCATCAATCTTGTCGATGAGGGCTATTGGGACGGTTCTACCGTATTCGACTGGTGGCGACGAGTAGCACGCGAGCGAGGCGTTGAATATATTCAGAACGAAGTAGTAGGCATGACAAAAAACGCAGCCGGCACCAAGGTTGAAAGTATCACTTTGAAATCAGGCGAAGTTATCTCATGCGCTAAAGTACTCAACGCATCCGGACCACGAGCAAGCCTGACTGCAAACATGGCGGGTATCGAGCTACCGGTTGAGCCGCGCAAGCGCTTTACCTGGGTATTTGCAGCCGAAGAGCCATTAGACCGAGCCTTGCCTTTAACCATCGATCCATCGGGTGTGCATGTACGTGAAAATGGCAACGGTACCTACCTTGCAGGTGGTCATTCCCACATAGATCCAGCTGTACCTCATGACGATTTTTCAATGGATCCCTCACTCTGGCAAGAGCATATTTGGCCAGCGCTTGCTACTCGCATTCCTGCATTTGAGGCCATCAAGATTACCAGTGAATGGGCTGGTCACTACTCTTACAACACCTTTGATCACAATGCGGTTATGGGCAAGCACAACGAGGTTGAGAATTTTTATTTCCTCAACGGTTTCTCCGGACACGGCTTGCAGCAATCACCGGCCATGGGCCGTGGCACCGCTGAGATGCTGGTACATGATGAGTACCGAACTCTTGACATGAGCCTGTTCAACTATGAACGCATCATTAACGATACACCGATCATAGAGAAAGCCATTATCTAACTGTCGGCTTATAACCCTTAAGCTAGAATCCTGAGTATCCGATGATCGGCTTCTAAGCTTCGGCTACTCATTGTCAGCTTTTAACTCGGCCAGCTTTTAACTCGCGGCCAACTTAATAAGCAATTCGATATTTTCAAACTCTATCTTGTCACCGGCGACAATTTTCTTTCGTCGCCGGGTTTCCACCACCCCATTGACAAGGACTTCACCAGCGTCGATAACTTGCTTGGCGGCTCCCCCGCTTTCAACCAAACCCTCAAATTTCAATATACGAAACAGCTCAGCAGGTTCACGCCGAATTTCTACGTTTCTCGATTCCATAGTGTTGCCTGCCTGCGAATTAGCTTAGGTTTCAGTATTGAAATTAATCAGTATCTAAACCGCTCATTAATCATCGCCTCAATCAGGATTGTGCGATCCTCTGCGGCCGCCTGTGTAGCCAGAGACACCAGATCTTCAGCATTGTCTACTTTTTGCGCGTCAATGCCATACGCGTCCGCTATTTTGCAAAAATCAGGGGGCTGTAGGTCCACACCCAATGGGCTGACACCTTTTGCCTTCATGGTTTCCCGGATTTCACCATAGCCGTCATTATTCCAAACAATGATGACAACAGACACACCATAGTCTGTAAGAGTGCCAAGCTCAGCCAGTGAAAACTGCAGCCCTCCATCACCGATCAGGCAAATAACAGGCTTACTCTGTTGACCAAGCTTTGCACCTATTGC
>CAZQOI010000093.1:0-2530 GCA_964594905.1 uncultured Granulosicoccaceae bacterium
GACACAAAAATAGCGCTGATAAAACTTGCGTAGCTCATGCTTCTGATATCAATGGAGGATGAGGAAAACATCAAGGCTGACCCAAGCGACCAGCAGATGCCAGCCAACAAAGCCATCCAGTCACCCAGGGCACCAAGACCATCAACAGGTAACTCGCCACGAAACAGAACGACAATACCGACGAAGGATAAAACCAAACCGAGGAAACTTTGCCACGACCATTTACGACCAAAATAAGAGCACTCAATGATAGTGCTCCAGGCAGGTGCGAGGTAGAACAACAGCACGACACGTACAACGTCCGAATAAGTGATGGCAATACCATACAGCGCAAACGCAGCGCCAATACCCAGCGACCCAATCAAGCATCGAAGCTCCGGCATTGCAGGGCGCTTGATGATGATCAATGGCGTCATGACCAAGGTTGCTGCCAGCGCAAGAGACAATGATGCCCATGCCCCGGTCAGGCCTCGATTGCTCAGTACATGAACAGGTATCCAGTAAAGCCCCCACAGAATCGCACAAATACAAACAAAGCCGATGGTCTTGTTCGATGGGGACTTGGTGATCACATTCCACCCTTTACACGGCTAAAGATCGACCACTCTATTGAATACAATCTAAACCCTATTGAACACAATCTAAACTCTGATAAAAACAACAGAGTCACCCCTGTTGACCCCACTCCGTCCATGACCCATCGTACAAGCGTTGCAACCCGTAGCCCGACATCTCAAGCGCAAGTGTAATAACAGCCGCGGTAACACCTGAACCACACGATGTAATAACTGTTTGCCCGCCAGTAGCTATGTCCTCTGCAGATAAACCAATCGACTTCAATTGTTGTTCAATTTCTGACGGGCTGCGAAAACGCCCATTGTCGAGAAGCTCTGTAAAGGGTAAGCAAGACGAACTTGGAATATGCCCGGAGGCAAGCCCCGCACGCGGCTCCGCGACCTCGCCATTGAATCTTGCGCGTGCGCGTGCATCCAAAATCACTACATCATCCTGAGTAGTTGCCTTCTGAACATCTGCTTTGGATGCCACTCGTACAGGATCAAATACAGCTTTGAAGCGCTGATCTGGATCAACTGCAACATTGCTCTTTTTCGGTTGTTCATCAGCGCTGCTGTTTGACACGGTTTTTCCACCGGCATCAATCCACGCAGGTAAACCACCATCGAGCAACTGAACGTTCTCATGGCCAAAAATACGAAACATCCACCAAGCCCGTGCTGCTGAAAACAAACCAAGGCTGTCGTAAACAATGACGCGGGAATTCGCATTGACACCAAGTTCGCTTACGGCAACTTCAAATAGCGATGCTGATGGCACCATATGCGGCAAGTCTGAATCAGGGTCACTTATCGCATCAATATCAAAATAAACCGACGACGGAATACGTGATTGCTCGAATTCGCGCTTGGCATTTCTATCCGACGTTGGAAGATGCATGGAGCAGTCGAATATCACTATCCCATTTGCATCAGTTTTTTGTAAATCGATAAGCTCTTCTGCGCTTATCAACGGGTTAGTTTGTTGTGTTTGCTTTTTCATGCCACTCCCTAAGGACATTGCGACGTACCTTACCCGTGGTGGTGAGTGGCAAGTCATCAAAAAATTCGACTGCACGCGGATACTCGTAGGCTGCGAGATGTTCGCGAACATGTTTGGCCAAACTATCTTCAAGTGCCTTTGAGGCAGTCTCACCCGTTTTTAACACAACACATAGCTTTACGATATCACCACGGATACCATCAGGATCAGGAACACCAATGGCAGCTGCTTGCAACACCGATGGATGCGACAAGGCGCAATCCTCGATTTCACCGGGGCCAATTCTATAACCAGCACTACTGATCACATCATCATCTCTACCAACAAACCAGAGATAACCATCCTCATCCTGATAACCCATATCGCCGGTATGAAACCAGTCGCCCGTGAATTTTTTAGCTGTTGTTTCTGGTTTGTTCCAGTAGCCGAGAAAATGAACTGGATCATCACGATGGGCGACAATTTGACCAACCTTGCCAGCATCCAGAAGCTCGCCATCCTCGCCAAGAATCGCGACTCGATGTCCGGGATAGGCTTTGCCCACTGATCCAGGCTTAACATTTAAGTAAGCGCTGCAATTCCCCATTAAATAGTTGTGCTCGGTCTGCCCGCACATCTCATTGATATCAAGCCCCAGCATCTGTTGACCCCAAGCGAATAGCTCTTCACCCACGGCTTCTCCTGCACTCATGACACTGCGAAGTGATAAGTCGTGGCGAGCAAACTCATCAGGTTCGCTGCGTAACATCTTTAATGCCGTAGGCGGTATAAATGCACAGGTCACCTTGTGTCTGGACATCAAGGACAAGATCGCTTTTGCTTGAAATTTTTTACTGTCATAAGCCACTACCGGTACACCGTAGTACCAGGCAGGCAATAGACAATCAAGCAAGCCTCCCGTCCAGGCCCAATCTGCCGGCGAATAAACAACATCGTTCTGTTTAGGAAATCCGTTATGCGATGCTTCAAAACC
>CAZQOI010000093.1:2630-9313 GCA_964594905.1 uncultured Granulosicoccaceae bacterium
GCCAGATTCGGTTTCCGCAATCAGCGCTAGCTGTTGCCGCCCATCAGCATGGCGCGTGCACACAGCTTGCGCCACATTGAAGGTCTCAGGAATGTTCCACTGAAAACTCGACAGAATACTGTCGTAATCTTCGGCATCCAGATTAAGCATTGTCGGTACATCATGATTCATCCGACAAGGCTACATTTTATCGATACTGATTTCCAGACTGCGACATTTCTTCCGGCCGGGCAAGCCCTGCAATGATCTGGTCCATGGAAATGCTACCAATCACATTGTCACCGTCCCCAACCACATTGGCTGAGCGCGAATCAACTGATGCGACCGCTTGCAATGCATCCTCCAGCACTGTGTCTCCCGCGATATTAGGTCCCTGTACGCTGCTACCTGCAGACATCAAGGTTTTAACCTGCAACACACGGCCTCGATTGATGTCTTTGACAAAGTCAAAGATGTAGTCGTCCGCGGGATCGATGATCAACTGCTGCGGATCACCCTGCTGGATTAGTTCGCCATCGCGCAGGATCGCAATCTTGTCGCCAATTCGGAGCGCTTCATCGAGATCGTGGGTGATGAATACGATGGTCTTGTGCAATTCTTTTTGCAGATCCAGCAAGACGTCTTGCATATCCGTTCGTATCAAGGGATCAAGTGCTGAGAACGCTTCATCCATCAGGAGAATCTCGGCATCGGTTGCCAGCGCTCGGGCCAAACCTACCCGCTGTTGCATACCACCTGACAACTGAACCGGGAAATGCTCTTCAAATCCTGCAAGACCCACACGCTCGAGCCACTTATGGCTCTGCTGCTTGGCGTCCTTCATCGAGATACCTTGAACGACCAGGCCATAGGCTACGTTTTCAGCAACCGTACGATGTACGTGCAAGCCAAATTTCTGAAATACCATCGACGCCTTGTGTCGGCGGAACTCAATAAGCTCTGATTTGCTCATGGCCAATACGTCGTCGCCATCGACCACCATACGACCAGCGGTGGGCTCAATCAAACGATTGATATGCCGAATCAGTGTCGACTTACCTGAGCCCGATAAACCCATGATCACTGATATGCCATGGGCAGGTATATCAAGATTGATGTCCTTTAGACCAAGCACATGCCCATGCTTTTCCAGGAGCTCAGTTTTCCCGACACCGTCTTCTACATGCTTCAAAGCTTCCTTTGGACGCTTGCCAAAGATCTTGTAGAGCTTTTCTATTTTTATTTTTGTATCAGTCATGATGTTCACCATGGCGATGGCGCTGCAGCCGTTTACCAAAACTTTGAGAAACTCGATCAAAGATAATAGCCAGCGCAACAATCGCCAGGCCGTTCATAACGCCAAGTGCCAGATACTGATTCGATATCGCACGTAGTACCGGTACACCGAGACCTGCAACACCGATCATTGAAGCGATAACAACCATCGACAATGCCATCATGATGGTCTGGTTAACGCCTGCGAAAATATTGGGCAGTGCCAGCGGAATTTGCACGCCAAACAACCTCTGCCGATAATTTGCACCAAAGGCATCTGCCGCCTCAAGTGCTTCCTTGTCGACCAGCCGAATCCCGAGATTGGTCAGTCGAACTATGGGGGGTATTGCATAGATACACACCGAGATCAAACCCGGCACCTTACCGATACCCAGCAACATAACCACGGGAATAAGATAAACGAACGCAGGGATAGTCTGCATGACGTCAAGCACAGGCGTTACGATCGCCTGTACTCGTTCCGAACGTGCCATTAAGATTCCCAATGGAATTCCCAAGGCAATACACACAATCGTTGAAACCGAAATAATGGCAAGCGTGGACATGGTGTCTTTCCACATGCCGAAATAGCCAATCGCTAAAAACGACAGGATAGAACCAATCACAATGACCTTGCTTCGAGAACCGAGCCACGCCAACGCTGCGATAACAAATATGATCACAGGCCACGGAGTCGCGAGCAGAAGTTTCTCCAACCAGACCAGAAACTCAAGCAGCGGGTGGAAAAAATCTTCCAGTGCTTCGCCATAGGTTCTGGAGAAAACTCGAAATTTTTCATCGATGAATTTTTTCAGATCGCGAAGATCTGTTCGCCCTAGCGATGGAAACTTATTGGTCCAGAATTCCACGTTAAATCGTTCTCCAGATAGCGTGCCTGACAAATAAAAAAGCCCGCCCGCAAACGCGGACAGGCTTTGTACATAAATACCGCTATAAAACTAAAACCGGATCAATTAAGAGCAGATTTTACTTTCTCAGCAACTTCCGGGCTAACCCATGCTTCCCATACGTCGCCTTGCGTCAGCAAGAATTCGAATGCAGCATCTTCACCACCGGCCTGGTTGTCACCCATGTAAACGAGCATGCCATTCATGACTTCACCTGGGAACACACGAGTGCCGAGGTAAGCCATGACTTCTTCACCAGCTTTGGCAGAAAATTCGTCGGTAACAACTGTATGAACTTCAGAGTCAGTCCATGCTGAAGGCTGAGGATCTTCACAATCCTGTTCAGCTTTAGCAATACAGCCATCCCAGTTTTCACTACCTGCGAAAGGTACGCCGAAGTCAAGCTTGACCATCTGGTGCTTACCGATCATTGCAGTTGGTGACCAATAATAACCAAACCAGTTTTCACCACGCTCAACTGCTTTAGTCATTGAACCGTCAAGGCCAGCCGCTGAACCTGGATCTACCAGTTTCCAACCTTTAGCTTCCATGTCAAAAGCACGGAACAGGTTTGCGTTAGCTAACTGACAACCCCAACCTGCTGGGCAACCAACAAAGGCACCTTTGGATGGGTCTTCTACATCAGGGAAAAGATCTGGACGTTCGAGAACATCAAGAACCGTTTTCAACTCAGGGTGCTTTTCAGCAGTCGCGGGTGGAATCCACCAGCCTTCACCGAGCTGTGTGATAGGGCCACCGTTTGCAGAAATCAGTGAACCTTCGTCAAGCGCTTTATTAAGAGGTTCGCGAACCGCGTTGATCCAAAGCTCACCAGCGATATCTGGCTGGCCTTTCTCATTCATGGAAGCGAAGGTAGTAGTCGTCGCGCCAGGTACCATTTCAACGGTACAGCCGTAACCCGCTTCGAGAATGACTTTGTCAACATTAGCCATCAGTTCACCCGATGCCCAGTTCCATTCAGCGATCTGAATGTCACCACACTCAGCAGCAGCGATACCTGAACCGAATAGCAGCGCAAAGCCTAAAGCGGTTTTCTTCAATATAGTCATATATCCTCAATTTGTGGACGAGTGGATTGTTTGGGTGTCTGCCTCTGAATCCCGCTATTAGCATACCGTCAATGCGGGGGACAGGATCCGACCTAGCCATTTTACTAAATGGGGGCGATCTCTGAAGGTTATTCACAGCATTGTTTACATTACGGCGCAGATTCAATCGTTTAAGGCGTGCATATGACGATCAATACGGTTTTAATCGCTCACAGTTCGCAGTTTTACGTTTAAATTTGTACCGTACGGTTTATTTTAATAACGCGAGACATTTGGAAAATTGCTGAATTACCTGATCAGACGTCTGCTGCAGTCCGTGCTCGTGATGCTCGCTGTCAGCTTGATCGCGTTTACCTTGTTCCGATTCGTCGGCGATCCAGTGGCGCAGATGGTGGGTCAGGAAACCTCTCTCGAGGACCAGGCACGCATCCGGGCAGATTTAGGACTTAACGATCCGATATTCACGCAATTCAAACGATTTGCACAGAATCTGGTAACCGGTGAATTCGGTTACTCCTACCGCACTCGGCAACCTATTGGTGAAATGATACTGAGTCGAATGCCAGCAACCATTGAGCTTGGCATTGTGTCCTTGCTGATATCCCTCATCGTTGGCATCCCTGCCGGTATCTATACCGCCTTGCACCGTGGAGGTATTGCCGCGAACGCAATTCTGGTTACCACGCTCATTGGTGTGTCGATACCCACGTTTGTTATTGGCATCTTTCTGATATTCCTGTTTGGTGTGCAGTTGGGTTGGTTACCGACCTTCGGCCGAGGCGATGTCGTCGCTGTGGGTTGGTGGAAAACCAATTTTCTAACCGTTGATGGTTGGCGATCTCTATTACTTCCCGCAATTACGCTTGGCGTATATCAGCTCACTTTGACCATGCGACTGGTGCGCTCCGAGATGCAAGATGTGTTAAAGACTGATTTCATCAAGTTCGCAACCGCAAGAGGCATTGCTTATCGTTCACTGCATTACCGTCATGCCTTACGCAACACGCTGGTGCCAGTCATCACAATTATTGGACTACAGTTTGGCGGCATCATCGCGTTTTCAATAGTGACCGAGTCCGTCTTCCAATGGCCTGGCATGGGATTACTGTTTCTCGATTCAATTCGCTATGTCGACATCCCAGTCATGTCGGTTTATCTGGTGTTGATCGCATTGATGTTCGTTATTATTAATCTGGTGGTTGATCTGTTGTACGTTGCTATTGATCCACGAGTTCGTATAAGAGCGCATAGCGACTGACATGTTAAAGCGCATCAAGAATTTTACCCTTGAGAATGAACTCGCTTATCTGTTCCTGCACAGTCCAGTTGCACTGATTGCAGCTTTGGTTTCGTTGCTCGGCATTGGTGGTGCCTTACTGGCCCCATGGATAGCACCGACAAACCCCTACGATATTGCGAGTTTTGAACTGCTTGATTCGCTTATTCCACCGGTATGGTCTGAAGATGGAGATTCCCGATTTCTTATTGGCACTGATGATCAAGGTCGCGATCTATTGTCAGCTATCTTGTACGGTACCCGCCTGTCATTGCTGGTAGGTGTTCTGTCGATTAGCTTCGCCTGTATTCTCGGTGTCTCTGTTGGCGTGATGGCGGGGTATTTTGGCGGACGCTTTGACGCCATCGTCATGCGTATAGCCGATGTTCAGTTAAGCCTGCCAGCGATCCTGACAGCCTTGCTTATCGATGGCATTGCCCGCGGCATCCTGCCAAGAGAATCACACGATGAACTGATGGTTATCGTGCTGACGGTCGCAATCGGTTTATCGCTGTGGGTAAACTTTGCGCGAACAGCTCGTGCATCAACCTTTGTTGAGAAAAACAAAGAGTATGTACAGGCGGCTGAGATTATGGGCATGCACCCACTAAGAGTCATGCTGGTTCAAATACTGCCGAACATACTCGGCCCTATTCTGGTCATTCTGACGGTTGATCTCGCTGTTGCCGTTTTACTCGAAGCAACGCTATCTTTTCTTGGTGTTGGCGTTCCGCCAAATCAACCATCCCTCGGCACATTGATCCGGATTGGAACCGAATACCTGTTCTCCGGCGAATGGTGGATCGTCATATTTCCAAGTTGCACGCTGATCATTCTCATCATCGCTATCAATATCCTTGGGGATTTTCTCCGCGACGCCTTGAATCCTCGCCTGCGATGAATAGCGAAACTCCACTCCTGCATGTTAATGACCTTAGCGTCGTCTTTCCGTCGAGGTTCGGAACGTTTACAGCGCTCGATGGATTCAAACTAAAACTTGCAGCTGGTGAAATTCATGGGCTGGTTGGCGAATCTGGTGCCGGTAAGTCAACAGTGGGTGCCGCTGTCATTGGACTGATACAAACTCCAGGGAATATCAGCAAAGGCACAATCAAACTGCATGGCGAGTCATTAAGCGAGCTTGATGATGATGCTTATCATCGCTTACGTGGCAATAAGATCAGCATGATCTTCCAGGATCCACAAACCAGTCTAAACCCCCTGCTCACGATCAGCGATCAACTGATTGAAACCATCATTCAGCACTCACCTATGCCTGTTGAAAAAGCGCGCGACAAAGCCATAACGCTGTTACATGAGACGGGTATTAAAGATGCCGCGACAAGAATTGATGAATACCCACACCAATTTTCAGGCGGTATGCGTCAACGGGTGGTTATTGCACTTGCTTTGTGTACTGATCCCGACCTTATCATCGCCGATGAACCAACAACTGCTCTGGATGTAGCGGTACAAAAACAGATTCTCGCGCTGATCCGCGACCTCGCAGATTCACGCGATGTCGGCTTTATTCTTATCACTCATGATATCGGCGTCATTGCCGAAGTTTGTGATTCTGTGTCGGTCTTGCGTAATGGAGTGGTCGTGGAATCGGGTTGCACTCAAAAAGTTATCTCAACACCAAGCCATGCCTACACAAAAGCGTTGATGGCAGCAGTACCACGCCTCGACAAACGACTTGACCGATTCACCAACATTGTCGAAGACAATCCAAACCTTGACGGTTCACCGTGGATTGTCGACGGCGCTAGCGCGACGCTTGCCAACGACTGGTTGCTTCAACGTCAGGAAACCAGTGAGACAGCGTCTAGCGACCCAGTTTTGTCAGTGCGTGATCTGAATGTAGTCTTCCCAGGTGGAGAGCGACGTTGGTTCCGACGTCCAAGCGGATTCAAAGCCTTATCTGATTTGTCGCTGGATGTACACGCGGGAGAGGTGCTGGGTGTGGTCGGTGAAAGTGGCAGTGGTAAGTCAACATTGGCAAAAGCGATTGTCGGCTTGGTTCAGCCAACATCGGGAACCATGCATTTCAAGGGCGAACCTCTTCCCTATGCAAGGAAACGCCCCCGCCAACATGAGTCTCGTCGAAAAATACAGATGATTTTTCAGGATCCCTATTCATCTTTGAATAATCGCAGAACAATAGAAAAGATA
>CAZQOI010000094.1:0-9194 GCA_964594905.1 uncultured Granulosicoccaceae bacterium
TTAACACCAACCGTCATAGCAATCATCCAACTCACTAAGCGGCAAACTAACCGGTCTGTCTAGTCGCGAAGACAGGTAAACAGCGGTAACGAATTCAAGTGAACGTCGGCCATCATCCAGAGTGACTTCTCGACCGGGGTTACCATCCAGGGCATCAGCGATAGCGTCGAAAAGACCAACATATCCAGCAGGTGGCGTTGCTAGTCCCTCCAGCACAGCATCAACTTCAGATTGCAAAAAAGGCTCACGTGCAGTGAAAGTCCAATTGTCTTGCGCAGGTGTATAGGGTGCTGTTCCACTTTCTGCTGTCAAACCCTCGAAACAGAATCGCAGTCGACTGGTATCTGTTGCCGCACCGAGGGTGATCGAGCTAGTCACTAAGGCTCCGCTTTTCATACGAATAGAAAGTGCTGCACAATCTTCAGTTTCAATATCATTGACTCGCGTTCCAAGATTTGCGAAAACGGAATCAATTGGTCCAAACACATAATCCAGCCAGTCATGAATATGAATCGCATGCCCAAGGACAGCGCCACCCTGTTCTCCTTTCCAGGTACCTCGCCAAGGTACTGAGTAGTAGTCAGCGCCACGATTCCAATGCGTTTCAAGCGACGCCGCGAACGGTTTTCCGGTCAAACCGGCATCTATAAGCTTTTGTAGCTGCAGACTGGCAAGGCCAAAACGGTACTGAAAAACCGGAAAGATTTTTCTCTCCGTCTCAGCTGACAGAGATATAAGTTTATCCACCTCGCGAACACTATTGACCAGAGGTTTCTCACAGATAACGTGCTTTCCCGCGCGCAAGGTGCTCTGACAAAGATCAAAGTGAAGATGCGGAGGTAAACAAATATCTACAATATCAATAGTGTCATCAGCAAGTACGCTATCAATCGATTCGGCATACAGTGCACCGGGGGCAACAGCTAACAATTCGTCGGCACGCAGCCTGTCAAGGTCACAAACTGCAGCAACTTCAAAGCGCTCCGGCAATGCTTGATAGCCTGCAAGGTGCTCGCGACCGATTCCAGCTCCTACGATTGCTACTCGCTTAAGGTCTTTCATATTGCTGACATATCCGGCATTTTTTTCTGGATTATTATTCTGAGTTATTGTTTTGGATTATTGTTTTGAATCGTCAATTTAGATCATTGAGACTCTTTCGCCTGTGCGCCCCGAGCGCTGTAATGAATCAATCAATGCATGTACCTGCAACGCAGAACGACCCGTAACTACAGGCTCTCCACCATCACTCACAATGCTGGCGAAGTCCTCGATGACATCACGGTGCCAATCCGACGTAAACGCCATCGGATCAGCACCAGCTCCTGATGCTGCTTGCTCACCTATTGTTTCAGTGCGTCCGTCCTGCCAATGTATTTCCAACAGATTACTGGTCAAACTGGCACTCATCAATTCGTAGTGCAGAATTATTTGCTCCGTGCGCCCGGGAAAACTTGCCGTTGATCCGAAGAACGATCCAACGGCCCCGTTTTCAAACTGAATACCTGCACTGACGAAATCCTCAGCTTCCATTTGATGAAAACCGCTTGTGCCTGTCATGGCCATCACTGAGCTTGCGGGACCAGTGAACTGCAATGCAAGATCCAATGTGTGAATTGCCTGGCTGATCATGACGCCACCACCATCGCGGGCGAAACTGCCCCGACTAGGTTCGTCGTAATAAGCTTGCTCTCGCCACCAAGGTACTGAGATCTCAACAGCTCTCAAATCACCCACTCTTTTAGTGCTCAGAAGCTCACTCAATGCTTTTGCAGAAGGGCGAACCCGGTGTTGAAGCATGATGCCAAGTCTCACCTTGTGCGATTCGCAGAGATTGCATAAATTTTCAGCGGCTTCGAGCGTTCTTTCAAGCGGTTTTTCCATAAGAATGGGCAAGCCAGCCGATGCGATCTCAGTCACTAATTGCAGACGCGCATCTGGAGGTGTTGTGAGAATGACGAAATCAACAGACTTGTCAGCAAGCAGCTCATCGATCGAAGCGTAAACCTGTAGAGATCTTGACTGCTCAGAGCTCAAGGATTTGCCATATTTGTCGAGAAAGGCCTTACCAGAGGCGGTTTTTGAGCCCATGACTCCGGTGACGTGCACTATCCCTGCTAGTTGGGCAAGCGCATCGGCATAGGTTCCACTCACCATTCCAACACCGACTAATGCAATGCCCAGTGTTGAATTTGATATGCTGCTCATAGACGCTTAACGCTCCGGAATCACTCATTTACTTTTATTAGATAATGCCCGATCAATTGTCGTCAAGCCAGCAATCAGTTGATTCCATTGGGTCACCCAAGCCTTGGATTGCCTACCTGTTCCTGTTTATCTTCTTTTTTGGATCTGGTGTCGGCGGAAACTACATTTGGCAAAACTGGGAACGCATCAACGAACTATTCTATACGGCAAGTGAACAAAAATATCGGACAATGACAGGTGAAGCCGGGCCGGCTACCTTTCTTGTATACCATTCAGATTTTACCGCATTAGATAGCTTTGCGAATCAGCGAGAGGATGTAATAGGAGTTGAAGTGTACCGTTACCCTAACGTATCAGCGATAGCGGTGGAAAGCGAACAAAGTGAAAGCATAATTCAACTCAGCGCACTGTCATTTGTAGAAAAAATTGAGCGTCGTGTCGTACCGATGCTATGCCACTGAACCAAGTATTTCCAAAAGAGCTTAGTCTTAATGCCAATGGATGTGACAGGACCATCACCGTATCGCCGATTCACGATTGATGAATGGGCGGCACTACGGCGCAACACCCCACAACCTTTAAGCGAAGCGGAGTTGACCGAGCTACGCGGAATTAATGAGCGCGTATCGCTTGACGAAGTCGAGCAGGTATACCTTCCTTTGTCACGTCTGTTGAGTCTACATATTGCAGCCGTGCAGAAGCTCAATATTGGTATTCGACAATTCATGGAAATCGAATCAGGCAAGGTGCCATTTATTATCGGTATTGCTGGATCTGTTGCAGTCGGGAAAAGCACAGTCGCTCGAATCCTTAAATCATTACTTGCGCGTTGGCCAGAGCATCCAGTTGTAGATCTAATATCCACTGATGGATTTCTACTGAAGACAGCCGAGTTACAGGAAAAAAACTTGATGCATCGCAAGGGGTTTCCGGAAAGTTTTGACCGAACTGGCTTGATGGATTTTCTGGCTGATGTGAAAAGTGGAAAACGCCACTTGAAAGCACCGGTTTATTCACATTTGAAGTACGATATCGTACCGAACGAGTACATTGAAGTTGATCAACCAGATATTCTTATAGTCGAAGGACTCAATGTTCTACAAACCCGTGGTGCAAAACTCGGCGAATCCAGTGTATTCGTCTCTGACTATTTTGATTTTTCGCTCTATATTGACGCCGAGGTTAATGATATTCAGCAATGGTATGTCGATCGCTTTTTGACGCTTCGAACAACTGTATTCAATAAACCAGATGCCTACTTCAATCATTTCGCATCACTTGACGAAGAAAGTGCTATCAAAACTGCGAATGAGATATGGAAATCGATAAATCACGTAAATCTCACTGAGAATATCTTGCCAACGCGAGATCGGGCCAAACTTATTCTACATAAAGGTAGAGATCACGCCATTGACAGTGTTCAGCTCAGAAAGATGTAACGCTCACAAGCGATAAATACGAATCGCATTTGAACGTAGAATCTTATCGCGATCAGCAGCACTCAAGTTGCGAGTGGCCTCGAAATAGAACGACCATAACTTATCATGCGACAGATCAACGTCAGATCGTGGCGTCTGACTGGCAAACAACACTCTTTCAGCGCCAAATTTTTCGATAAGCTCTTGCAGCAGATTGAGAAATTCATTGTCAGCCTGCGCAAGAAGCGTGTTATCGAAGCCTGTAACTTTCAAATGAAGATTCATTTTTTCGCGAAATTCTTCTAGCGCATGAGTCCAGTCCATAGCCGGTAGCTCTTTGCCTTCAAACCTCAACTTACATAAATCCAGCACAACAGCTACGTTCGGATACTCTGTTAAGACTTGGCAGAGTAAGTCAGATGCACTGGTATCAAGCTGTATGTCCAGAGATTTTCCGCTCGAGTTCAGAATACTGAAGCAGCTACGCAAAGAGTCAGATATTTGTTGCTTCGAGCCTAATTCGGAATTCGGCATTGAGCTGGACGATGAGTGATCCACGTGATCAGATGATTGCGACATTGAATCAATCGAGATGCTCCAACCATTGATTTTCTCAGTCCGCGACAATCGACTGATTTCCAACGGCGATTGGTCACACCACGCGACTATAGCTTGTGGAAACCCACCATAGCCCGGTGTGCTAGACAGTTGATGCATCTTCTTTAGATCATCGCTAGATTGATCTGCCGCCATACCTGGCTGTACGTACACACCCTTGAGTATATGGACACTTTCGTTGTCTACATCAAACGTATTCGGATGCCAGTTACTATCGACCACTGGTATCACAGGCTCACACCATCAACTGGTTCGGCACAGCGAGAGAGCAGGAACATGAAGAGTAAAATCTAGGATAATCACCAAAGGTAGATGATTTGATACTGCTTGCAAGAATACTTAGTTTGGTACCTGCACCACTGTTGCTTGAACGCGTCGGTTCTGGCGTCGGCCGTCGGCAGAATTCATATCTCCAAACTGCGCCGTGGGACCAAAAATCTCAGTCCCGATTCGCGACGGATCAATGCCACGAATCTGGAGAATTTTGCTTACCGCGTTTACTCGATGCTCTGAAAGTGACATATTCGTTTTTCTGGAGCCACGTGTATCGGCGTATCCCGTAAGAAAGACTCTTGTATCCGGCGACGTTCTCAAGAGTGTAAGGATTTCAGAGCTTATGGTCGTCGCAGTTGTGTCCAAATCCACTGATCTATAGTCAAATAGAATTGCAAAGTCCTTTGCTTCAATGACTGCATCCTCAACTGCCATAAAAGCTGCTGCTGGTTCATCTACAAATGCAATTGGACTGGACTCGGGACTAGCCTGACGATTGGCTCTTTTACCGATTCGATAAAGCAACATGACACTGGCAAAATGCGCATCAGCGTCGAAGGAGCTTAATTCCAGGCGTGTTGCCAATCCCCCGTTGAACCCGTACTCAAGTCCAGCACCGATCAAAAGGCTGTTATCGTTTTCACGAATAAAGGGTATATCGGTATCGTTGTACATTCGGCTGAGTCCCAGACGCGCATAAGCGCTGAACCCTCGTCGACGTTCTCTTTGACTTTTACGATTAAATCCATAAATCAAAGCACTGATACTGCCGACCTGATACTCCACTTGCTGATCGCCAGTTAATTCAGCCTGCCCCAGATCAGCAAAACCCAACTCAGCAGATATACGCTGAGTAATATCGGCACCTAAAAACAGACTGAAAGCCGAATCATGCTCATCAACAAGTTCGAAGGGTATTTCGGAGGCATCTGGTTCAAGCTGAGATACCCCAATTCCAAATCCTGTGTAAAAGCTTCTATTAAATCCTTCAGAGTCACTACTGTGAACAGAATTACTGATCAAAAAAAAAGCGGCGCCCACTCCAAAAATCTTGGTGCGGGAGAAAGGTGCGCCTTGTCGATTAGACTGACGTCTCGAAAACAAACTGATCAATGCCATAACGAACAGCATTAACAGCATTGGATCGATGCTTTTTTCAGTAGAAGAAACAATAGAGCATCCACCCCTACCTTTGAGTCCAGTACGTAAAAAGCCATCGTGGACTTGTTGCAAGTCCGGAATGCCATTAGCATCAGCGTCTGGCAGCGCTAGACCCAGCGACAATGCGTTAGCCACATCATCTGCGTAGCCATCACCATTTTGATCGGGATCAAATTGATCAACGATGCCATCACCGTCTGCATCGCCATCAACAGGTGTTCCTGCAATCGTACCGTCGTTGAACAAGAAATCGATATCAGCACTGTCATCTATACCGTCGAGATCCTGATCAATGCCACCTGTGTAATCAACATCGGCAGAATCCGGAATCGCATCTCGGTCCCGATCGAGCATACTGTCTACCGTATAGTCTCCATTTGCATCGAGACCACTCGCTTCACTTATATCCGACAATCCATCGTTATCACTATCCAGATCAAGATAATTCGGCACACCATCGGCGTCTGTATCTTCTGCAGCGAGAACGAAAACTTGCACCCCATCATCGACACCATTAACGTCGTTGTCCATGAAATCGTCGATTCTGCCGTCGTTATCTCCGTCCGTACCTTGCGTTTCAAGTAGATCTGGCACACCGTCCTGATCACTATCCACGTCTCGGTAGTCTGGAATACCATCAGCATCAGAATCAGGTATATCCAATGGAAGGACTTGCAAGTCATCGGAAAGCCCATCCTGATTCGCATCGATAAAATCATCGACGACGAAATCTCCGTTTATATCGCTACCAAATCCTTCGACTGTATCGGAAATACCATCATTGTCAGCATCGCCATCCAGATAATCTGGCACACCGTCGCCATCTGAATCCAGGGAGCTCTCAAGACTATCGGGCAGTCCATCATTGTCAGCATCAAGATCCGCACTGTCTACAACACCATCGTTATCGGTGTCACCAAAGCCTTCAACATCATTTGGAATGCCATCACCATCAAAATCATTCGATATTGGAACAATTAAACTTGCCGATTGAAAATTGCCTGCGACATCCGTTAGCTCCACACTAAAAATATTGTCACCTGCCGGGAGATCCATTTCAGGTTCACATGACCATCGGCCCATCGTGACAACTGCACTACAAACTAAATCACCTGCAGCGTTTCGGATCGTCACAATAGCGCCATCACCTTCCTGACTGGAGCCGCTGAGTAAAGGTCGGAACTCAGTCTGAATGCCATAGATATCTGGAACTACATCTGGAGACGTAGTATCAACAACCAATCCTTGAGGATTAGTAAACGTTGTACTATTCCCAGCATCATCTGAAATGGTGACTTGCACTGGGTAGTCGCCTTCCGCTAGTGCATCAGCCGCTGGTATAACCAACGTCCAGGTTCCATTGGCATCAACAATCAGATTACCGTCTCCCGCTGTGTACACCACACCATTGACTTCAACTGTCAACACTTCATCAGGGCCTACGATGGCGTTGCCTGTGAGGGTTGGCGTAGTGTCGTTCGTGACAAGCGATGGTGTCGATGCAAGCTCCGGCGCTGTCAGATCAATTTCCAGCTCTGTACTACTTGGGTCTGAGCTAGTGTTTTGCGCGGTATCAGTGATTGTGGCAGTAACATCATAACCTCCCTCTGCCAACGCATCTGTGGCCGGAATCGTCAAGCTCCAGGTACCGTCCCCATTATCAACAAGATTCCCGTCTCCCGCTGTGTAGACAATATTATTAACCTCTACAGTTAATATCTCACCTGCTCCAACAGTCGCAGTACCACTTATCAGCGGTGTATCGTCATTGATCACAAGACCGGTTACGCCGGGAGATGGCGGAGCTGTTGTGTCGATCACTAGATCGTCGGTGCTCGGATCTACACTTGAATTGTTTGCCGCGTCTGTTAATGTCGCTACAACTTGATACAGTTGATCTGATAACAATTCTGTTGTCGGTATCGAAAGGTCCCAGGTCCCGTCCGAATTAATAACAAGATCACCGTCACCACCTGTATAGACAACATTATTGACTTCTACTTGTAATACCAGGCCAATGCCATTGGTAGTGGTTCCAGAGATTACTGGCGTTGAATCCATAGTAATTAGACTTGTCACGCCTGGTGCTGGTGGCGGCGTCTGATCAACGATCAGCTCGCTAACACTGACATCCGCGGTTGAGTTGCCTGCCGCATCTGTGACAATTGCAATTACGCTCAAAAATCCTTCTGGTAATTCGTTACCTGTTGGGATCGTTAGATCCCAAGTACCGTCACCGTTATCCACGAGGTTGCCATCGCCAGCTGTATAGATGACGTTATTGACTTCGACAGTCAATATCTCGCCAACACCTACTGTTGCTGTACCGCCAATAGTTGGTGTGCTGGAATTGGTCAGTGCACTGTTAACAGTTGGCAGGACTGGAGCAGTCAAATCAATAATCAGTTCGCTAGGAGAACTGTCACTGGTCGTGTTGCCTGCGGCATCTTCGACTGTCACGAGGACGTCATACGCTCCCTCTTGCAGCGCATTGGCAGTTGGGATTGTTAGCGTCCAGTTGCCATTTCCATCGTCGACAAGATTGCCATCACCTGCTGAATACATAACATTGTTGATTTCAACCGTGAGTATCTCGCCAACCCCTACCGTTGCTGTTCCACTGATCACAGGCGTTGTTGTGTTTGTCTGCTGAGCTGTAACCGTTGGTGCGACTGGAGCAGTCAGATCAATCTCAAGTTCGGAGCTACTAGGGTCGGTACTGGCGTTCAAGGCGACATCGCTTATCGTTGCTGTCACATCGTAGACACCTTCGTTCAAGGTATCGATGGCAGGTATTGTTAAGTCCCAGGTTCCATCACCATTATCAACCAGATTGCCATCACCAGCGGTGTACACCACTGAGTTGACATCGACTGTCAGTATTTCTCCAACACCTACAATCGCTGTACCGCTGATCACAGGAGTATCGTCATTGGTCACCAAACTCATCACCCCAGGTGATGGTGGTGCCACTGTGTCAACCAGTAACTCATCCACACCAGGGTCTGTACTTGTATTTCCGGCTGCATCAGTAAGCGTCGCGATTACCTGATACAGGTTGTCGCTCAGTCCAGGTGATGGAATCGTTAACGTCCAGGTACCGTCACCGTTATCAACCAAGTTGCCGTCACCTGCTGTGTACACCACAGAGTTGACCTCAACTTTAAGCACTAAACCAGTACCCACCGTCGTTGTCCCCATGATCAATGGCGTTGTATCTATCGTCGTCTGACTCAACACACCTGGTGCTGGAGGCGGTGTCAGATCAACAAGCAATTCATTCGTAGTACTGTCAATCGATACGTTGCCAGCAGCGTCTGACACAGACACTTCAACGTCATAGGTACTCTCTGCTAGCTCATTACCTGAAGGAATGGTTAAATCCCACGTACCATCACCGTTATCAACGAGATTGCCGTCGCCTGCGGTGTATGTCTGCAGGTCCAGGTCAACACTCAATGTCTCACCTGCACCAACGATCGCCGTACCGCTAATGGTCGGTAGACTTGAATTGGT
>CAZQOI010000095.1:0-2690 GCA_964594905.1 uncultured Granulosicoccaceae bacterium
AGCAGGCTTTCATTGACACATGATGATCTTGAATGTGGAGCCGAATTGCCACTGCATGAGGCAACCCAGTTCGATCTGCTTGCCGATGGCCGAGGCCCACAGCGCATACACCATAACTGCTCGGGTAAACATCTTGGTATGTTGTCTACCTGTTGTCATCTTGGTGAACAAACACGCAACTACCGTCTTTACAATCATGATGCTCAAAAACGTTGGTTTGAAGTAATCGAAAGCTCAACCAATACTCGAGTCATGCAGCTGCCCTGGGGCTACGACGGCTGTGCAATTCCAACGCTTGCTTTACCGCTGCAAAGAATTGCACTCGGTATGGCACGCTTTGGTGACAAAGATTTTTTCAACGGTGCGCGACGAGAAGCCGTGCAACGAATTCGCAAAGCGGTGACTGAAAACCCTTATCTTGTTGCGGGTAAAGAAAGACTTTGTACCGATCTAATGGATCGACTTGCACCAGGCGTGCTGATCAAGGTAGGGGCCGATGGTGTCTACGCAGCGGTTCTTCCAAAGCTTAAGATTGGTGTTGCATTGAAAATTGATGATGGTCATCAAGTCGCTGCGGGTGTTGCACTTGGTGCAGTTCTACAATCATTGGGTGTTATTAATCGTGACGATATGCAAGCGCTCGGTGAGTATTTGACCCCGTCTATAGCCAATTCTCGTGGCGAGACTATTGGTCGTACTGAGCCTTCTTCTGACTGGGAACAGTTGGCTGTGGCTGGATAGTTGCTCTTTATGTCTCGTAGCTGGTACCCTTGAATTTATTTGCACACATGGAGTTACTTTCAGTAGAAAGCTTTAAGAAGCACTGGCATGTGCTTTTCCCAGGCGTAATGGTTTCCGCCATTGTCGCTGTCACTGCAAAATTTCTATCAGAGCACTACGCAACTCCCGCAATGCTTTGGGCGTTGATTCTAGGAATCGCGGTGAGTTTCCTCGGTGAAGAGGGAAAAGCTGTAAAGGGCATCGAGTTCTCTGCTCGTGTACTGCTGCGTATTGGCGTTACCCTCTTAGGCGTGCGAGTGTCCGCTTCATTGATAGCTGGCCTTGGTTTTGAATTTGTTGCGCTGGCACTCGGTGGGGTGGTGTTGACTATTGCTTTTGGTTTGATGGTGTCACGTTTGTTTGATCAGCGATGGAGATTTGCTCTGTTAACCGCCGGCTCGGTTGCAATCTGTGGCGCTTCTGCAGCGATGGCTATTAGTGCGATATTACCGCGCGATGAGCGTAGCGAAGAACGGCTAATTTTTACTGTGGTAGGAGTGACAGTGTTATCCACGGTGACCATGATCGCCTATCCGATATTGGTGCAACTTCTTGAACTCGATGATATTGCGGCTGGAGTGTTTATTGGCGGTGCCATCCACGACGTTGCGCAAGTTATTGGCGCTGGTTTCTCGATCTCTGATAAAGCTGGTGAGACTGCAACTTTGGTAAAATTATTTCGGGTCGCGATGTTGGCACCGGTGGTGCTGATTGCATCGATTATTATTCAACGATTTGCCCGTGTTAATGTTGGTGGTAACCAAACACCATTGTTACCGGGTTTTGTGATTGGGTTTATAGTTCTTGCGACTGTGAATTCGCTGGGTATCATTCCTGCCGTTTTGACTGACTTGATCAGTCAGGCGTCAAGCTGGCTGTTGCTGGTAGCAATCGCCGCTGTCGGTATGAAGACCAATCTTAAACAGGTGCTGTCTGTTGGTGGGCCAGCAATAGCGCTTATTGTTGTGGAAACATTATTCCTAGCGTGTCTGATACTGGCTGGAATAAAATTTCTAAACTAATACAACGACGTAAAAAAATTAATTTGATATTCTAAGTGAGTGACGACGATGGATGTTCCACTAAAATGTTCATGCGGCGCTGTGCAAGGTGTTGCGATAAATATCACACCTCGAAACGGAAACAGAGTTGTCTGTTGTTGTGATGATTGCCAAAAATTTGCAAAACAATTAGAACGTGAAACCGATGTACTAGATGAGTTTGGCGGCACAGATATCTATCAAACCTCTCTTTCACAAGTAAGGATCGAGATGGGGGTAGAAAATATAAGATGTATGCGTTTGAGCTCTAAAGGATTGCTTCGTTGGTACGCCGACTGCTGTAAGACCCCCGTGGGCAATACCATGAATTCAGGTATTCCGTTCATCGGAGTTATTCATAATTTTATGGATATTGAGAATGGTCGAAATAATGTACTCGGTAAAGTGCGAGCATATGTACAAACGATAGATGCACTTGGCGAACCTACTTATCCGAACGCTTCAGACAAATTCCCGCTGGGGATAACCCTGCGAATTGTTCGTAAAATGCTTATCTGGAAGATCAAAGGTATGAACAAACCTTCTGCGTTTTTTTCCGACAATGGTGATCCCATAGTCAAACCGACTGTTTTAAAATAGATCCGATGACCTAAAACTGCGTGTTTAGTCCGCAACCTGCGCAGCAGTAACAGCCATGATGTTGAAAATATCGTTGGTGCTACAACCACGACTCAAATCATTAACTGGTCGGTTCAGCCCCTGCAAGATGGGTCCAATGGCTTGTGCACCTCCGAATCTTTCAATCAGCTTGTAACCGATATTTCCGGCATTGAGATCAGGGAATATCAATACATTGCACGGCTCATCAGTTGCTTGCTCAGGTGACTTTCGAGCGAGTATGTCGGGGAT
>CAZQOI010000095.1:2790-9181 GCA_964594905.1 uncultured Granulosicoccaceae bacterium
TCCTCCAACAACATGACAAAACAACTGGAAGCCAATGCTTCCCCTTCACGTTTGCCGACATAGCGCATCGCGTTTCTAACGACGTCGGCAGTCGGTGTAACAGCCCCTGCAACGCAGCCATCGGCATCTCCAAGTGCGACCATCATGCAAGCGTAGGTGATTGGCCTTTCAAGAAGAACTGATAATGCCTTCTCTGATGTCATGCCGCGGTGAGCGCGCTTTTCGGTCAAGCCGTTTACATATTTTTCGCGTCTCGGATCGATTGTTGGATCAACCATGATGAGACCATCATCGGGCAGGCCGAGATCGGCCAAGAGCGACTTTATATCTGCAGGAGAGCCAAGCAGGATTGGTTCGGCAATATTTTCTTGAACTGCACGGGCCGCCGCTTGCAATACACGTTCATCCTGCGCTTCAGGCAGGACTATTCGACGCTTGTTCTTGCGCGCATTGTTCAGTACACGGTCAAAGGCTGACATGTGACGTTAACGAGATTGGGTCGACTCTGGCTATGCTACGGCAACGGATGACTTTGTGCGATCTTCGATGATCATATCCGAAGCGCGCTCTGCAATCATGATAGTGGGGGCATTGGTATTGCCGGATACCAGCTCCGGCATTATCGAGGCGTCTACCACACGTATGCCGGTCACGCCATTAACCCTCAGTCGCGCGTCTACTACTGCTCGCTCATCAGGTCCCATACGACAAGTACTTGTCGGGTGGTAGATCGTGTTGGCTATGTTACGTGCCTGATCAAGGATGTCTTCATCACTGGTTGCACTTGGGTCAGGGGAGTGCTCGGACGCGATATGTTTACGCATCGCATCGGTTTCCATGATTCTGCGAGTGAACTTCAAGGATTCAATCGCTGTCTGGCGATCAAAGTCTGTTGATAAATAGTTTGGCTGAATGATGGGGTGTTGATCTGCATCGCCCGAGCGAATGTGGATCGAGCCTCGGCTTTCAGGTCTGAGCTGGCAAACCGATGCGGTGATCGCTGAAAATGGATGTAGCCCTTCGCCGGGAGAATCTGCGGACAAGGGTTGGAAGTGATACTGGATATCCGGCCTTTCGTTCGACAGTCTAGTGCGACAAAAAGCATAAACCTGACTCGCCGCCATCGACAAGGGGCCACTACGTGTCGCTATATATTCAAGGCCTGCACGCATCTTTTGCCAGCTGTTGGACAACTCATCATTAAGAGTCACAGGTTTCTTTGTCTTGTAGACCGCACGTATCTGAAGGTGATCTTGAAGATTCTCACCAACCTCAGGAGAGTTGACCAGAGTTTCAACGCCAGCGTTCTGAAGAACCTGGCCAGGTCCAATCCCCGACACCTGCAACAACTGTGGAGAGCCGATGCTTCCCGCAGCCAGTATGATTTCCTGACGTGCTCGAATTTCTCGTTTAACGCCTTTTACTTCGATATGAACGCTGCTAGCGTGCTTATTCTGAAATCCGATTCGTTTGACCATTGCATGCGTGATGATCGTCAGATTTGAACGAGATCGGGCACCTTTAAGGTACGCAACGGCGGTACTGCAGCGCCTGCCTTTGTGTGATGTCAGCTGGTAATAACCTACGCCTTCCTGATCTTCTGCATTGATATCGTGATTAAGCGGTGTACCGGTTTCAACGACGCCTTTTATAAAGTCATCACAGATGGGACGTTTGAAACTCATATCGCTGACGTGCAAGGGACCTTCGGTTCCATGAAAATCATCAGCGCCGCGTGAATGATTTTCAGCCCGTTTGAAGTACGGCAGTACATCGTCATAGGACCAGCCAGTGCACCCCAAAGACGCCCAGCGATCATAGTCCTGGCGTTGGCCACGTACATACAAGAGGCCATTGATTGAACTGCAGCCTCCCAGCACCTTGCCGCGCGGCCATTTCAGGGAGCGACCGTTCAGGCCGGGATCAGGCTCGGTGACGTAGCACCAGTCGGTTTTGGGATTGTGGATAGTCTTGAAGTATCCGACAGGCACGTGGATCCAGGGGTTCCAGTCTCTACCGCCGGCCTCCAATAGCGCCACGGTGGTGGTTCCATCTGCGGATAGGCGATTTGCGAGCACACAGCCGGCCGACCCCGCACCGACCACTACATAATCGAATTGGTCTGTCATGGCCTCGAAAAAACTGATGGGTTCGCAATTTCCATATCTAATAATGGTACTAGAAATCTCATTTTTGATACAGTGATTGTGGTCTTAGGTGCGAAATTGTTCCCATGAGTAGCGTGAAAGATCCGGATATCTCCGTGACCAAAGGGTCGACGGTAACGCGTGTTTTGGACATTCTGGAAGCGGTGGCTGCCTCTGATCGGCCCCTCACACCCACCGACCTTTCTGATCAACTGGCGATTCCCAAAGCCAGTGTCCATCGTTTATGTGCCTCTATGGAGGAGCAAGGTTTTCTGCAATCACGGATCAATGGCCGTGGTTTGCAGGTAGGGACGCGTCTCCATGCCATGTCTTTAGGGGTTCTCGCTTCAGCTCCGATTCAAGCGCAGCGCCGAGCTATTCTGAAAACCTTGTCAGAGGAGATCGGTGAGACTTGCAATATTTCTATCCCTGATGGGAGTGAGATGATCTATTTCGATCGCGCTGAGACGCACTGGCCGGTGCGGGTGAATCTGCAGGTCGGATCGCGGGTGCCAGCCTGTGCGACAGCGGGTGGCAAGATGTACCTGAGTACGCTGGACGATACTCGGCGTGAACGAGTGATCAAGAACACACGTCTAAGTAGGCATACCGCGAATACTCTGGTCAGTCAGACAGCATTGCTGGAGGAGCTGAAGCTGACCGCGCAAAGAGGTTACGCAACCGATAACGAAGAATATATTGATGGCATGGTTGCGATGGCAGTACCCGTTAGAGATTCGACAGGGCGCTTATACGCGACTTTGTCATTTCATGCGCCATGTATGCGTGTGCCATTTGCCGCGGTTACCGATTTTCTGGAACCGATACAGGCAGCAGCCAAAGAGCTCACAGCTGTGCTAGATGAGCAGTAAGTAAGTATCACAAGGTGTTACTGTTCACTACAATTAAGTTCTCGACATAACGTCATTCAACACTAGCAATCAGACTTCGCATGAGCCGATTCTGGACAGACACTGTTCGCAGGCTGACGCCTTACGTTCCTGGTGAACAGCGTCGGGGTGACGATATTGTCAAACTCAACACCAATGAAAACCCCTATCCGCCTGCGCCAGCAGTTCATCGGGCAATTGCTGGTGTCAATGGTGATGAACTTCGCCGTTACCCTGATCCGGATTCAAAAACGCTTTGCCAGACCTTAGCCGACTACCATGATCTGGATGTTGATGAAGTCTTTGTGGGTAATGGTTCGGATGAAATTCTGGCTTTGTCGTTTCAAGGTTTTTTCAGTGGCGGACCTACTCTGCAGTTTCCCGCTGTCAGTTACAGCTTTTATCCCGTTTATTGCGACCTTTACAATATCCCTCAAAGCCAAGTGTCGTTAGGTAACGAGTTTGAATTGTTGCTTGAACACTTTGCTGTTAATGAGGGTGGCATCATTTTCCCGAATCCAAATGCACCCACTGGTCGAGCAGTATCGCGGCAAGCTATAAGCGATTTACTCGAACGTCATACTGAACATGTTCTTGTTGTTGATGAGGCCTACATAGATTTTGGCGGGGAGAGCGTCATACCCTTGATCAAAAAATACCCAAATTTGATTGTTAGTCAGACCTTCTCAAAGGGACGTTCCCTGGCGGGTATGCGTATCGGTGCAGCCTTTGCTCAGGCGTCATTGATTGATGGGTTGAAACGCGTCAAGAATTCTTTTAATTCTTATCCCGTCGATGTTATCGCCGAGCGTGCTGCTATTGCATCACTGCAAGATGAAAGTTATTTCAAAAAAGTTGTGTCCGCTGTTATTGAAACTCGTGAAGATTGTGTCCGACAATTACAGGTTCGTGGTTTTGATGTGTTACCCAGTGCTGCAAATTTTGTATTTGCACGCCCGACAAAACACACAGCGCAACTTGTATTTGATGTGCTGAATAAACAAAACATTTTAGTTCGTTACTGGTCAAGAGAACCTATCTCTGAGTGGCTGCGGATATCAATAGGCACTCCAGAGGATATGGAGAAAATGTTCGCTGCGCTAGACGAGCTGGCTGTCTAGTTTCGTGAGAACACGTATACGGGGACCATTGTTGTCTCTATTTTCCATGCTGCTATTAATGAGTGGCTGCGCAAGTTTTACAGAGCGTTTTTCTAATGAATCAACGAATCGTGCAGCGCGATCCAGTAATGGTTCTGATGATAAGCCCGGAGTAATAGGTCAGGCTACCGATATTGTCGATGAAGCGCGAGAGGCTGCCTCACTTCGCTTTCTCAATTTTATGGCAGATGTTGATGGCTTCTTTGGTGATGGTGGTGACAAGGTCGATGCGGTTAGCAATCAAAGTTGGGCTCGAATACGTTTAGATACTGAAAAGCCAGGCGATGAGGACATTGATGTTGGTGGCTCCTTGAAACTAAGGGCTATATTGCCGGAGACTGAGCGGCGTTTCCGTTTGCTATTGAGTACCGAAGACGATGACACCGATAACTCCGGTGATACAATAAGTTCGATCAATGACGATGATCAGAATGTGTCGCTGGCATTACGTTTCATTCGCACAGCGCGAGAGAAGGCAAGCGTTAACTTTGATTTAGGAGTTCGTCAGCGAGACGATCAGGTACAGCTCTTCGGGCGAATCAACAACATTTACCGCGATGAGCTAGGGAACAATTGGACGGGGCGATATTCAAACAGCTACTACTACTTTTCACGCTCTGGCTTTGAAAACAGGCTAACAATCGCCTTCCAGCGATTGTTCAATGACCGACAAGACCTGTACTTTCGTACATCTACTGGTTTTAACTGGCGCAATGGCCAAAAAGGCGCTGTAATAGATGAAACTCTAGGTGTGTACAGGCGGATAAGCGAGACCAAATCGCTTGCTATCGAGGGCTTGGCCAGTTATCACACGGCTCTTAACGCAGGGGTCGATGATCGTTTTCGTGGTTCTGAGCTTCGTATACGTTGGCGTCATAGTATTTGGCGAGACTGGTTTTTTTATGAGTTCTGGCCCTCAGTTTCATGGCCAGCGTCGAATGGATACAGTGGTGCATTTGGCGCACTCTTTCGGGTAGAGGTAGTGATAGGACAACAGTAATGCGGCTCGTTTGTATAAGTGATACCCATGGCGATCACGATCAGGTGACATTACCTGACGGCGATGTCTTGATTCATGCCGGTGATATCACAGCTCACGGTAGCGAAAGTGATACGCGTGATTTCATTGAATGGTTTGGAAAACAAGCCTTCGCTCACCGACTATTTTTAGCTGGTAACCACGATATGTATTGCGAAACAGATCCGGCTAAAACCATGCGGTGGAGCAAGGAAGCGGGTGTTACCTGGTTAAATGATTCGGGTTGTGTGATTAATGGCACCACTTTTTGGGGTTCGCCAATAACACCACGTTTTCATGATTGGTCGTTTATGTGTGATCCTGGTGCGGATATTGAAAAGCACTGGAATATGATTCCAAACGACACTGAAGTACTCATTACACATGGACCACCGAACGGCATTCTCGATGTCGTGGAGCGAAGCCCATCCAGCGCTGAAAACACTGGTTGTGAATCATTGCTTGCTCACATTAAAAAGCATACGCCACGACTACATATTTTTGGCCACATACACGAATGTTATGGACGTTACAGTGAGTACGGTGTTGATTTTTACAATGTCAGCACTATGAATCAGGGGTATCGGATTCAAAACGCTCCGGTAGTCATCGACTTATAAAGGAGGTCAAAATGTTTCCTCAAGGTTATTCGCTCACAGGAAGTGCATTAGCAATTGCCGGATTGTTCTTTGTCGTTAACAGTGCACATGCGCAAACGGCTGAGGATGCGTCTGAAGCCTGTCTCGAAGCTGCTCGAATGATTGAAGAACAAGATTTCACCGGTGCCCTTGATGAGGCGAAATGGTGTGTCGAGAGCCTGGAGCAATTAAAGCGCGAGCGCACACTCACAGTGTTCCCCGATTCGGTGGATGGTTATCTCGGTGGTGAATTGCAAAATGAAAGCGCCATGGGCATGAGTATGATTGAACGAGCGTACAGCCGCGATGGCAGCACTATTGAGGTCGCGTTGACCTCTGGAGTGGCCGGTGGTGGTCTAGCTGCTTTGGCTCAATTGGGTATGGGGCTGGGCAATTCTGGTAAAAAAATCAGGGTACAGAAACGCACTGTTATTAACATGAGCGAAACGTCGGGGGAAGCTCAATTTTTGGTGCAGCTCAAAAGTAGTAAAGGCATGCTGATGATTTCATCTGATGATGTATCGTCTGATGAAGTATT
>CAZQOI010000096.1:0-9105 GCA_964594905.1 uncultured Granulosicoccaceae bacterium
CGGATTTTCAGGACCTGGATTCCGACGGCGACACTATCCCTGATAGCGTTGAAGCGGGCAGCAATCCTTTAGTCCCTGCTGACACTGACAATGATGGTGTTGCTGACTTCCTCGAGCAAGATTCTGATGCAGACACTATCCCTGATAGCGTTGAAGCAGGTAGCGATCCTTTAAATCCTGCTGACACTGATGCTGACGGCGTTGCTGATTTTCTCGAAAGAGATTCTGACGACGACGGTATTCCAGATACATTGGAAGCTGGTAGCGATCCTTTAAACCCTGCCGACACCGATGCCGATGGCGTTGCAGATTTTCTTGAAAGAGATTCAGACGACGACGGCATTCCTGATAACGTCGAAGCGGGCAGCGATCCTTTAAACCCTGCTGATACTGATGCAGATGGTGTTGCTGACTTCCTGGAACAGGATTCGGACGCCGATGGTATTCCAGATACATTGGAAGCTGGTAGCGATCCAGTCAATCCAGTTGACACTGACAATGATGGAACACCTGATTTCCGCGATCTCGAATCCGATGGCGATGGCATTCCAGATAATCTTGAAGCAGGTAGCGATCCAAGCAATCCAGTTAACACGGGTACCGGTAGCGAATTGGATTTCTTGTCAGAAGACTCTGATGGCGATGGTATTCCTGACAGTGTTGAAGCGGGTCCTGATCCAACAAATCCAGTAGACACTGACAGTGACGGAAACGCCGACTTCCTCGACACAGACTCTGATAACGATGGCATACCAGACAGTGTTGAGGCCGGTATCGATCCAGCGAATCCGGTTGACACGGACAACGATGGCGTTGCTGATAACTTGCAATTGGACTCTGATAGCGACGGTATTCCTGACATGATTGAAGCAGGAACTGACCCGACAGCACCAACTGATACTGATGGTGACGGAAATGCAGACTATCGTGATCTGGATACCGACAACGACGGCGTTGATGATTCTGTTGAAGCTGGACTGGATCCAACCAACCCTGTTGATACAGATGGGAACGGTGTTGCTGATTTTCAGGAACCACCTGAAGGATTTACACCAGTAACACCACCACCCGCCCCTGTTGACGTTGATGATAGCGATGGCGACGGCATACCAGACAGTATTGAGATTGGTGGCGATGTTTCAAACCCGGTCGATACTGATAATGATGGCGTACCAGACTTTATGGATATCGATTCAGACAATGATGGTTTGCTTGATTTCGATGAAGTTGGTGGTGACGTCAACGCTCCACTGGACACTGACGGAGACAGCATTCCCGACTTCGTCGACCTGGACAGTGACAACGATGGTTTGACTGACGTTTTTGAAGCAGGTGGTTCAGACGCTGATGGCAACGGTGTTGTCGATGGCTTTGTGGATGCAAATTCTGACGGCCATGACGACAACACAGCAGCCGCCCCACTACCTGACTTTGATAGTGATGGCGATGGCTTTGTTGATCATCTCGACCTTGATGCTGATAACGATGGATTGCCAGATGCTTTCGAAACAGCCGGTGCATCTGTTGATGCTGACGGTGATGGCGTTGTAGATGATCTGACCGATATCAACAATGACGGTTTGGCAGACAATGTAATTGCCAACACGATCGTTGATACAGATGGTGATGGTTCAAGTAATCACCTGGATATCGACTCTGACGCAGACGGCATCAATGATGTTGTCGAAGCAGGTGGAGACGATCTGAACGGCGATGGCCTGGTTGACGCCTGGACTGACACTGATGGTGACGGTATCGCAGATGCCGTAGACTTTGATGTGACAGGTGGCGAAGACGTCGACGGCGACGGCATTGATGACTTCGCAGACGCCGACTTCGTTGCGCTGCCAGATTCAGATGGCGACGGCATTGTGGATGACTTCGATGGCGACTTGCAAGGCACTGGTTTTCAACCGATTACAGCGTCTGGCGAAATAGTAAACACAGCTGACTTGCCTGACGCAGATGGTAACGGCTTGATCGATGTTCTGGAACCAAATGTTCCAGACCCAGAGATCAGTCCGGCAATTGTTCAAACAGGCTTGAGTGGAAGTGCTTGCTCGATCGGCGCTAGCAGTGGCGGTGTATCAGATCCGTTGCTACCCCTACTCGGATTGTTGGCTGCAGGCAGTTTGATGATACGCCGTCGAAAAGCAGTTTCTGTAAAGTTCTAAAAGCTACAAGCCTTCGGAGGTCAGTGATACCTCTGGAGTGCCTTGAAAGAAAAAAGCCGGCACTTGTTGCCGGTTTTTTTTTGGCATTTTTGCAGGCGAGCCACAGGTTCGCCGGACAAACCATAATTACAACTATTTGGTTTATTCCATTGTCGCCGATTCAGGTTGACGCCCAATCATATGGGGGGTTTCTGCATTATCGTTTAGCGCTCCAAAAGTGAAAAAAGATAAAATTACCGTATTTACGGCGTACGGCATCAGATAATCGATCCTTCAAAAGGATTATGATCAGATAAATTTTAATTGATAGGGATGATCACTATGTTTTCACTACCTCAGCTCTACATCCGCAAAATCGTGTACATCTGCGGCACACTTGTACTCGCTGGTATCGCCCCATCCAACGCTCAGGCAATGGCAGATTTTGCTCTCGGTGGCCACAATATTTGCTCAATCGATACCAACGGCAGTCTGGAATGCACCACCAGATTTAACCCAAACACGTATTTACCACCGAACGATGGCACTCTGTACACAGCAGTGGTCTCCGGTGGAGCACACACATGCGCGATAACTCAACAAGGTGACATCCGTTGTTGGGGCCTGAACAACTTTGGACAGTCGACGAATATACCCACGTCTGCAGTTGCTTTTACCTCGCTCAGCGCTGGCGAAAACCACACCTGTGCGCTAGATGCTAACGGCCAGGCGTATTGCTGGGGTTTAAACAGCAATGGTCAAGTCAATGTGCCAACGACCAATAACCAGGGGTTTTCAACTATCCATACTGGTGCTCTTGGGTCATGTGGTATTCGTGCATCTGGCGAAACAGTTTGTTGGTCCACCAGCTCTAATTACGCAACCCTACCCTTGTTGTCCAATACATGGACGGATCTGGTATTCCCTTCGGAAGGTAGCGTTGCGCCTGCGTGTGGTTTAAACAATGAGGGCTTTATCGACTGTTGGGGAACTCACAGTTCACTGGCCACGCCTAGCAACGGCCCCTACACACAAATTGAAAGTAGCGGCATTTTCTTCTGTGGACTGAAAACAGATGGCGATCTTGATTGTACGGTTTTCAATTTTCTCGGAACCACACCGACCAACAGCATCAATATGACAACACTGGCAGAAATAGAGGCTTTACCGCCTTTAGTTGACTTTCAGGTTAGGTCTTCCGGCCCGTCATTAAATAGCTTGTGTGGGCTGGATTTTGACGGCGAATTACATTGTGCCGGTAACGGTTTGCCAGCGGACAACCTCCCAGGAGAACAGCTGAACGTACCGGCTCCATTTAACTTAAGTTTTTCTGTTTATTCGGACAATGCGGGCGAACTGTTCTGGCTTTCTGATGTTGGCGCGATAAGAAGCCCGGTTAGCGGGTATAGGGTTTTTAGAAATGGAGAGCTGTTGCGTTTTAGCGCTGCAAGCTCCAGTTACTTCGATGATGATTTACAACCCAATATGTCATACACGTATGAGGTCTCGATAGAACTGGCAGATGGAACGCAAAGCCAAATCTCGGAGTCAATTACTATATCGACGGCTGAGGTAGGACAAGCACCAAGCAATTCAAGCAATTCACCTGACTATCTGCTCCAGGGTATGACCCTCACCCGTTACAGCGCTTTGACGCTGGAACTGTTTTGGGAGCGACCTGGTAACACATCGATAGATCGTTACGATGTATTTCGAAACGGTGAGTATTTAACCTCTACGCCTGGGCCGTCATATTTTGACGATACCGTTGAGCATTGCGGCACGTACGAATACACCGTTGCCGCAGTATCTAACGAAGGCCAGGTAGTCGCACTGGGTTTTCAGTCTGAGGGCACCTTTCCTTTAATTACTTGCCCTTGATAGAATCTATAAATTCTCTACTGGACAACCTTGGCAAGCTCAGTACCACCTTTTTCTAATCTATAAATTGTAAAGTTGGTAAATTGCGCCGTCGGTTCCAGGGTGTACGTTTGATCCAAGAGACCATGCAATGAGTCAGAGTACCGTGCCCAGGTTGATTCCCGATTGATCGTTATATATACATTTTCATTAGACATCGCAGCCTCATCAATCTCACTCATGATAACCGCCGGGTCTTCCAGTCGCCACAATCCACGCGCACTGGGATGCCCGTAATACGATAACAGGTAGGGCTCTCCCCACAGCATCAGCGACGCATCCTGCTCACTGACAGTCTCAGACAAGTAAGTTGCAGTTGATCGGTAATCGTCCAGTAAGTGCTCTGACTTGAAAAAGTACTGATAACTGGAATACAGGTTAACAACAATAAGCGCTGGGAAAATAGTTAAAGGTACAAGAGAGATCCTAGAATTCTTGTTGCTGTTAAAGCCTTGAAAACTGTGCACGACAGCGATCGATACAAGCACGCTAAGTGGCACCATCAAATAAAACGAATGGCGAGGCATCCAGTTAATTGAAGTGAGATAGGCAAACGCTGTCGCGATACTATAAGAGACGATAAAAAGCGCCACGAAAAACCGGACCCGTATCGTCTGAGCAGATTGATCGACTGGTTTACGCAATACCTGAATCACACACCAGGTCAGAGCTAGCGCAATAATTGCGAGAATGCCGAGGCTGGTCGCATGCTGCAGCAAGAGCTCAGAAACACTTTCAGCATCCCTGAGCGAATTTACAGCGGGCCCATAAGTTTGGCCTGCCAGATGGGAATAGAGTGCATAGACCATGTTCTCCCAAAGCGGAGTATCAGTGCTGTTTATCGCATCTGCAGTAAGGCTTGTTCTCGCTGGAGTGCTTGCGTAGTAAAGCAAGGCGGGAATCGACAACAACACAGAGGGCGACCACCATCGAAACCAGCGTTTTGCATCGCGGAAAGTAAGTAGGTGGGTAATCGCAAGTGCAATGATAAAAATCGTCAGAAAAATGCTGCTGAGAGTCGCCAGTAAGGTGACGAAAGCGAATCTCCATCGGTGAAAATTTGAAACCGTAGTTTCTTTTAACGCAGGTGTCATTGCGAGCAGATGAAGAGAAGCCACACATAGTAAAAAGGCGTATGGCCTTACTTCCTGACTGAACGATATGCAATAAGCGCTAGCGGTAACAAAAAGAGCTGCGCAAAGTGCATGTCGAGTTGAAAAAAGATCCTTAACAAGCAGATACACCAGAAAAGGTGTGAGAATGCCAGGTATTACCGAGAGAGATTGCAACAAAAACTGACTGTCACCTGCGAACGATCGCCATTGACTCAAGATGAGAAAGTAGACAGCCTGATACTTGTCGCCACCGGAAATCGACCAAAGCGCACTTAGGGTACCGCTGAAATTTCCAGAATCAGTCATGGCCAGAGACGCACCTTCATCCCACCAAAGGCTTTGACTGGATAACATGAACAACCTGAGTATCGCCGCTAACGCAATAATTGCAGCGATGATCATCCGGGTAGAAACAGGTTTGGATCGCACCCTACTCAGAAAATCCGCTCGCACGTCGCTCGACTGACTCTTTAATCGAGTCGCCTTCTGCGCCGGACATACGGGGTTGTAGGTATTCATGTTTTTCTAATAGCTGGTCTTCTTTGTTGTATCGCTTAACGTCCGTTTATGTTTCATCCAAACCAACAATCAGGGTGTTCCGCAATATGAAGAGGTTAGTACACAAATTCTGGATGACATCGAAGCACATCTAAGCTGTTGTTTTAAAAGCATAAATATGCTCTTCTGCCATCTAATCACCACTCAGTCTAGCGAACGTTGCGGACGCGATTTGTGATGTTGATCCCGCTACCTGAAAGTAGCGTCATCACGCCTGCGATTAATTTCTCGGTATCCCACTTACCGCTAGTTACGGGACTACCTTTATTGTTTGGCTCAGCCCAATACTACGATGCCGCAGGTGTTCAGTTGAGCTGTATTGTGGGTAAAAATACCAATACTGATGAAGGCATCGATGACTTTGTGATCGACAGCGGAAAACCTAAGTAGAACGAAGCTAAATGATCAGTAGTCCACGTACATAAAAACTGTGCTGTGGTTCTTTGATTTCAACTGACACTGATAACGCCACACCTAACGCCATCACGAAAACAGGCGCCTAATTTTCCAAAGAATCAAGAGCAGCCAGCAACGCTTTTTCACAGTCACTCATAGAGGCATTACCACCAAGATCAGCGGTTCTTGCGTCAGGGTTTACCAATGCTTGCTCGATAGCCTGCATGATGAGAGATTCCGCTTCGCTCTCGCCTAAATGCTGCAACATCATTGCTGCGGTCCACACTGCCGCAATCGGATTCGCAATACCCTTACCCGCAATATCTGGCGCTGAGCCATGAACCGGCTCAAACATCGATGGGTATTTTCCTTCGGGGTTTATATTCGCAGCAGGTGCGATGCCAATGGAACCTGCAACCGCTGGCCCAAGGTCAGAAAGAATATCGCCAAACAAATTCGAACCCACAACCACGTCAAACCAGTCCGGATGTTGCACAAAGTGCGCAGTCAAGATGTCGATGTGAAATTGATTAGTCGAAATATCGGGATATTGATTTGCCATTGCTGCGAAACGCTCGTCCCAATATGGCATGGTGTGCATAATGCCATTCGATTTAGTTGCAGATGTCAGCAACTTGCGTGAACGCGTTTGTGAAAGTTCGAAAGCATATTTCAGAATGCGATCAACACCCTTTCGCGTAAATACCGTCAATTGGGAGACTTGTTCGCTGTCAGTGCCAGAATACATTCGCCCGCCAATTTCAGAATACTCACCCTCAACATTTTCGCGTACCACAATAAAATCTATTTCTTCGGGCTTTCGTCCCGCCAATGGCGATTCGATACCTTTCAACAGGCGAACTGGACGCACGTTAGCGTAAAGGTCGAGTTCTCGTCTGAGCGGAATCAGTAGATTCCACAACGAGACGTGATCAGCAACCGTTGGCCATCCGACAGCGCCGAGAAAGATCGCGTCGAAGTCTTTCATTCTTTCCACACCATCTGCTGGCATCATTTCGCCGGTATCGGCATAGCGTTGGCAAGACCAGTCAAACTCTTGCCAGGTGACTTTAAAATCACAAAGCTCCGCAACTCGGTTGATGACCGCTTGCCCTACCGGCAGCACTTCGTTGCCGATACCATCACCGGGAATTGAGGCAATCTTGTAGTGCTTTGAACTCATTCCTGCGATCCTTTTGAAACACTATGCTTAGGGGAAACAATACACCATTCATACTAGCCTACTCATGCACCCACAACTAAACGCTGACACTATAAATATCACTCAAACGACCCACTGCCACATCCGAATGATGAACGATTGCCGATGGCCTTGGGTCATTGTGATTCCAGTCGATGACAAGATCACTGAATTGCATCAAATGCAAACCCCTTTACAACATGCCTTCATGGATCAGGTAAATCAGGTTGCTACTCACTTACAAGAGCTGACCGCCTGTCGCAGCATCAATGTCGCAATGCTTGGCAACGTCGTCAGTCAACTCCACTGCCACGTCATCGCTCGACATTCCGAAGACCCGAATTGGCCAGGGCCTGTCTGGGGATTTGGTGAGGCGATACCCTATTCCAGCGATCCCGACTGGCATGGTTCTCTAAAATCGATGCTAAGCAAAGACCTGAACGCATGAGTGAGGTAGGCTAGACACTTCTTGGTCACGTAATTCTGCTAGACAATGCCCCGGATCGACATCAACCACGATCTCATTAGCCAAATGTTAGGCGCTATCGAAAACGATATTCTGCCCTTGACTGAATCTGCTGTCCGGCACGGCAATAAAGTGTTTGGCGCTGCATTGTTAAAGAAATCAGATTTGTCCACATACCTTGCCGAGACCAACAACGAAATCGAGAGCCCCCTGCATCACGGCGAGATGCACCTGCTCAAGCGCTATTACGAACTGCCAGCAGAGTCTCGATTGGCACCGACCGATCTCATTTTTTTATCGACCCATGAACCCTGCAGCCTATGTCTGTCAGCAATCACTTGGGGTGGATTCGACAACTTTTTCTACTTCTTTAGCCACGAAGATTCACGGGATTCTTTCGCCATTCCACATGATCTTAAAATTCTTAAGTCGGTTTTCGGTCTTGATCCTGGTGGCTATCAGCAACAGAATGAATTCTGGAATAGCTATTCAGTCAAGAAAATGATTGCATCTCTCGCTGCAACCCTAGATGAGGCAACGAATAACGAACTGTCGATTCGCATCAAGAATATAGAGGAGCGTTATGCCCTCGCATCAGAGTGTTATCAGACTGACAAAAGCCACAACACGATTCCATTAAACTGAACAAGACAATGGAATTTCGCATAACTACGCTCTCTAAAAAACACCACCACTTCGCTCGGACATGGTTGTGCGCGTTACTCGCCGCAAGCCTCTCTTTACTTATCAATTCAGTGTCGCATGCCACGGTTACCGTTGGTGATGCTGAGATTAGCGTTGCTTATTACAATGACAGTTCTTGTTTGGTCACTATTGACAACATACCGCGTATTGGTTTGACGACCGTTGACGTTGATATCGATGATGCCGGATCACGCATGCTGATTCACTGTGATACCGAGGATTCCAGACGTCTGACCTTATTAGCTCGCGGTGATGGTCTGAATGTTAACGAGCGTGTTGAGCTACTGTCCAGAGATGAGATAGATCGCGAAGCCACCGGTGTCACATGTTGGTTGACGGGTAGTGGCGTGCACTACACAGACGATAGTGTTCCAAGACGTTATGTGATTCACGGTTCGGTCATATTGAGAGCTGTGCCAGCGACTGAAGGGCCAGGTGATCTGATCAATGGCCATAGACAAGCCTTCGGCAATTTGACGGGACTGCTTGAGCGATTAAACGAATCACAAAACGAAGCTACCACCGTGCTACCGCAAAGCGATGATCAGAACGACAGCGACAACAATACAAACACTTCCGAAAAAACCACCG
>CAZQOI010000097.1:0-6722 GCA_964594905.1 uncultured Granulosicoccaceae bacterium
TGGTGGGGCGTGTAGGATTCGAACCTACGACCACCTGATTAAAAGTCAGATGCTCTACCAACTGAGCTAACGCCCCATACGGCAAACCTGAGCTGCGGAATGATACCCGAATGAATCGCGTCGCGAAACATGTCGGACCCTCTATTCGCGTATTTTTGTGCCCTGCTTGAACACTAGCGGCCTTCGCGATCCATCTGCTGCAGCCGTTTACGCGCCAGAACCGCTGCAGAGCGACCTGGATAGTCGTCCTGAACACCGGTCAGTATTACCCGCGCATTGGCGAAGTTCTTTTGCTCATAGAGCGCAAATCCGATTTTCAACCGCGCATCCGGGACCTTAGTGCTGGTTGGAAAGGAGCCAACAACGACGCCAAAATTTTTCAGGGCATCATCAAACTCGCGCTCCGCATACATGGCTTCTCCCTGCCAGTACCAGGCATTGTCCGAAAACGGCCCATCCGGATATTGTTTGAGGAAATCATCGAAAGCCGAAACTGCACTGTCGTTTTGTCCACGAGCGAGCAAATCATAGGCACGGGTATAGCTCGCTTTCTCAGCTTGCGTCGCCGTATCTCGCAACGGCCCTCTCGGTGGTGTGGGCCCATTGCCAAAATCCACATTGTTGTTTTGAAATTGGCCACCTTCAGGTACGAATACACCCTGCGAACTTCCTGCTGTTTCATCGGCTATTGAAGGTCCACCGAGCGCAGTTTCATCCAGCGCGCTGACACCTCCAGCGCCAAAACCTTCTAACGGCGTGACACCCGATTCTTCTATTTCAGTTATACGGCGGTCAGTATCGTTGTAGAGATCGGTATTGCGCTTCTTTATGGTTTCAAGCTCGTTGTTAAGCGATTCAACTTCACCACGCAACGACCGAATTTCTCTTTGCAATGCATCTATACGTTGCAGTTGACCAAGCAATGACTGATCAAGCACACGTTCGATTCTGGAAACACGTGAATCAAGTGTATTGATAGATTGCCTTTCCTGTGCGAACGCAAAGGAAGGCAGCGACAACAATGACGCAGTTACTAACAGGCTTATCAGATAGCGTGTCACGTGCATATTCAGTCTTGCCAGGTTACGTGCCTTCAGGATTGCGGCTGCGTCAATTCATAAATGATATTGACACGACGATTCTTTGCCCAAGCTTCATTGTTATGGCCTTCATCCACTGGCACTTCTTCACCATAACTGATGGTACGAACTTGCGCAGAACTGACACCCTGCAATTGCAGCATACGGGCGATTGTCTTGGCTCGATCTTCACCCAGCGCTATATTGTACTCTCGTGAACCGCGCTCATCGGTATGACCTTCCAGCCGAACTCGCCCGTCAGGATTTTGCGCAAGGAAGCGCCCATGCTGAGTCACAATGTCCAGGTACTCAGGTCGGAGTTCGGCTTGATCGTAATCAAAGAGAATGACACGTTCCACAGGTGCACGGCCAGCGACAGATTTGGGATCAACCTTGAGCCCTTCCTGAACGCCATCAATAGTGACAGGCACGACGGTTGGATCACCGTCAAGCTCGATACTACCGCTGTCTCTGGATGGATTCGAACCGCAAGCGCTAAGCGCCGTTGCCAGGGCAGTGATAATCAAAGTTCTGTAAATGAGTGTTGTTCGGATCATGCAAACCTCGCCGTTCGCTGTTGTAAGTATCGGTGTAAGACAAATTAGTTCATAAAGAACAGAATTACTGGGAATACGGCGACCAGACCGGCTCCCGCACCGATCCACCTTCCGACAAGCTCAGGCTCTGCACCACGCTTCCATCCAATGACACGGCGCCCAGAGTGCCACGACCATCTTTTTCCGTTGCGAACATGATCATCTGTCCATTTGGCGCGAAGGTAGGTGATTCATCAAGGGTTCCGCGCGTCAGGGTTTGAAACAAACCAGACGCTCGATCGATCGCAGCAATCTGAAACCCTCCATCAGCTCCATGCACAAAAGCAATGGTGCTGCCGTCTGGGGATACGGTTGCACTGGTGTTGTAGCGACCTTCGAAAGTCAGACGCTTGGCTCGACCACCATCGGTAGAAATCTCGTAGATCTGTGGCCCGCCACTGCGATCCGATGTAAAAGCCAAAGTGTCGTTATCAATCCACACGGCTTCAGTATCGATAGCATCACTCTGGGTAATGCGATTAAGTTGCCCGTCGTCGACTCCCAAGATGTAGATGTCAGGATTTCCCTGATAGGACAATGTAACCGCAAGTCGTTCACCATCAGGCGACCAACTCGGTGCACCATTAATACCCTCGCGCGAGACGATCTTGACTCGGCTACCTTTTTGCCGATCCTGCACATAGATCGCTGAACGTGTCTTGTTTTCGAATGACACATAGGCAATGCGGATTCCGTCAGGTGCCCACGACGGAGACAATATAGGACGTGGTGAGGTCAGCATCGCTTGCGGATTTTCCCCATCTGCATCTGCAAGTTGCAGCTGGTAATTACGGTTGCCCACTTTGCCATCAACCGACACAAAGGCAATTTGAGTATTAAATGCGCCTGATATGCCAAGAATTTCTTCATATACCTCATCGGCTATTTGATGAGCGGCACTTCTAAGAGTTTGGTCAGTCACTTGAAAACTGAAACCGGTCATCAGGCTCTGTTGCAGGACATCATAAAGTTGAAACTCAATGACATAGCCACCGTTACTACCAGGCTTGGTACTTCCGACAACAAGAAAATCAGCACCTGAGAGACGCCAGTTAGCGAAGCGCGGTACATCACCGCTTACCGGTAAGGCGATCAGATCGTTTCTGTCGATAGGTGCGAAGTTACCGCTTCTCTGTAAATCCGCGGTGACGATCTCGGCGATATCTTCTGGCGCTGATCCGTTCCCTGTCCAACCAAACGGGACAATGGCAACCGAGATGGCATTGTCACCACCTTGGGTTATTTCAATTTCGATAACCGCCTGCGCGACACGCAGTGGAAGCAGCAGTATCAAGCTTGCCAGCATCCAGTGCACGACTGTTCTAAATTGATTCAATGTAGAGCCTGCTGATTGTCGTCTTAATCAAAAGTTAGGAGTATTTGTGAGTCTGTTATAGCAAACTGAAGTTTCAACTTGGCCGGAAATAAAACCGAACACGTCGATCAAACAATTGCGGATCCGGTGCTGGTGGCAACGGTGAAGATGCCCTGACAGCATTCTCTACAGATTTACGCAAGGCGGCATTACCACCTGTACATTCTTCAACCGCCACTTTGAGCACTTCGCCGCTTACAGATTGCAAAACACTCACAGTGCAATTGACATTGTCCCGCGTTCCAGGCGGTTTACGCCAATTTCTGCCGACTTTCTGGCGAATCGACGTGAAATAAAGTTTTCGTAATCTCACCAATTCTGTTTGTCGCCTTTGCGCCTGTCTGGAATTGGCTTCCGCGGCGAGGGCATCTTGACGCTGCTGTTCAGCAACCCGCCTACGTTCCTCTTCCTGGCGCGCACGAGCGGCTTCCGCTTCGCGCTTGGCTTGGGCGTCTGCCTGACGCTTCTCTTCAGCCAGGCGTTTTTCCTCTGCTACGCGCGCCGCTTCTTGCGCTTCTTGTTGACGCTTTTCTTCAGCAAGACGAGCTTCTTCTGCAACGCGTTTTTCTTCGGCTATACGTTCTTCCTCTGCCAACCGAGCTTCTTCCGCCTGCCGCTTTTCCTCAGCGATACGAGCTTCCTCTGCCAAGCGTTCTTCTTCTCTACGCTGTTCTTCTGCTTTGCGCACGCGTTCTTCTTCCTCGCGTTGTAGCTGTGCAGCTTGTTCGCGCTCCAATGCTGCTTCACGTTCCAAGGTTGCCTGCCTTGCCTGTTCGGCGGCAGCGACCGCAGCAATTCGTGATAACTCCCTTGCGGCCTCGGCAGCTTTCAGTTCAGCCTCCAGACTCGCTCGTTCAGCTTCGGCGGCTTCGGCTTCTCGCACACGTTCTTGTTCAAGACGCGCCTCTTCTGCCGCGCGCCGCTCTGATTCTATACGTTCGCGTTCCTGTTCGGCTTCCAGCTTCTCTTCGACAGCCCGTTGACGGTCAGCTTCTGCAGCTTTCGCCTGCTCTTCGATACGCGCTTTTTCTTCTGCAGCCTTAGCCTTTTCTTCGGCGGCTATACGGGCCTCTTCACGCAACTTCGCGGTTCGCTCTTCGGCTTCGCGTTGATCCTGAGCCAGTCGTTCTCGCTCCGCGTCAGCACGTTGTCGAGCTTCATCTATGCGTTTTGTTTCATCAGCAACACGTTGCTGTGCTTCTCGAATTCGATCCTCTTCACGAAGACGCTCCTGCCGCAGTCGTTCAAGTTCCGCCTCGCGCTCCAGCACTTGTCGCTCGGTTAGGTTCTGTTCCTGCTCACGCAAGGCTTCGCGTTGAGCAAGCTCAGCCTCGGCGTTCGCTCGCTGCAACTCTCTTTGATTTTCAAGCTCCAAAGCTTCCTGCTGCAGACGTTCAATACGATTACGTTCTTCTGTTGAAGCTTGTTTCTGCTGCTCCGTCAGCTCCTCTGCTTCTTTTAGTCGGCTTTCGGCAGCAGCACGTGCTTCCTCCAATGCTTTAACCGTCTCTTCCATGGCTGCTTGCTGCTCAGCCGCGGCTTGGTCTTTCTCATCTTCGATCGCCTGTAGCCGTTCAACCTCTGCTTGAATGTCCGACTCGCTTACAGAGACTGCTTTGATTGGCGCTGAATCATCAAGATCAATTCCAGGAGGCTCAGCCGGACCATTCATCTTGAGGACTAATGCGATAGCAAGCCCACCATGCAACAACACCGACATGAAGACTGCGAGCGGATATTTTCGCAATAGTGCGAACATCGACGTTTACTGACCTGGTTCCGACATCAAGCCAATCTCCGGTGCACCGGAAATTTGCAGGGTGACCATGGCTTGCATGATTTGACCGTAATCGACACTCGCATCACCTGCAACCAAGACACGTCTGTTTGGATTAAGTCGCATAACTGCACTGGCAAGGCGCTGTACTTCCTCACGGCTTAACGTCGATTCAGGCTCTTCACCCACGTTCAGATACCAATCACCCGACGCGTCAACGGTCAAGATCAGTGGCTCTTGTGCCTCACCCGCATCAGCAATTGGTGTTGCATCTGCGTCGGGTAAGTCTATCTCCACACCTGTGCGCAATAGAGGGGCAGTAATCATGAAGATCACCAGCAAGACAAGCATGACATCAATGTACGGAACAACATTGATTTCTGCGACTTGACGTCGAGGACGACGGCTGCCAACCGCTCTTTGCATTCTGGCCATCCTGCTCAGGCACTCGCATCTGCAGACGAGCGACGAATTGCCTGACGTTGCAAGACAGTCGAAAATTCTTCTGAGAAGTTATCGTAACGATTGAGCAAACGATCGACTTCGGTGGCAAAGCGGTTATAAAAGATGACAGCTGGTATAGCAGCAAACAATCCTATGGCTGTGGCAACCAGTGCCTCAGCAATACCCGGTGCGACCATCGCCAGCGTGGCCTGTTGTACATTGCCGAGTGCCGTAAAGGAATTCATGATTCCCCAGACCGTGCCGAACAAACCTATATAAGGACTGATGGAGCCGACCGTTGCAAGAAACGGTAGATGTTGCTCGACAATATCCGCTTCGCGTGCAACCGCGATACGCATGGCACGGCCAGATCCATCCATGATGATTTCATCGTTGCCAGTCTTGCGTCTTAATCGCCCAAATTCAGAAAAGCCAGCTTCAAAGATTCTTTCCAGTCCAACCAGAGTACCGCGGCGCATCGTTAACTGGGAATAGGTTCCAGAAATATCGGACGATCCCCAGAAGTCCTCTTCGAAATCTTCTGCTGCTCGACGTGCACGACGGAGCTGGCGCGACTTGCCCAATATCAGTGCCCACGAAAGCATGGACGCGAGAGCCAGAATTATCATGACGCCTTGTACAACCGGACTGGCGTTCAGGACAAGGTTCAATATGGACAGATCAGCGTTCACTCGATATTGCCTCTATGATTGGCAGTGGTATCTTACAAGGCTTGAGTGTATCCGCATCAACACTCGCTAAGCGGACTTGAGCGTTGACAAGTGTATCTTTACCGCGTGTAACAGGCTGATCAAGGCTCAAGCTGGCGAATTTATGTGTCAGTAAGTTGGCGTGCACGTTCAGTTGATCGTTAAACCTTGCAGGATGAATAAAATCGACCTGCACGGATTTGACAACAAACAAGCGTCGATGCTCGTACTGCCACTCGTTGAGTTCGATTCCCAAGCTACGTAACCACTCCGTTCGCGCACGTTCCATGTAAGCGAGATAATTCGCATAGAACACAATGCCCCCGGCGTCAGTATCCTCTATGTACACTCGTTGAGGCATGGAGAAGTTTCGCATAGACAAGTATTACAGACAAAGCTTTGAAAATACAGTCAATACACTGCTTACATTAGAGAAAATAAAGCCTGATTCAAGGCGAACTATGACTGTTGCTCCGGACCATCACCGTTGTCGCTAATGCCAAAATGCCGATAGGTATTATCAGTCACAACCCGACCTCTCGGTGTTCGCATCAACAAGCCCTGCTGAATCAGATACGGTTCGACAACCTCTTCAATGGTGCCGGGTTCTTCGGACAGCGCCGCACCCAGGTTATCGACACCAACCGGTCCGCCACCAAATTTTTCGATAACCGCCATCAACAGCCGCCTATCCATACTGTCAAGCCCTAGCTTGTCGACTTTCAGAAGGTTAAGCGCCTG
>CAZQOI010000097.1:6822-8977 GCA_964594905.1 uncultured Granulosicoccaceae bacterium
CCCGTCATGATATCGATCTGGTAGTCCTCCATCGCTGGATACAACACCTCTTCTACCAAGGCGCTCATACGATGAATCTCATCCACGAACAACACATCGTTTGCTTCGAGATTGGTCAGAATCGCAGCGAGATCACCCGGACGCTCCAGCACCGGACCTGATGTATGCAAAATGCGCACATCAAGTTCATTCGCAATAATATTGGCAAGCGTAGTTTTGCCAAGGCCAGGTGGACCAAATATCAAAACATGATCCAAGGCTTCGCTTCGCAACTTGGCGGCCGCAATAAAGAGCTCCATCTGCTCAGCAACTGCATCTTGCCCGCGGTATTCAGCAAGTGTTTTCGGACGCATCGCTCGCTCTTGCGCGTCTTCATTTTTTGCGGTGGCTGAAATCAGCCGATCTTCATCATCGGTAGTCATTCATCTACTCACTTACTGAGCTCACTGGCACTTCGCAAAGCAGCGCGAATCAATTCCTCGACAGTTTGGCCATCAGCTGCCGACTTGTCGAGCAAGCGCTTGGCCTCAGTTGGTTTGTAACCAAGTGCCGCTAGAGCTTCCTCTGCTTGAGTGCGCAGTGATACCTCACCACCTGCAGTTGTCGCTGCAACCGAAGCACCCACAGAAACCGAATCGAGTTTGTCTTTTAAATCAAGAATGACACGCTCAGCGGTCTTCTTGCCTATGCCGGGGACCCTGACCAACGCCGCGACATCATTGGCAGCAATGCAGCTAACAAGCTCATCAACTGACATACCCGACAATATCGCCAACGCGACCTTGGCACCGACTCCATTGACTTTAAGTAAACTACGAAACACTGAGCGTTCAGACGCTTCGGCAAAACCATACAAAAGCTGCGCATCTTCACGAACCACAAGGTGGGTGAATAATCCTACGTCTGCACCAACACCCGGTAGCTTGTAGAACGTTGACATAGGTGCATCGACTTCATACCCAACGCCGTTGACATCCAACAACAGTGACGGTGGGTTTTTCTCAAGAAGCTTTCCCGTCAAGCGACCAATCATCGACGTAAGCCTCGGCCACGGGACCGACGTCTTGCAGGCAATCCGTTCACTGCTTGTCGAGAGTGTGCATGGCAAACAGCGATGGCAAGCCCATCAGCTGCATCAACCTGAATGGGTCGATCGATCTGTAACAATGCACGAACCATGGTTTGAACTTGTACCTTGTCTGCCGAGCCAGTGCCGGTGACCACTTGTTTGACTGAGCGTGCTGCATATTCACTGACCGGCAGATCACGCGTTACCACGGCGGTGATCGCAGCCCCTCGCGCCTGTCCAAGTTTCAATGCGGACATCGGATTGTTACTGATAAACACCTGTTCGACAGCAACCTCTCGTGGCTGCCATTCATCAATAACCTCGTTAATGGACTTATAGATGTGGCCAAGCTTTTCCGCAAAGCTTGATCCCTTGACACGAATATGCCCATGACTCAAATGAAAACTTCTAGCGCCATCCGTTTCGATGATGCCGTAGCCCGTGATAACCGACCCGGGATCGATCCCCATGACTCGGAACAACTTGGCAGTTTCAGGCATGTGGTTAGAGGCCTTATGATCAGGACGCGTAACTGTCTGGCGGAATTTCCGCATTGGTATAGACATCTTGCACATCATCGATGTCTTCCAGTGCATCCAGAAGCTTAAGTAATTTCTGCCCCTGCTCCACATCCAGTTCAACTTCCGTTGACGCTCGCATCGTGACTTCACTATGCGCAGGTTCCATAGAGGCACCCGTCATGGCTTCTTTAAGGTCAACAAAATTCTCTTCAGTGGTCAGCACTTCAATCGATCCATCATCACTGGCGACAACGTCATCAGCACCCGCCTCCAGCGCTGCTTCCATTATCGCATCCTCATCACTTCCTTCTGGGTAACTCAAGATGCCAAGCTTCTCGAACAGATAAGAGACTGATCCAACTGCACCCATATTGCCACCATATTTAGTGAACGCATGTTTGACATCCGATACGGTCCGATTTCGATTATCGGTCATGGTGTCGACCATTATCGCAACACCGTTTACGCCGTAACCTTCATAGCGGTTTTCTTCATAGGCGACATCATCGAGCTCACCCGCCCCTTTTTTAATGGCGCGCTCTATCGTGTCCTTGGTCATGTTAGC
>CAZQOI010000098.1:0-8970 GCA_964594905.1 uncultured Granulosicoccaceae bacterium
GCACCGTTCAAGGGTCGCATGACCTTGCCCGCCGATAAAACCTTGTACCGAGGAACGTCCTCGGCAAAATCAGCAACATATTTGTCAACCGGGTTGGCGACAATTTCCTCAGGGGTACCGACTTGCGAAATCGCGCCATCACGCATGATCATGATGTGATCGCCCATCTTTATCGCCTCTAGAAAATCGTGCGTGATAAAGACCATGGTTTTTTTCAAACGCGCTTGCAAGTCCAGAAGTTCATCCTGCATTTCCCGGCGTATCAAGGGGTCCAATGCCGAGAATGGTTCATCGAATAAAAGTATTTCAGGTTCAACCGCCATCGCGCGGGCCAAACCAACTCGTTGCTGCATGCCGCCTGAGAGTTCTCGCGGATAATGTTCAGCCCATCCATCAAGGCCAACAAGATCGATAACTTCCATCGCTTTCTTATAGCGTGCCTGTCGTCCTTCACCACGTACTTCAAGCCCATAGGCGACGTTGTCCAGTACATTCCGATGAGGAAACAGCCCAAAGTGCTGAAACACCATTGCCATCTTGTGCCGGCGCAGATTCTTCAGCTCACGCTGTGATGCACGGGTTATGTCGTCACCATCGATCAGTACCTGCCCCTCGGTTGGATCGATCAGACGCGACAAACACCGCACCAAAGTGGATTTTCCTGAACCCGACAAGCCCATGACGACAAAGGTCTCGCCCTCTTCAACAGTGAACGAGACATTCTTGACGGCAATGACATGCCCGGTCTGCTCCTGCACCTCGGAGCGAGACAGTGATCTGTCCATATTGGCGAGTGTGCGAACAGGGTTTGCGCCAAAGACCTTCCAGATATCGTTGCAGACGATTTTCGGCGCAGCCGGCATTCGAGACTCTCCATCTCTGTACTAAAGTGTAAGGGGTGATACTATCGATCCTAGTCAGAAAGTGATAGTGCTGAGATGAAAGTAGTATGAGCGGTACATCGACAGCAACCATTACCGCTGGATGGTTCACCCATCGCGGCCATGACTTCTCTATTGCCGTGTATTCCATACTTGGCCTGCTTTTCTCACTCTTTGTCTACAGTACCCTTGGTGACAGCAGCCGCTTTCCGCAATTCCTGATTGATCACTTTCGCTTCGTTGACTGGGTCAATGACGCTCAGAGCTGGCTCGAAGTTCACTTCAAACCTTTTACACGCGCTGTGGCCGAAATCATCAGAGTGCCGCTGGACTGGCTGGAAGAAACCTTATGGGAATTACCCTGGGTTTTTGTGTTGCTGTTGTTCGTTTTACCAGCGCTGGCCTACGGCGGACTAAAACTCGGTTTACTCAGTTTTTTCTGTGTGATGTTCTGGGGCATGGTGGATATGTGGTACGACGCCATGAGTACCATGAGCCTGATGACGGTATCCGTTGCCTTCTCCGCCATCATCGGCATCGTCCTCGGAATACTCTCGGCCAACAGTGATCATTTCGATGCCTTCCTGCGCCCCATACTCGACACCATGCAGACGATGCCTGCATTCGTTTATCTTATTCCAGCCATATTTTTCTTCGGTGTTGGCGCAACATCAGCAGCGATGGCGGTCATCATCTATGCGCTACCGCCTGCCGTCAGACTGACCAACCTCGGGCTACGGCAAGTATCTCCAGCCATGGTTGAAGCCGCCCAAAGTTACGGCTCCAGTCGATTGCAGATGCTATTAAAGATAAAGCTTCCGCTAGCCTTGCCTTCAATCATGCTTGGTGTCAACCAAACCATCATGATGGCGCTCGGGCTCGCTGTACTGGCGGTTTTTATCGGGGGCGGTGGACTCGGCGAACAGGTATGGAAAGCATTAACACGTCTGAAGGTCGGTTGGGCATTTGAAGCCGGGATCTGCATCGTGTTTATGGCCATCATGTTTGATCGCTTGAGCTATGCCATAACCGGTGTGACTAAAATTGACAACGCGCACATACCTAGCGACAAAAGATTCCATTTGCTTCCACAGAAATGGGATGACAAGACATGGGCTATCGCTATCGAGAAGCCCATTGGTTTTGTTTTCAATTCAGTAGCCCGTGCTTGCAAATTCTGCGTTGGGCTGCTGGCGAATCCAATAAAGCGACTATCCCCTACTGCAGCAAGCACTATCAACAAGCGGTCTTTTTTAGTCACTAGTTTGATCATCCTCACCCTCGTATTTCTATTCGGTGGCGATATCAAATGGATGAATAGCTTCCCTCGTTTTCTCGAACTGTCGATAAGAGATCCGATAGATTTCGCCATTAACTGGTTAACCGTTAACCCATCATTTATCGGGGTAACCAAGTTCATTCGCTCTGCCGTGTTTCTGTACTTGCTTGACCCGCTTGATTCCTTCCTCAGTGGGCTTCCCTGGTGGTATCTGATGATCACAATCGGACTGATTGTCTGGGTATCAGTCAATATTCGATTTGCCGTCATCACCGTATTATTTCTTTTGTTTTTAGGTGCCGCCGGCTTGTGGGAAGTCTCGATGTTTACGTTGGCGGGTACGGCCGTTTCGGTGGCTATCTGTCTACTGATAGGCGTACCACTTGGCATTCTTGCAGCATACTCGCGAGTGGTTGACACAATCCTTCGTCCAATTCTGGATGCCATGCAAACCATGCCTGCCTTTGTCTATTTGATACCTGCCCTGTTTTTTTTCGGCGGAAACAAGACAACAGCCATAATCGCGACTGTCATATATGCAATACCACCGGTCATCAGATTGACCACCTTAGGTCTAAAAGAGTTACCCGTCGAGGTCAACGAAGTATCGAATTCCTTTGGGTCGTCGACCTTGCAAACACTGTTTAAAATCAAACTCCCAATGGCATCGCCATCAATCATGCTTGGTCTTAATCAGGCTGTTGTATTTGCGCTTGCCATGCAGGCTATTACACCGTTGGTCGGAGGACTCGGCCTGGGTAAAGAGGTTTTCGACGCGATGAACCGCGCCAATATGGGGCAAGGGTTGGCGGCAGGGATAGGTATCGTACTCCTGACGATCATGCTTGACAGGTTGACGCAGGGTTGGACGCGCAAACAACGCGAAGCGCTCGGGCTCTAGATTCTGGACAGTATTATCAACCGTGTAAGCGCAAAGTAGACAAAAAAATCGCTGCTCAACTCCAATTTTCCGAGCGGTAGATCTCGACATGCTCGGGTGCAAATGGTTTACTAGACGAAGGGACGGGGCCGAACGTCAGTTTGTCTCCGCGATGCGCTGGACGAAATTCCGAGCAATTTCCATCCGGACTCAGTTGATAGGCAATATTTTGGAGACAAGATGAAGTTAAACCACACACTAAGTATGTCCGCGGCCACCGGGACACTTCTGATGGGCCTGACATTCACATCAACCGCGAACGCAGGTGGAGTGCTAAAAGCCGCAGTCGCGGACTGGACCGGCGGCGCGGTCACGTGCGAGATCATCCACCAGGTCCTTGAACAGGAGATGGATTACAAGATCAAGCGCATCGTGATGCCTTCAGGTCCTGGACTACGAGAAGGTATTCGTGCGGGCGACATCGACTACGCCTGCGAAACCTGGCCTTCGTACAACAAGGCAACTAACGAAAAGTACGTTAAAGAATTCGGTGGTGATGGTTCCGTGATGAAATACGCTGACACTGGTGTCATCGGTGTTTCCAGTTATTACATTCCTCGCTACCTGGCTGAAGGTGGAGACGCTAAAGCACCTGATCTGAAATCCTGGGAGAACATGAATCAATATGTTGATCTGTTCAAAACTCTGGAGTCAGGCGACAAAGGCCGCTTGATTGGTTGTCCAGTAGCTGCTTGGGAGTGCGAAGATGCCAAGCGCATGGAACTTCTCGACTTGAACTACGACGTCACAGAGCTTGGATCTGAAGCTGCGCACTGGGCTGAACTACAAGCGGCGTACAAACGGCAGGAACCTTTTATCGCCTATGCATGGGAACCACATTGGATTCATGCTGCTTTAGACTTGGTCAAAGTTGAACTGCCTGAATACGATAGCGATAAATGGCCAGCGACAGGTTGGGCAACCGATGTGACTTTCAACTACGGGAGCCCCAAGCTTGTGGATGATCATCCGAAAGTCGTTGAACTAATCAAGAACTTTCGCCTGACCAACGAAATGCAAGCGCCACTTATTCTGGCGGTGGACGTCGATGGAAAAGAAATCGAAGACGTTGTCACGGAGTGGATTGAAGCAAATGAGGAAACCTGGAAATCCTGGTTACCCAAAGGCTAAGCGATTGTAAGACAAGCCGATTGCTCTAACCGCCGATTTGCAAATGAGAAAAGCCACGAGTTATTCGTGGCTTTTTTCGTTTTGAAAATAAGTTTTTCTATTGCGACTCAAGTAAATCAGTCGCCTAAAACTATCGCTGCGCCGCCTGCGAAGGCGTTTGGATACTTCGCTTGAGACTAATTGATGAATGGAACACTCCACCCCAGAAGCCAGGCGACTCCCAGCATCGCTATCAAGAAACAAACAAGGCCAATCCACCAGGACTGAAATTTCACCGCTGGCGCGGCTTCCGTACTAGTCCAACGCATTCGCCCGCTGAGCATCGGCACAATCAGATTTTTACCTGCATATAACCAGTAGAGCAGGATCATGGCAACGTGGGCTCCCACCAAAACCATAAGAAGTTCTGCATTCTGATGATGTATTCGATACAAAAATTCTGATGTATCAGCGCTGAGTTGCCCATAGAAAGCACCTTCTACGAACTCGTCTTCGTCAGCAATAAACAACCCGGTAAGCGCTTGTGTCAGAAGCAGTACAAGCATGATGAGGATCGCCCAGCTACCTGCCGCATTGTGACCGCGCTCGTCGTGTACTTTACGACTGAAAAGAGCTCCCAGGTGTTTGAAAGCACTCAAAGGGTTTTGCAATAGCGCTTTGAACCTGACATTGCCGCTGCCAACAAATCCCCACATGATACGAAAGCAAATAAGCAGCAAGACGAATTCACCCACGTGTCGGTGCCACTCATAAAACTTGAATCCGGTTTCTCCGGAGAACAACAAAAACAAAACAGATACAGCGAGCGACCAATGAAATAGCCTGGTCCACGCATCCCATATAGCAATCACGCCGGGGACCCGGCGTGATTCTTTACTAAGCGACTCAGCGAGTAAGTCGTCTGCGGCAGAATTCGAATTATTGTCTTTTTGCTCGATAGTCATCATGGCATCCCTTGCAGGAAGCACCGACATCACCAATCGCACCTTTCAGTGCATCAAGTCCATTGCCAGCCACTGGCGCGAGAGCGGCTGCAGCTGTTTTCAGTGCATCTGCTTTTTCAGTGATGGCTGGAAACGTTGACCAGATTTCAGGCAGTGCTCGAGTTTTCGCATTACCGTCTGTGGCGTTATCTGAACCCTGAGGCCAGAACTGAGATTGCCCTAGGCTAGCAGCAGCCAGAAGATTTTCCGCAGCTTCAGTAGCAACAGCAGCATCGTAGTCACGCTTACCTTTTGCCATATCCGTGAGAATGCCGGAATTGAAGCTGTAAAGCTGAAACATGGCCTGACGGGCTTTGATCGCCTTGTCATGTGGTCCGTCAGCGGCGATAGCAACAGTAGCGAGCGTCAGCAAAACAGCTGATGCAGCTACCGTAGATAATTTCTTTAAACGCACTTTGCGTACTCCTTAGATTTCAACGTGACCTAAACATACCAAATACTGCAGCAGATGCGCAGCTTGCAAATCTTACGGTAAGGATCAATAAGGCAAACCCACGTAATTGATGGCGAGACTGGCCTGCGCGGCTTTACTTTGGCGAAGAAATTGAATCTCGGCCTCCTGTATCTTCAGATCAAACGCCGAGTGCTCGGGAAATCGATGCAGCATTGATGTCATCCACCAACTGAATCGTTCCACTTTCCACACCCGAGCCAAGGCAGTCGCCGAATAGTCATCAAGTCCGGCTTGATCGTTATCGGTGTACCAACGAGTTAGCGCCTGATAAATATAATGAACATCAGACGCTGCCGTATTAAGACCTTTTGCGCCAGTGGGTGGAACGATATGGGCAGCATCGCCACACAGGAAGAGCTTACCCCAGCGCATCGGTTCACAGACGAAAGAGCGAAGTGGCGCTATCGATTTTTCGATCGAGGGTCCTGTGTCAATAGTGTCTGCAAAGGAATCCGGTATTCGCCTTTTCAATTCTTCCCAGAAACGCTTATCGCTCCAGTTAGCTATGTCATCATCAGTACGACACTGCACATAGTAACGACTGAGATTCTCGTTACGCATTGAGCACAAGGCAAAACCTCTGTCGGAATTGCTATAGATCAGTTCATCATGAACGGGTTTAGTCTCCGATAAAATTCCCAACCAGCCAAATGGAAATACCTTTTCATATTCGCGACGAACTGAATTTGGAATATGTTGGCGGCTGACGCCATGAAAGCCGTCACAACCAGCGATAAAGTCACAGTCGATGTGAAGCGGACTCCCTCCTACATTGCAATCAATGCTGGGACGTTCGGAGTCCAAATCATTCAGCACTACATTTTCTACATTAAATAGTGTCGCCGCGCCTACGGCTTCACGCGCGTTATACAAATCTCGCGTCAACTCTGTCTGCCCATAAACAGTGACTGATTTGTCAATATGCTCTTTGAATGGAATCGCGAAGTGTTCATTGTTGATCGAGATAACCGTGCCGTCGTGAACAAGCGACTCGGCCTTGAGGCGCTGGTCGACTCCCGCCTCGCTCATCAGATCAACCAAACCACGCTCGAGCACGCCGGCGCGGATTCTGGACAGAACATATTCTCGCGTCTTGCGCTCAAGCACTACGGCTTCAATGCCAGCTTTGTGTAATAGCTGGCCTAGCAGCAGGCCCGAGGGTCCACCGCCGACAATTGCTACCTGTACTCGCATGTTGCTTGGAACGCTTTTTCCGGAAACGAGTCCAAACGGACTCATACTCTTAATAATAGCGATCATTTGAGCAAAGATCGTCGACGAACCGCTTTTTTGATGCCTCAGCGAGTCAAATCGCAATCAAAAAAGCTCACCATTCGTTAAACGATCAGGATCGAATACCAGATCTAAGCGATTCAAACCATATTCACGACAGCATGGAGTCAAGTACCTAATGAGCACGAACAGTGATTTTCTGTCCACGCCCGCATCTCCCGAATCAGAACCCGCACAGTGTATCGTGCAGCCAAAGCGTCGACACTTCTTGACGACTGCCGCCGGTCTCGGTGCTGCGACGCTTCTCGGTGCATCGCTGCCAATGGCGACCCTGCAGGCGCAATCAGCTCAGGGCTATCAAACGATCAAAACCCCATTCGCGACAAGAGATGAATCGCGAGTCGAGGTCCTCGAATTTTTCTGGTTTGGATGCCCGCATTGTTATGCATTTGAACCCGCCATCAATGCCTGGGCTGCTGCAAAACCAGAGTATGTAGATTTCATCCGCGAAGCGCCGCCCTTGAATCCATCCTGGGAACAGCACTCGCGGGCTTTTTATGCCGCTGAGGCGCTAGGAATCACGTCAGGCTTCTTCGATGAGATGTTCAATACGATTCATCAAGATCGCAAGCCAATGAGAGATCCGAAGAAAATAGCCAGCTTTGTTGAATCACTGGATCTTGGAGTCTCCGCCGAAAAATTCGCCAAAACCATGGAATCCTTCGCTGTGCAAACTGCCTTGCGACGCTCTATTTCATTGGCCAAACAAGCGGGCATCACTGGGGTACCAAGTGTCGTTATCAACGGTAAGTACCTGACAGGCGGCTCAATCGCCGGTAGCCATGAAGGTATTATCCGGGCTATCAACGAACGAGCCGAATTCGAACATTCGGCTGGGTAATCAACGGGTAACTCTTGGTGGATGAGTCTCACAAGGCATTGGCAGAATTGCTGCATTCGGCATTTCGTTATGCCCATGCCTTGTGCTCTCATTTTGAGCTCGCGGAAGATCTCGTGCATGAAGCCTGGTTGAGAGTCGTGGAATCGCACGGCCCTGAACCTGATAGAGGCCTGCTGTTTCGGGTCATTCGCAATCTGTACATAGACGAATTTCGTCACCGTCGACGCTTTCCTAAAGATAGTCTCGACAATCACGAGCATATGATCTTCTCATCCGATGATCCGTCAAACTATGCAAGTGAAGATTTACAATTGTCAGAAGGCTTGGCAAAGCTCAGAGATGAAGAACGTGAAGCGTTGTTCCTGTGGGTGTTCGAAGGTCACACAGCTGCTGAAATAGCAACCCTGACCGATAAACCTCGCGGCTCTGTATTGAGTTTGATACACCGTGCGAAAGGTAAACTGAAGACTTATATGGAGTCTGCGCAAAGCCCAAGTCTGAGCGTTCTTAAAAATCAAGGAGACGCGCTAAATGAATGAACACGACAAACGCGTCAAGTCTTACTATCAATCTCTGACTCTACCCCAGTCACGACTGGATCAACTGATTGACGTAAGCACCAGAAAAAAACAGAACTCTTCGCTTTGGAGTCGTTTTCGTTTAAAGACCAAGGCCTGTGTACAGCAAGTACAACATCCACTACTTCGTGCAGGTCTTGCCGCAGCAATGATCGCAACAGTTGCTTTGTTTATACATACTTCCGGATCAGTTCAAGAACGTGCTGACAGTACGTTTCGGGAAGTCGCCATGAACCACGGTACGCGTCTCGATCTTGAATACTACGGAGATGATCTCGCAAGCCTTGATGATTCGATGCAACAGCTCCCTTTTACGCTGGTCTTACCCGATGTTGTCAAAACGGATGTCAAACTGATAGGTGCTCGCTATTGCTCTTTGGTCGGAAATCTGTCTGCCCACGTTAAATTTCAGGATCAAGAATCTGGCAAACCCGTCAGCCTGTTTGTCACCCGCAGCACCAGCGAACTCAAGCGCATTCAAGGTCGCAGTAACCGCATCGATGGCGTTGATGTAGAACTGTGGCAGGAAGGCGGTTTGTTTTTCGCGCTGGCGCAACAAGGTTAATACT